>JANNDT010000062.1:0-2660 GCA_031387905.1 Deltaproteobacteria bacterium
TAGACGGCGTACATCGGGTCGCCGCGGTCGAGCTGGTCGAAGTAGTAGACGCGGCGGACTTTGGGGTGCTGCGCGAGGTAGGCGGCGACATCGCGCGCGCCGCGCATTTGAGCGCCCATACGCAGCGCGAGGGTCTCGAGCGAGCGCAATAACAGCCAGGCGACCCAGGGGTCGGCGAGCGTGCCCAAGAAGGTGCGCAGCGTGCGGATCGGGGCGAGCGCGGCTTCGCTGCCGAGGCACGCACCGGCGACGAGGTCGCTGTGGCCGCCGAGGAACTTGGTGGCGGAGTAGATGACGATGTCTGCGCCGTGCGCGAGCGGGGCTTGCCAGAGTGGGCCGAGGAAGGTGTTATCGACCATCACGACGGGCTTGCGCTCGCCCGCGTCGATTTCCTTGATGAGTGCGGCAACGCCGGCGATGTCGACGAGGGCGTTCGTGGGATTTGCGGGCGTCTCGATCAACACGCAGCCGATGTGCGCGTCTGCGAGTTCCTGGCGGAGGCGCGGCGCGATCTGTTCGATGGGAACGCCGGCGGGGAAGCCGACGGCGCGGATGCCGAACTGCGGGAGCACGGCGCGCAGCATGTGATCGGTGCCGCCGTAGAGCGGCTCGCTGTGCACGACGACGTCGCCGGGGCGGCAGTAGGCGAGGAGGCTCGTGGCGATGGCGGCCATGCCGCTCACGAACACGCAGGCGGCCTCGGCGTCGTCCCAGAGTGTTAGGCGGTCTTCGAGGATCTCGAGGTCGGGGTTG
Organism: Deltaproteobacteria bacterium; assembly: GCA_031387905.1. Lineage (GTDB taxonomy): Bacteria > Myxococcota_A > UBA9160 > UBA9160 > UBA6930 > VGRF01. The sequence goes on from JANNDT010000062.1 coordinate 754, forward strand.
TTGATGCGGCTGTAGATGAGGCCTGGTTCTTCTCCGGCGCGCGCGGCGCGCAGGCCGTAGGCGACCTCGAAGAAGCTCTTGCCTTGCTCGGCGCTCTCGAACACGAAGGTCGAGGTCTGGAAGATCGGGCTCTTGAGCGAGCCTTCGCTACGCCGCGGCTCGTAGCCGAAGCTCATCATCAGAGACTCGGGGCGCAGCTTGCGATCGCCGAGGTAGCGCTTGTCTTGCTTCGCCATTTTCAACTCCTGGCTCCGAGGCCACTGTTCGATCTCCGCTCGCTCGCGGCTCGCTGCGCGCGGCGAGACGCCGCTTGCTACCGATACGCGCGGTCGATCTCGCTCTTGCGCATCACGTTCGCGTGCTGTGCGATGCAGGCGATCAGGCGCGCGGTGGCGCCCTCGAGCGCGCGCAGCGTGTGCGGCTGGCGCGAGTCGTAATAGATCGCGTCGCCGGGTTCGAGCCGGTGGCGCTCACCGGCGATCTCCACTTCGAGCACGCCCGCGAGTACGAACAGAAACTCCTCGCCCTCGTGCTGCGACCGATTGAGCGCGCTGTCCTGGCTCGGCGGCACCTCCACGATGAACGGCTGCATCAGCTTCTCGGTGAGGCCGTGCGAGAGCGACTGATACCGGTAGTTGAGTACGCCGCCGGCTTCGCTGCGCGCCTTCACGGTCCAGCGATCGGCCGCGCGTACCACTTCGACGCGCTTATCAGGGATGCGCGTCTGGAAGAAGTGCCCGATCGAGACGCCGAGCGCGTTCGCGATGTTGAGCAGTTCGCCGACCGCGGGCACCGCGCGCCCATCTTCGAAATCGCGCACCGAGGCCTCGGCCAGCGCGGCGCGGCGCGCGAGATCCGCGAGCGAGAGTCCGTTTTCTTCGCGCAGGCGCCGAAGTTTTCCACCCATGTCGAGTTTCAGGAAGTCGTCTGTCATGGCGTTCCTCCTGGGTCGGCCCCAAATACGTCCGGGAAATCCGCGGTCTCGAGTATCGTCTTCACGTCTGCAACGAACTGTGCGGCGATGTGTCCGTCGGCGACGCGGTGATCCACGCTGATCGAGAGATTCATCAGGCGCCGTGCGACGACTCGGTCGCCGACGAAGCGCGGCAGCTTGCGGATCGCGTTGACGCCGAGAATCGCGACTTCGGGGTAGTTCACGATCGGCGTCGAGACGATGCCGCCAAGCTTGCCGAGCGAGCTGATCGTGAAGCTGCCGCCGCGCAGCTCATCCGGTGTGAGCTTGCCCTCTCGCGCGCGGCGCGAGAGCGCGTCGGTCGCGAGCGCGAGATCGCGCGTGCCGAGCGCGGCGGCGTCCCTAATCACGGGCACGAGCAAGCCGTCTGCGGCGGCGACTGCGATGCCGAGGTGGATTTTCTGCTTGTAGACGAGCTCGTCGCGCTCTTCATCGAGGCTGGCGTTGAGCGCAGGATGGCTCGGCAGCGCGCGCACCACCGCGCGCGCGATGAACGCGAGCGGCGAGAGTCTCTGGCCGGCGAGCGCGTCGCTCTGTTCGAGCAACGCGGTGAGATCGAGTTCCTCGACGTAGGTGAAGTGGGCAGCCTTGTGCCGCGCCTCGCGCATGTGGCGCGCAATCGCGCGGCGCAGGCCGCGCAGCGGGACGCGGCGCCAGTCCGGTGGGTCGTTCGCCGGAGGCGAGACTTTTTGGTGTGACTGCGGCGCCATAGCCAGCGGCTGCGGAGCGCGCGCGGCTTCCTCGACATCGCGGCGCATGATGCGCCCGCCAGGGCCGGTGCCGGCGGTGCGCCCGAGATCCACGCCGAGGCGCTTCGCGAGTTCGCGCACCGCGGGCACCGCGCGCGCGGACGCTTCGTTTGCGCTCGCCGCGGCGCGGTGATGCGAGAGCCCGGGGCGCGCGGGCATCGCGGGCGGATGCGCGGCCGCCGGGT
>JANNDT010000084.1:0-3512 GCA_031387905.1 Deltaproteobacteria bacterium
CGCCGCGGCGATTTGCGAGCTCGGCTTCTCTCGCTTGCTGCTCACGACGCGCGACGCAAGCGCACTGCACGCGCGCCTCGTCGCCGCTGGCGCACCGCCGCTCGCCGAGGCAGCGGACGCTGCCAACGCGGCTCCCGCGCCGCGCTTCGCGGGCGTCGCGCTCAACGTCGGGGACCTCGCGCACTCCGTGCCGTGGTACGAGCGGCTACTCGGCCTACGCGCGAGCGAGACGCTTCACTGCGAGGCAGACGCCGCTTCGTTCGGGTTATCAGGCGCCGCGCGTTGGCGCGAGGCGACGCTCGCCGCGACCGCCTCGTTCGCGATTCGCCTCGTCGAGTGGGAGCAGCCGCGCGCGCTGCGCGAGCCTAAGCGCAGCGCCAACGCGCTCGGCCTCTACCGCTTGGCGCTGCTCGTCGAGGACGCCGCGAAAGCCTGCGCGCGGCTCGACGCGCTCGGCCTCGAACACTCGGGTTCGGTGCGGCTCGACATGGGCCCCGACATTCCGATCGACGGCCTGAACGCAGGTTTCTTCCACGATCCAGACGGTGCTTGCCTCGAATGGATCGAACTCCCGCGCCCGCGCGGCTGATGTCGCGCTTCGCCGATCGCGCGCGCGTCGTGCCCGATGGCGGCGGGATTCGCCGCCGCCGCCGCGAGCGCGGCTGGTCGCAGCGCGATCTCGTGCAAGCGATCTGCGACGCGCACGAGCGCGCCACCGGCCGGCACTCCTCGTTCAACCTCAACTTGTTGCAGCACGTCGAGGAAGAGAACGAGCCCATCGAGTACGCCATGGTCGTGCTCGTCGCCGCGGGGCTCGACTGCGATCCGGTCGAACTCGTCGCCGAATAGCGAGCCAACCAGCGCAGGCGCCGCTCGCTCAATTCTCCGTCTTCAGCTCGTCGCAGCTCGCTCGGCGCATCGGGAAATCGATGGCGCGCGCCGGGTCGTCCTTCGCACCTTCGATGCGCGCAGAGATGTTGCCGTTCTGCGCGAGCCGGTAGATCACGCGCTGCGGAAAATCGTTCTCGAGATTCTCGAACACGGCTTCGTTCGCGGCGAGCGATTTGAGCGCGAAGGGCGTCTCCGCTTGGCCCGAGGGCAGCACGATGAACGAGAGCCCGCCCGACCCATCCTCGACGATGCGCTGAAACTCGTACGAGACGAGTCTCCCGCCGTCGATGCGCCGCGCGACGCCGAGCAGCGCGCCGCCCGCTGCAGGCATCCAGGTTTCGCCGGAGCCGAGTTCAGCGCTTTCGTAGGCCCAACAACCGGCGAGCCAGGAAAGCTGTTCCGCGCTGCCCTTCGCAGCCGCGGGCGCTGGATCGGCCGACGCAGTGGCGCAAATCCAAGCGAACAAAACCGCAAGCAGCTTCAGCCGGCTCATCTTGACGCCTCCTCGATACAAATCTCAGGCGAGCGCTTCGCGCACGAGAGCCTGCACTTCGGCGTGGGCACGAAACGTCACGTGCGCGCCGGGGAACCAGAGATGGCGCGGCTTCTGCCAGTGAGCGATTAGGTCGCGCACCTGCTCGGCTGGCACGAACTGGTCGTCGGGCGCGCCGAACACGAAGCGGCGCTCGTGCGGGACGAGCGGCGCCAGCGCGAGCGGCGAGACCGGGCGCATCACCGGCTCAGCGAGCGCGCGCGAGAGGCCGGCTCGCTCGAAGCGCTCGCGTTCGGCGAGCGGCGCGTGCGCGAACACGAGGCGCGGGAAGTCGGCGGCGGGGATGCCGGCGATCACGGTCGTCAGCTCAGGCGCGAGGCTCGCGAGCAGCGCGGCGGAGTAGCCGCCAAGCGAGAGTCCGTAACAAGCGATCTGCTCGCCGCCTTGCGCGCGAATCCAGCCGAGCAGGCGCCGTACGTCCCAGACCGTCTGCGCGAGCGCGTGCGCGCTGTCGAGGAAGTCGGCCCCGAACATGCCGATGCCCGAGATGGCGCCGAGCCGACGCGGCCCGTGGAACGGCAGCACCGGGAGCAGCACGTTCCAGCCGCGCCGATGCCAGTGCTCCGCGCGGAACACGTTGAGATCGATCGCCGGTGTGCCCATCTGATAGCCGTGGATGCAGACGAGCCAAGGCCGCGCGGGATCTCGTTGCCGTAACAACCACGCCCAGGCGAGGCGATTCGGCGCATACGCGAGCCAGCGCTCGCGGCCGGGTTCGCTCTCGTTCGGCGCGTAGCCGCTCTCGAAGCGCAGTTCCTCGAACGCGATGCCGAGCGTGCGCTGCGGAGTCGTTACGACGCGCTCCGCGGGCGGCGGCGCGACGTGATAACTCGCGGGCCGATCGAGCCAGCCGCGCTCGCGCCAGAGTTCGCCCGCATCGCGCAGTTCGCTCGCGAGCCGCGCGTGTTCCGAGGCGTTCGGAAACGGAATCAGGCTGAGCATCGACCCGCGTACGGCCTGATCGATTGCGATCTCGGCGTTGAGGCGCAGCGAGCGCGGCGGCTGCGCGACGCCTTCGGTCGCAGCTTGCGTGCGCGCGGTGAGCGCACCCGCGGCAGCGAACGCGCCGGCCGAGAGCAACGCGAGGCCGAAGCCCGTCGCGGGCCCCCAGGCGATCGCGGCGGGAAACGCGGCCAACACGCCGATCACGCCCCCCAGCGCGCCGAGATCGCGCAGGCGCGGCTCGCCGAGCGCGAGCAACGTGGCGGCGCCACTCCCGACGAGCAGCGAGCCGGGCAACACGGCGAACGCGAGGCCGAGCCAACTGCCGCCAGCGGCCGCGAACCACGCGATGCCGGCGACGAGCAGGAGCCAGGCCTCGCGCGGGAATCTCGAATCCGACGGCATTCGAAGCGGCTCCCCGTGTGGCGCGAGTCTACGCCGGGCGAGCCGCGGGGTGGGGCGCGAAGTTTCCTGCGCCGCGCGGCGATAGAATGCGCGGCGCTCACACCCGAGGTCGTCCATGATGAATCGCATTGCCGCCCGACTTCTTCTTCCGGTGCTCTTCATGGCAGACGCTGCGGGCGCTCGCGCGAGCGAAGACATCGCCGCGCGCGCCGCACGCGTCGAAGCGCGCGTGATCGAAACGCGCCGCGACATTCACCAGAACCCCGAACTCGGCTTCCTCGAAAAGCGCACCGCCGCGCTCGTCGCCAAGCGCTTGCGCTCGCTCGGAATCGAAGTGCGCGAAGGCGTTGGCCAGACCGGCGTGGTGGGCGTGCTGCGCGGCGGCAAGCCGGGCCGCACGGTCGCGTTGCGGGCCGACATGGACGCGCTGCCGGTGGTCGAGCAGCCCGGCCTGCCCTTCGCGTCGAAAGTACGCTCAACCTACAACGGACAAGCTGTTGGGGTGATGCACGCCTGCGGCCACGACACGCACGTCGCCATGTTATTGGGGGCCGCGGAAGTCCTCGCCGGGATGCGCGCTGAACTCCCGGGCACGGTGGTGTTCTTGTTCCAGCCCGCAGAGGAAGGCGGCGGCGCGGCCGAGACGGGCGGCGCCGAAGCGATGCTCGCGGACGGCGCGTTCGACGATCCGAAGCCGGACGGGGTATTCGGATTGCACGTC
>JANNDT010000092.1:0-4352 GCA_031387905.1 Deltaproteobacteria bacterium
CACCAAAAGCGCCACATCCACCCCAAGGCCGCTCCGAGCCACGAAGCGCAGCCGGCCCCCGGCCCACTCCGCGCTGCTCGCTACGAAGCGCTCGCCTCCGCCGGCGCTGCCCCAGCCGCCGGCTCCGCTTCCGCCTCCTTCTTCTCCTCCGCCGGCGGCGCCAAAATCTCGCCCAGCGCCTTCAGGCTCCCGAACACGAAGTTCGGCACTCCTTCGAGCACCAGCGTCGCCGGCCCCGAAGCAATCGACTTCGAGAGCAGCGACTGCACCTTCGGCTTCGTCCACTCGCCGGTCACCGAGAAGTAGAAGCCGGCCAGCGCGTGGTCCTCGCCGAGCAGCAGCACATTGAAGATGGGAATGTGCTCGATGATCGTGTCGATGGTCGGGATCGGGTACATGCCGATCACGCTCTCGAGTTCGTACGGCTCCGCGAGGTGCGTCTTGCCCGAGGCCGCCATGCGCTCGGAGCGGCCCTCGAGCGTGAGCGTGCGCGAAGTCATCCAGCCGTTCTCGATCGGGCCCTCGAGATCGATCGCGCCGTATGGGAAGCGATCGCGTTTGCCGAACGGATCGATCTTGTCGTCGGTCATCGCGAGCGCGAGCAAGAACGGCAGATTGCGGTAGATCTCGCCTTCGCGCGCGTGCAGGCTGGCGTAGCCGTTCACATCCTCGAGCGGGCTCTTCCCGAGATGCAGGCTTCCGCTGACGGTCGCGCCGCCCACGAGCAGGCCCGACATGATTGGCTTCGGCACCTGCGAGGTGGTCCAGACGTCGAGTAGTTCGAGGCCGCGGCTCTGCGCATCGACCGTGAACGGGATCGGACCGTCGCCGCCGAGTTCCATGACGAGCTTGCCTTCGAGTTCGCCCGTCGGCACGAGTCGCAGCTTCGTGTTCAGCAGCTCGGCGCGTGCGCCGACCACGCGGAACGCGCCGTCGTAACTCTTGGTGAGGAAGCGCCCCATCGAGCTGACATCGAGCGCGAAGCGGCCCTCGGCCCAGATCGCGGGATCGCGCGCGGGCGCAACCGGCGCGCGGCGCTCGCCGAGTGCGAGTTCTGCGGAAATCGAGCCGCTGTCGCGCAGTGGCTGGCCGTCTTTGCCGCGCCCTTTGCGGTACGAGGCGTTGCCCTCGATCCCGAACGTCGCCCAGCTGCCGCTCTCGATCGTGTAGTCGTAACCGTTGTCGAGGCGCTGAATCTCGGCAGTCACGTCTTGCAGCGCGCAAAACAAAAGCGGGTGCGAGAGCCGGTCGATGTCGAGGTTGAGCGCGCTCCAAGTTGGCGTGTAGGGCGGTTTGCGGCGCGATTCGACCCAGGCGCGCAGATCGTCAATCGCGGCGAGCGGCGGCACCGGCGGCGGGCGCTCGCAGCGCACATCTTCGAGTGATCGCACGTGCGAGAGGCCCGTGAGTTTCAGCGCGAGGCGCGGCAGACGACGCGAGCGGAAACGCGCGCCGACGGCGTGCACTTCGAGGGTGTCGCCCGAGAACTCGAGCGTGCCCGTCACGTCGCGCAGCGCATCGGCTTCACCGATGCGCAGCTCCGCTTCTTCGAGGCTGAGCTTCACGCCGAGATCGCCGGCCCGCGCGAGCAGCCCACCGCGCGCGATCTCGCGCACGCCCGCGATGCTGGTCGCGAGCTTCACGTCGAGGCTGCGGATCTGGCCGCTGACGATGCGTTCGAGCGCGCGCTCGAGATCGGGCCGCATGCCATTCGGCAGCTGCGCAGTGATGTGCTCGAGTTCGGGGCGGCCGATGCTGCGCGTCGCGAGTTCGGCCCGCAGGGCGCTCGCGTCGCCGAGCGGCAAGCCGAGTGCGAGCGAACCGTTCACCGCGAGCGCGCCGTCCGAGACCGCGAACTCGGTGGTGCGCAGCTCGTGCGGGCTCGCTTCGAGCGAGAGCGAGATCTTCGGCGCGCGCAGATCCAGCGCGAAGCTGCCCTTCGGATCGGGCGTTGCCAGTGTGCCCGCGATGCCGCGGCCTTCGAGCTCGAAGCGCAGCGCGTGGGGCGCGCGCGGCAGCGAGCGCCAGCTGAGTTCGCCGAACACTTCGCCCGCGAGTTCCGGCGACTGCCCGAACGCAGCGAGCAGCGCACCGGCTCGGGTCGCCTTCACCGCAAGCTTCGCCTCGACCTCGTCGTCCGCGACCGCGAGCATCAACTCGAACGGCGCGGCGGCGTCGGCGCTCAGCACGCCACGCCCGCTCGCCTCCCAGTTCCCGTCACCCGCGAGGCGCGAACAGCGGAACGTGAGTACGTCGAGTTCGAGTACGCGGCGCGGCGCGGCGGCGCTCGTGAACGAGAGCGAGAGGCGCTCGGCGTCGAGCGGCGGGATCGGGCAGGGACGCGCGCGCAGCTGGTCCGCCCCGTTCGAGAGCGCCGCGACCACCCGCGTGAGCGGGTCCTCCGCGTTCCCGGGCGTCTGCTCCGCCCCGGGCTCCGGGATCGCGAGGTCGACTCCTGCGAACTGCAGCCCACGCAGTTCGAGCCGCCCGAGCATCAACAAGAACGGATCGACGCTGGCGCTCGCCAGTTCGACGGCGAGCGAGCTGCCGCCGGGCATTGGATCGGCGCGGAGGCCGCGCGCTTCCATGTGAAGCCACGGCAGATCCTCGGTCAGGCTGATGCGCACGGCGCCGAGCCGAACTGGCGCCTTCAGCAGCACGGAGAGGCGGGCCTCCGCCTCGGCGCGCAGCCGCTCTGGCGCAAACCTCGACGCGGCGTAGAAGCCGCCGAGCGCGGCGGCTCCGAAAACGCAGATGGCGAGCAGGAAGACCACGATCGCGCGACGCAAATGGCCCCCAAGGCGCGCCAACCTTAGCCGCCTCGTTTCAGGAGACGGCCCGGCGCGCGCACGATATCCGGGCCGCGCAGCACACCTCGGCCGGTCGAAACCTTGGGGTCGGCAGGCGGCGGCTAGCTCGCGGAAGCGCCCGCGCTGCACGCGGAAAAGCGCGTCCGCGCGGCTCGGCCGAAAGCGGCCAAGCGCCGAATCCTGCTCAAGAAAACCCGCGTGGCTTCCGAAATCACTGGACAGCCAAGTGCTGGCCTCGTGGAGAGGCCGGTGAGAGCGAGCGACGCCTGCGCCCAAAGGGGCCGGCGCTCTGCGAAAGCTCGCAACGGCGTTGAGGAGACAAGGTGGAAGCAGAAGCGCAGACCGAGAACGACAATCAGCCGAACCGCGTGCGCGAGATTCGCGAGAATCGCCTGATGACTCAGGCGCAACTCGCGCGCAAGGCGAAGGTGGCGCTGCGGACGATCCACAGTGTCGAGAAGGGCTTGAACTGCCGCATGGACACGAAGCGCAAGATCTTGCTCGCGCTCGGCATGCGCTTCGAAGACAAAGAGTTCGTGTTCCCCTCGCTGCATCGCAGCGGGCTGGAGAATCTGCCGCCGATGCCGAGCGACGGCGGGAGTTCGCCGCTCTCGCATTGAGCGCACGCAATCGAGTTTGACCACGAAGGCCGGGGCAATCCCCGGCCTTCGTGTTTGTGCACCACGCGCGTCGCTACTGCTTGGCGCGCAACCACGACAGACCTCGGTACCATCGCGCAACGTCGTCGCGAGGGAGCCGTCATTACCGATCGCAGCGCAGAGCGCGGAGCCCTGATCGCCGACGTTGCCGGCATCGTCTCGCACTCCCACGATCTGGTTGAAACGCTCGACAACGTCGTCGACCTCGTCGCGAAGCGTCTCGCTGCCGACGTCTGCTCCGTCTACCTAACAAGCGCCGACCGCGCTGCGTTGACGCTCAGGGCCACCGTCGGCCTCGACAAGGCTTCGGTGGGGCGAGTGAAGCTGGCGCTGGGCGAGGGCCTCGTCGGCCACGTCGCCGCGCGCGGCGAGCCCGAAGCCTTCCCTGACGCGCAGCAGCATCCCGCCTATCGCTACTTCCCCGAGACGCGCGAAGAACAGTTCCGCTCGCTGGCCGCAGCGCCGCTCAAGGTGCGCGGGCTCAGCGGCGAGGGTTTCACGATCGGCGTGCTCGTGGTGCAGACGCGCGAGGCGCGCGCGTTCTCGGACGCCGAGGTCGAGCTGCTCGAGACCTGCGCGCAGTTGATCGCGCCGGTCGTCATCAACGCGCAGCTGCTGAACGTCGTGGCGGGCGGCGAGGAGCGGCGCAGCAAGCTGATCCAAGAACTCGGCCGCGCAGGCGTCGCGCGGCCCGCGGCGGCGGCGGCGCGCGCAGAGCGCAACGCAGTGCTGAAGGGCATCGCCACTTCGCGCGGCATTGCGATCGGCCCGGTCTATTTCTTGGAGGACGCGGTCGATCTCGAGCACGTCGACTACACCCCGAACAAGGACACCGCGCAGGAGAAGCGCGACCTCGAGAACGCGCTCGAAGAGGCCCGCCGCG
>JANNDT010000108.1:0-8468 GCA_031387905.1 Deltaproteobacteria bacterium
CCGGCTACGCACCGCCTCGACGCCAGCGTCCGCTTGCTCCTCGGTGTGAACTTCGAAATGCGTCGCCTCCTCGCTCTGCGCGGCCGGTTTGTTGAACAGCCGGGCGCGCAATAAATCAGCCTCGCGGGACGGCGCGGCGGCCAGGCGCGCGAGCAGCTCGCGATACGCGGCGAGCACGTTCGGCTCGTCGTCGACCACAAGCACGCGAACCGGGCCGGAGTCCAGCATGGAACCCGTCATCGACCGTCTCCGCTTCGCGCGGGAGGCGCAAATTCCCCGAGCGGGAGGAGCAGATGCAGCGTCGCGCCCTGGCCCGCGCCGCGGCTCTCCGCATACAACCGGCCGCCCAGCGCGATCACAGCGTTCGCGCTCCAGTGCAGGCCGAGGCCCGAGCCGCGCTGCTTGGTCGAGAAGCGCCGCTCGAAGATGCGCGCGAGATCGGCCGCCGCGATGCCCGCGCCGTCGTCCTCGAACGTGAGGTGGGCGAGCGCAAACTCGCCCGTTGCTTCGCGAACCGCGCGCACTGTCACGCGGCCGCCTGCGCTGCGGTGGCTGCGAACCGATTCCGCCGCGTTGAGCACCACGTTTCCGACGATCTGCTGGATTGTCACGCGCGGGCCACTGCTAGGGCCGAGTTCGCGCACGCTCGGGTCGATCGAGACGGCGATCACGGCGCGCAGTTCCGGGCTGAGCCCGTCCGCCGCCTCGCGCACGACTCGCTCTAGATCGACGCGCTCTGCGACGCCGCCGACGCGGCTATACCGGCTCTGCTCGGTGAGGATCTGCTGGACGTGCTCGATCTGTCCGGTGGCGCTCTCGACGCCTTCGCGAAAGCCGCGGAGCAGCGCCACCAGTTCGACGCTCGCGAGTTCGACGAAGCGCGCGAGGTCGGCGCGCCGCTCCGGCGCCGCCGCGCCGGCCTCGAGTTCCTCGGCAGCACGTTCGAGATCATCGAGCGGCGCAGTCTTCAAGCGATCGCGCAGCAGGTGCAGACGCACCGCGATCGGCGTCACGGCATTGCCGAGGTTGTGCAGAATCCCGGCGGCCATGTCGGCCTTGCCCGACACGAACGATTGATCGATTAGGCGCTCGCGCGCTTCGGCGAGCCGGTCCGTCATGCGGTCGAACTCCGCCGCGAGCACTCCGAGCTCGTCGTTGCGTGCGAGTCGCAAGCGATCGTCGAGCGAATCGTTCTGCCCGACGTTCAACGCGTGCTTCGTGAGCTTGCCGATTGGGCCGAGCACGGTGATGTGCACGAGCACGACGAGCACCGCCAGCACGACGCCGCCGACCGCGCCGAGCGTTGCGAGTGCGATCCTCGAGGCCTCTTCGCCGCGTGCCGAAGTCGTCCGCGGCGTCGTTACCGTCAGCGTCAGCACCGGTTCGCCGTGGAGATCCGCGATCGCGGTCTGGCCAATTAGGTGCTTGCCGGACACATCGACGTGCACGGAGGTCGCGCGCCGCGGTTGCCCGGGCTCCCAATCCGAGGGGGGGGCCGCAGGAGGCGCGTACGCATCGGCGGAAGTCGCGGGCTCCACGCGCAGTTCGAGCCGATTCTGCTCGGCGATTCGCGTCACGGTTTGCGCGTCGAGGAGTCGGCCGAAGATCAGCACACCGCTGGGCGGGCCCGCGCCGCCGGGCCCAGGGATCGGACGCGAGGCCACCAACATCGGGCCGCTGGGTGTGCTGACGAGGCCCTGCGTCGCCGCGCGCAGGTCCGCGTGCTGAAGCAGCGGGTGCTCCGCGCGCAACGACGCATCCTGCAAGCGCCCGAGGCCCTCACCCGAATCTCCGGGTGCGCGATGAACGACTTGCTCGCCGGTCACGCGATAGAAGCCGAGGTAACTCACGGCGGCGCTCGCAACCGATTCGGCGCCGAGCGCGCGCGCCACGAACGCGTCGTCGTGTCCCTGCATGAAGCGCTGAACGTCATCGCGCCACGCCCAGGCGTTCACGCTCGTGCTGAGCACGTCGAGTTCGTGCTGGATCGCCTCCACCGCCCGTCCTGTGTTGCGCTCTGCTTCGGCGCGTTCGAGTTCGAGGAAGCTTGGCCGGATCACCCAGCGATCGACCGCGACGCTGGCCGCTCCCGAAACGAGGAACAGCGCGGCGATCAGCAGGCCGACTTTCGCTTTCAGAGACATGCTCGAAAGCGCGTCGACTCCCCGCAGGCGGAGCTTGAGTGGGCGGCGAGACGGCGCACCTCGGAACTCAAGGCCGCTGCTGGTTGTTACGAAGAACCCTGCGCGTGACAGAGTGGAACGCAATCGAATCTCGGGCGAGGGCTCCGCACATGGCCAACCGCGAACCGACGAGCCCGACTAGCCGTCAGCGCGCGCTGCCTTGGCTCCAGCGCGCACTCCTTCACGCGCTTTTCGCGTTGGCTCTCGCTTCGAGCGCGCTCGCGCAGGACGCGGCGCCGCGCGAAGAGCCGCAGCCCGAGCTGCCCGCTGCGGCCGGCGACCCGGTCTATTCCCTAGGCCCGATCGACTACCGCCCCGCGCGCGGCATCCGCTTCGGCGACAGCGGTCTGACGATCGGTGGTTTCGCCACGTTCGAGTTTGCGGGCCTCGAGAGCGAGGCCGACGAGTTCGCGCTCGACGGGCCGAATTTTCTGGTGCTGTACGAACCCGTCGACAAGCTGCGCTTCTTCGCAGAACTCGAAGTCGGCAATCTCTTCACGTGGGTACCCGGTGAGAGCGTCGAATCCGACGCGAAGGCGACCTTCGAGCGGCTCTACGCGGAATACAGCGTGAGCGACGCGCTCAGCTTCCGCTTCGGGAAGTTCCAGACTCCCGTCGGCCACTGGAACCTCGCGCCCGCGGAGCCCTTCGTCTGGACGCCGACGCAGCCCGTCACGCTCGAAGTGGGCCTCGGCGAGGAATCGCTGACCGGCGCGACGATCTTCGGCTCGTTCTATCCGGAGAAGCGCGTCGTCAATTATTGGGTGTTCGGGCAGTTCATCGACAGCTTCGATCTCGAGTCTGATGAGAACGCCCCGGATCGCGCGGTGGGTGGACGGTTCGAGTACGGCGATGCGCAGGGCGCGTGGCTCGTCGGCAGCTCGCTGCTGGCCTCGGCTGAGCATGGCCGCTGGTCGACGCTCGGCGGCATCGACGCGAAGGCGCGCGTCGGCGAACGACTCGAACTCTCCTCCGAGTTCGCGTTTTCGAGTGGTGACATTCCTGGCCGCGACTTCTTGGGCGTCTTCCTCGAAGCCGCGTACCCACTCGACGCGCTCTCGCCGAAGCTCGCCAAGCTGTACGCCGTCGGGCGCCTCGAGCACTTCGATCCGTCGCCGGGCCAGGACGCGCAGATCGCGGACGTTGGGTTCACCTGGCTCCCGAAAGAGTGGCTTGTGCTCAAAGCCAGCTACCGCTTCTCGACACACGACTTGCCGCAGGTAGAGCGCGGGCTGCTGGTCACGATGTCGGTGCTCTTCTAATGCGCGCGTGTGGGTCCGTGTTCGGGGTTCTCACGCTGCTGGCCGTGCTCGCCGCGCCGCTCGGCGCGGAAGAACTCGTGGTGATCGTTCACCCCGAGCGCGCGGCATTGCTGAGCGTCGACCAGATCGCGCAGATCTATCTCAAGCAACGCCGCTACTGGCCGGGCGGCGAGGGCATTCAGCCCGTGAATCGCGAATCCGAGAGCCGCGAGCGCGAGGCGTTCGCAGCTGTCGTGTTCAGCGACACGCCCCAACAACTCACGGTGTACTGGAACCGCCAGTACTTCCTTGGGGTGCTGCCCCCGGCGACGCTCGCCTCGGATCAAGCCGTGAAGGCATACGTTGCGCGGGAGAAGCGCGCGATCGGTTACATCCGCGCGAGCGCCGTCGACGCTTCGGTGCGCGTGGCGCTGCGGCTGCCAGAGCACGCCAACCGATCGACGCCGCGGCTCGATTGAAACAGGCCCCGTGGAGTGGGCCGAAGTGAGCGCCAGCCCGGCGCTCTCTCCGGCCCAGTATCCGGACAGGATCCAATTCGCTCACAGCAGTTCGAAATACGTCTCCGTCGCGGTCTGATTGCCGTTGTCGGCGCGCACCAGGACCTCGAGCTTGAAGCGGTTACCGCGCGCCGTGAAGTCGAGCGGCACCTCCAGCGACGTCGTGCCCGGCGGCAGGTTCTCGCTCATCTTGACTTCGCCGCCGCGGAGCTCGAGGAACACCTGATACTCCTCGACGTCCACAGCCTGGCCCGGCGTGCCAATCGTCGGATGCGAAGTCGTCACTTCGTTCCACTCGACCCGCACCGGCGCGGAAACCACCGGCAGCGGCAGCGCGCTGCAGTTCACCGCTGCGGCAACGCCGTTGATGCGGATGTTTCCGGCGGGCGCGGGCATCACGTGTGAGATCTCGACCTCGTTCTCGATCTCGGTGTCATCGAGCGCGCGCCCTTCGATTTCGTGAGTGCCTTCCGGGAAGCGCTTGAAGAAATCTACTGGCGCGAGTTCGTCGAAGCGCGGCTCGGCGCTCTCGAAGAAGAACTGCGTCAGGCCCTGTCGCGCGACGCGCCCGAGCACGTTGGTGTTCAGGATCACGCGCTCGTTCGGATCCTCGATCGTGGGCCGGCGCCACTCGTCGCCGTCGATCGAGCCGTGCATGCCGAGATCGCCATCGCTGTCGTTCAGCTCGAAGTAGAGAGACGCCTCGCTGAAGGAGTTGCCTTCCTGCGCCGAGCTCGCCAGCGGAGCGGAGAGCAAGGCAAACGGGACCGCCGCGGTCGCCAAGAATCGGGCCATTCGGTGTCGATTCACCCAATCGATTCCTCCTCGCGGCCGGCGCTTGGGCGGAATTGCCTGCGCGAGCCGCGCCAACCTGGAAAAAGCAAACGCCAGGCCGCGGGGAGAACCGCGCGCGCGAAGTTCTCAGGGAGGCCACTGCTGGATCCGGCAGACGCCGCGCCGAATCCGGCAGCGGCGCAGGCCACCTCGCTCAGCTCGCTCGCGCGGCGCCGCTCATCTCGAGCAACTCGAGCAGCACGCCGTCGCGGCTGGCGTGTTCGAGGTACGCGAACTTCGCGAAGCCCATGTCGTGGTACCAGATCGGCGCGAAGCCCTCGCCGCGGAGCGCTGCGATCGTCGCGTCGCAATCCGGCACGCGGTAGCGAATGTGGTGGATGCCCTCGCGGCCCGCGTCGCGGAACTCCGAGTGCGGCGACGCGCCGGAGAGCACTTCGATGAACTCGATCTCGAGAGCGCCCGCGCTGCCATAAGCGATGCGCAGGTTCACGTCGGTCGGCACGCCGCGGTAGAGCACGCCCGTGAGTGGCGAATCCATGAACGCGAACGGGCCGAACAGTCGGGCGTAACGCTGCGTCGTCTCAGCGAGGCTGCGCACGACGTAACCGACCTGATCGATCGGCGGCAGTTCGACGTTGCCGATGCGGCGCGGCGCTTGCGGGTGTTCGACAGTGGCCATGTTTCCCTCCGAGGGCGCCACGGTATCGCCGCGCTCGCTCCTAGGGAGTCAGCTTGAAGCAGAGGGGCGACTATGCTGCCGCCGTGCAGCTTTCGACCGATGCCCGCGCTGCGATCGTCGCCGCTCTCCGCACGGCGGGCGCTTGCTTCGCTTTCCTGCACGGCAGCCGCGCGCGAGGGCAGGCGCGCCCGGACTCCGATGTCGATGTCGCCGCCTATTGGGCGGGCGCAGCGCCTCCAGCGTGGGACGTGCCGCTACCGGATGGTGTCGATCTGCTCGTCCTCAACGGCGCGCCGCTCGAACTCGCGGGCCGCGTAGCACTGCATGGGGAGTTGCTGTTTGACGACGCTCCGCCTGCACGCGTCCGCTGGCAAGCGGACACGCGCCGCATCTATCTCGATGAGGAAGACCGTCAGCGCCGCCTCGACGACGTGTACTTGAGGCACCGGCATGGTTGACGCGCGGCGCGTGCGCCGGCTGCTTCAGCGCATCGAGGAAGACCTGGTGTTCCTGCGCGAGCGCCTGGCCGCGCTGAAGTATGTGTTCGTGACGACAATCGAAGGCTGCATCGACGTCGCTCAGCACGCGTGCGCATCGGAGGGCTGGGGGCCGCCGGGCACGAACGCGGACGCGTTACGCCTGCTCGCGCGCCACCGCGTGCTCACGCCCGAACTCGGCGAGTCGCTCGCTCGCGCCGTGGGCTTTCGCAACGTGCTCGTTCGCGGCTACGCGGATGTGAACGACGATCTGGTGATCGCGCAGCTCGATCGTCTCGATGACATCGCCGCGTTTGTCGCCGCCGTCGCGCGCTTCGCTGCCTAGCTCTCGACGCGGACGCGGAAGCGCTCGACATAACTGCTGAAGCGCTTGCGCACATCGGCGGGCTCGAGGCCGAAATCGCCGCGCAGGTCGTAAATGAGTTGGCCGTGTTTGCCGCGCGGGTTCGCGGCCATGAACGCATCGAGCTGCGCGCGCGCGGCGGAGGACATCGGGAGGCCGGCGCGTTCGTAGATGCGCCCGACCATGCCGATGTCGTCGGCCATGAACTCGTCGAAGGCCACGTCGATCGTCTGCGCGGCGGGCAGCTTGTCGCGATCGCGCAGGCAAGCGCCGAGCAGTCTGTCGACGCGGTCGATCCAATAATCAGCGAGGCCCGCGAGGTCGATGCGCGTGCGCCGCATGCGGTCGCCGTAGCCGAGCATCGTGATCGTCGAGCGGATCACCGAGACTGGGTCGCGGTGGGTGATCACGATCGTGGCGTCGGGAAAGACCTCGAGCAGCGGCAGCAGCTGTTCGAGGTGCTGCGGCGATTTCAGGATCCAGCGCTGCGGCCTGCGCAGCCACGTGAGCGCTTGCAGCACGCGCTTCATGTAGGCGTAGTGCGGGCGCTGGTCGAGCGTGAGGTAGTGATCGCGCCAACGCGGCGGGCGGCACAGCCACTCCAATAAGTAGGAGGCGAAGTCGAGCTCCTCGAGCTCGATCTCTTCGTGAATGTGCTCCGGCGGCATGTCGTGCATCGCCACGATCAGCGGCATGTTCGCGACCATCTGCTGGTAGGACTCGTTGCAGCGCGCCCAGCGCGGGTCGCGGCCGTCGCGGTCTGCGCCCTCGCCGCGTGCGGGCACGGGTTCCAGCGATTCCCAGTAGGGCAGCGAGCGCAAGCGGGTGTCGGCGCTGATTAGGTTGAGCAGGTGCGTGGTGCCGGTGCGCGGCATGCCCGCCACGATGATCGGGCGCTCGATCTGTACGTCGAGAATCTCGGGGTGACGCTTCAGCAATTCCTCGAAACGCAGCCGGTTTGCTGCGTAGCGCGACAGGTTCGCGAACACGCCGAGCCGGCCGAGCGCGTTCAGCTCGCTGTCTTCATTGATCGACTGACACTGAATTGCGAGGCGCGCGCGGAAATCGTCGCGACCGAAATCCGCGAGGCCCGTCTTTGCGCGCGCGGCGCTGAGCAGCGTCTCGACGTCGAACTGCACGCGCTGGCTCTCGGCGTACTTCACCGCGGTCGCCTGGGTCGGCGTGAGCACGGGCTTCGCGAGGTCCGCGATGCGGATATCGGCCGGCTTCGCGCTCACTTCGCAGGCTCGAGCGCAGCTTCGAGCGAGCGGATCTGCTGCTCGAGCCAGCGCGTCTCCCAGAAGTTGTTACTGGCGCGCAGTAGGCTCTGATGCGCGGCGAGGCTCGCGCGCAGGGCGCCGGCGTGCGCCGGATCCGCCGCGAGCGCGGCCTCGGCGAGATGCAGCGCTTCCAGCGGCGCGCTCTCGGCTTTTTCCGCGGCAGCCGCCGCAACCCGAGTCGGCCCGCCGGCGAGGGCCACCAAGTCCGGCGAAACGGCCCAATGCGGCGTGGCGTAGAGTTCCGTCGTCGAGCGCCCGTGGAACCAGCCCTGGTATTGCTCCCAGATCGCGCGCGCCGACCACGCCACCTTGCCGTAGCCCTGGCCCACTTCGAGTCGCGCGGGCAGTTCGATCTCGCGCATCGCGCTCCACACGTCGCCGCCCGCGTTCATCTCCTTCACGATCGCGTCGTGCACGTAGAGCGTCGCGTCGCGCATGCGCGCAATCTCGGCGCGGATCGAGTCGCGCCCAGTCACCGGGTCGAAGTGCCCGACGCACAGCACCTCCGCATCGAAACCGAGCAGCTGCTCGAGCGTGGCGACGTACTCGAGCGCGTCGCGGTAGCGGTCGCCGCGAATTGTTACGAGGTTCGGGAAGTGTCCGAACAGCGCGCCGAACACGTTGCCGGCGAAGAGCACTCGGTGTTGCGGCAGCCAGACCACGAGCGAATCGCGCGTCTCGGCACCGTTGCATGCGATCAGCTCGAAATGCACACCACCGAGCTCGAAGTGGAAGCGCTCGCGGAACAGCACATCGGGCTTTGGCTGCGACTGCTTCGGCGGCGGCGCCGCGCCCGCGCCGGCCATGCTGCGAAACGCCTGCGCAAACGCGAAGGAGGAACGCCGCTGCCGGAACGGCGCGAGGCGCGCGTCGTAGGCCTGATGCTCGGGGTTGTTCGCCTGCGCGACCACGAGCGTGCCGGGCTCCTTGAA
>JANNDT010000147.1:0-7909 GCA_031387905.1 Deltaproteobacteria bacterium
GCGTCGGGGAACACGTCTTGCGCAGCTGGGTGGACGGCGAGATCGGCGTTGCGCAGACGGAACGGCGGCTGCTCGCGGTCACGACGAACACGGGCGGGGTGCACGAAGTGCGGCTGCGTCCCGGCGAGCGCATCGCGCTCGGGCCCGAACTCGGTGATCGCGTGGCGCTGGTGATTACGAACGAGCGCGCGCTTGGCTTCGATGGCGGCAGCGGCAACTGGCTGGAAGCGAGCCTCGGGCCTCGCGAGCGCGTCGTCGCGACGGCGGTCGCGAACCACGTGGCCGCGCTCGCCACGGATCGCCGTGCGCTCGCGCTCTCGCCGACGCGCGGCGGCTTCTTCGAGGCGCCGATCGCGCTGCACGAAGCGCCCGTCCGCCTCAGCGCGAGCGGCGATCTGGTAACGCTGCGCACGCGCACGCGGCTGCTGGTGTTCCGCGCCGGTGCTGGACGCTGGAGCGAGCGCAGCGTGGGGCTCGGGAATTAGGGCGCGGCGCTGGAGTTTCAGCAGCGCCGCGCCTGCTCCCTAAGCGTTCGCGACGCGCCCCGGCCTCCGTGCGCGGCTGATCACTTTCGCGTGCTGCGCGTTGAGCTCGCGCAGTTCTGCGACCGTCGCCATCGCGAGGTCGTGACCGACCACCTCGTCGGCCTCGCGGTTCAGCTCGGCCATGTCCACCCAGCCGGCGTACACCGAGCGCGTGCGGTCCGTAATGATTCCGGCCTTGAGGAGAGTCTTGATCAGCACGCGGAAGATGTTGGTGCCGCGCGTCATCGCGGCACGGCGGTCCTTGTCGGAGAAGGCTTCCTGGATCGCGCTGCGCACCCACTGCCACTCGAGGCCGAACTGCGGGTAGATCGCCTGCTTCTGCTCGGCATTGATCAGGTTGAAGAGCAGCGTGTGGAAGCACTTCGCCGCCCAGTCCTCGACCGCGATGTGCTCTTCCTCGCTGAGCTTCGAGATGGTCCGGTCGGCCCAGATCTTTCCGAACTTGTGATGGAAGGCCTCGTCGCTCATGGTGAGCTGGATCAAGCGGCGCAGCAGCGGGTCGTTCGTCATCGAGTGGAAGGTCGCGAAGGCGCCCATCGCGAGGCCTTCGATCAGCATCTGCATGCCGACGAGTTTCTTGTAGACCTCGGGCGCGAGCACGATGTCGTTCATTAGGCCCGCGAGCGTCGAACCGCAGGCCATCGGCGTGCCCCAACGTTTGGCGACGTAGAGCGAGAAGCCGGCGACGTGGCGCGCCTCTTCGCGCGCCTGATTGGTGGCGTACTCCTGCGCACCCGGGTCGCGCAGGATCTGCGCGAGGCTCGCGGAGAGCGAGAGCGCGCCCTGCTCGCCGTGCAGGATCGAGGAGATCGAGAAGCGGGTGGATTCGTTCGCGAGCCGGATCTGCTGGCCCTCGTCGAGGCGCTCGGCGACGGCGCAGTTCAACTCCATCACGAACTCGCGCGGCATCAGCAGCTCCTTCGTGGTGTCGAAGGGCACGGCGTCGAAGTCGATGTAGACGGGATCGGTGGGGTCCCAGTGGTGGTCGCGCGTGGCGGAGATGATCTCGTCGAAGGCGTCGCAGCGCGTCGCGTAACGGGCCGGGTCGATCATCGTCAGGAAGTCGTCGCGGTCGACCGTGTTGTAGGCGGAGTCGTGGGTGATGTGAGCCATGGAAAGCGGGTTCCTCGGTTGGGCGCGGTGGATTGTTACGGATGCTCTGCGGGCGCGAGCGCACCCGGATCGAGGCGAAGTAGCGTGGCGGCGACCTCGGCGCGCGTCGCGCGCGAGGGCTCTTCGGTCCACCACGCGGCGATGCGCACGAGCGAAGCGGCACGCGCTTGCGCGGCGACGCCCGCATGGATCTCGCGCGCCATGCGGCCGCTCGTTTGCAGCGCCTGATAACGCCGCTCGATTGCCGGCGCGATCACGCCCACAATCTCCTCGGCGATGCCGCCGCTCTCGGCGCTGCGCGCGAACAACACGCGCATCAATGCGCGCTTTGCTTCTGCGAACGCGAGGAACTCCTCGGTGCGCGCTGCGAGTTCTTCGCGAGAACCTGGCGCGTGCGCGGCGCCCGCGGCGTCTTGGCGTGCGCGCAGTTCGGCGAGCGCGTCGAACACGATCGCGCGGAAGAGCGCGAGCTTGTCCGGAAAGTGGAGGTAGAACGTCCCCGTCGCGACGCCCGCATGCTGTGCGATCTGCGCGCTCGTCACGGCGTGCAGGCCGCGTTCGGCGAACAACTCGGTCGCGGCGAAGACCAGGCGCGTGCGCGTCAGGACGGGGCCTCGCCGCACTCCGCGGCGCTCTGCGAGATCGGGGGTCGTGGCTCGGTTAGAAACTGACATGAAGTTCAGTTCACCACCGTAGCCAAGCAATCAACGAGCGAAACTGCACACTTGCAGTTTTCCCCTCGGGGCTCACTCAGCAGAATCTCCGCTCGGCCAGCGCGTGGGTCCCGCGCCAGATCCGATCCGGTGAGCTACGCAACCGCCGACGCGATCTCGTTCCCCTCGCGAAGCGCACGCGAGTAACTTGCGCCGCACGCTCGGCGTTTAGCCGGGCGATCGTTGCGATTCGCTGAGGCATGCCGAGGGCTGATGAGCGCCGCACCTGACAACTTCGCCGCCACGCTCGCAGCGCGCGGGTTGCCCACACTCACGCGCGCCGAGACGACCACACTGCAAGTGAACGTCGGCCTGCGCTGCGATCTCGCGTGTCATCACTGCCACGTCGAGGCGGGCCCGAAGCGCACAGAGGCGCTGGACGCGCGGCTCGCTGCGCGCGTGCTCGAGGTGCTCGCGCGCAACCCGCAGCTGGGCACACTCGATCTCACCGGCGGCGCGCCCGAACTGAACCCGCACTTCCGCGCACTCGTGCGCGGCGCGCGCGCGCTGCGGCGGCGCGTGCTCGACCGCTGCAACCTGACCGTGCTGTTCGAGCCGGGCCAAGAGGACACCGCCGAGTTCCTCGCGGCGGAGGGCGTCGAGGTGGTCGCCTCGCTGCCTTGTTATACGCCCGGCAACGTCGACGCGCAGCGCGGCAAGAACGTCTACGAGCGCAGCCTCGCCGCGCTGCGCCAGCTGAACGCGCTCGGCTACGCGGAGCCCGGCGCGGGGCTGACGCTCGCGCTCGTCTACAACCCGCTGGGTGCGTCCCTGCCCGGCGCGCAGGCGCGACTCGAGGCCGACTATCGCCGCGAGCTCGGCGCGCTCGGCATCCGCTTCGACCGCCTAATCACCATCACCAACATGCCGATCAAGCGTTTCGCTCGCGAGCTCGCGCGCAGCGGAGAGCACGCCGAATACATGGCGCTCTTGGTCAATCACTTCAACCCGGTAACGGTCGATGCACTCATGTGTCGCACCACGCTCTCGGTCGCCTGGGATGGCGCGCTCTACGACTGCGACTTCAATCAGGCGCTCGCGCTGCCGCTGCGCGGACCGCGCGACTTGTTCGAGCTCGCTGACTTGCGCGAGCTCACAGGTTCGCCCGTCGCGACCGCAGCGCACTGCTTCGGCTGCACCGCCGGCGCCGGCTCGAGCTGCGGCGGCGCGCTGGCGAGCGCGTGACTGCTCGCCGCGGAGAACATCCGAGCCAGCAACTCGCGCGAAGGATCCGACCTCGATGCAGGAGCATGTCTCGATGACCCAGACCGCCCAACGCAACTGGCTGAAGATCGCAGGCTTCGCCGTGATCGCGGCGCTCGCCGTGTTCGCGATCGCCAAATTGGGGGGACGCGTGGCGGCGGAACTTCCGCGCTTCCTCGCTTGGATCGAAAGCCTCGGCGCCTGGGGGCCGTTCGCGTTTGTGCTCGGTTACGCGGCCGCCGTGGTGGCCTTCGTGCCTGGGTCGGTGCTCACGCTGGCCTCCGGCGCGATCTTCGGGCTTGCGAAGGGAACCCTCTACGTGTTCGCAGCCGCGACGCTCGGAGCGAATCTTTCTTTTCTGATTGCGCGCTATCTGGCGCGAGATTGGGTCGCGAAGCGCGTCGCCAACGATGCGCGCTTCGCTGCGATCGACCGCGCCGTAGGCCATGCCGGGCTGAAAATCGTCTTCCTGCTGCGGCTCGCACCGACCTTCCCCTTCAACGTGCTCAACTACGGGCTCGGCCTCACGCGAGTGAAGTTCACGGACCACCTAATCGCTTCGATCGGCATGCTGCCCGGAACGCTGCTCTACGTGTACCTCGGAAGCCTGGGTGGGGACGTGCTGAGCGGCGGCGTCAATCCGGCGAAGATTGCGCTGTTCGCTGTCACGGCTGGACTCGTCGTGCTCGCGGTCCGCACCGCTCGCAAAGCGCTCGCCGACGCGACCGCTCAGTAATCCCTCCGAACCAATCGAGGCTTTGCCATGCCTGTCCGCGTCGCGCCCTTCGATCACCACAACCAAAATCTCGTCGCGAACGTTCATCCGCTGGATTGGCAGAACCCGCGCTTCGACGGCGTCTACGACCTGGTCGTGATCGGCGCCGGCACCGCTGGGCTCGTCACCGCGCTGATCGCTGCGAGCCTCGGGGCGAAGACCGCGCTGATCGAGCGCCACCTAATGGGCGGCGACTGCTTGAACGTCGGCTGCGTGCCCTCGAAAGCCGTGATCAAGGCCGCGCACCTGGTTCACGACGCGCGCAAAGCCGCGCGACTCGGCCTCGGCGGGGACCTCGCAGGGCTCCCGAACTTCGCGGCGGCAATGGAGCGCATGCGCGAGATCCGCGCGCGCATCAGCCACGAGGACAGCGCCAAGCGCTACAGCGAGGAGTTCGGCATCGACGTGCACCTCGGCAACGCGAAGTTCACGAGCAACGATTCGATCGACGTAGACGGCCAAACGCTGCGTTTCCGGCGCGCGGTGATTGCGAGCGGCGCGCGCGCGCTGGCGCCCGCGATCCCTGGCCTCGCCGAAACCGGCTACCTCGACAACGAGACCGTCTTCACGCTCACCGAGCGCCCGCGGCGCCTGGCCATCATTGGCGCCGGCCCGATCGGCTGCGAGCTCGCGCAAGCGTTCCGCCGGCTCGGCAGCGAAGTCACGCTGCTCGAGATGGCCGCGCAGATTCTGTCGCGCGAAGACGCGGACGCCGCGGCGATCGTGCAGAACGCTCTCGTGCGCGATGGTGTCGATCTCTGGTTCGAGCTGTCGATTCAGCGCGTCGAGAAGCGCGGCGACGAGAAACTCGTGCACGTCGTCGACAATGCCGGTCGCGCGCGCGTCCTCGCCGTCGACGAGATCCTCGTCGGCGCCGGGCGCGCACCCAACGTGGAGGGGCTCGGTCTCGATGTCGTCGGCGTGCAGCACGACGCGCGGCTCGGCGTCGCGGTCGATGACTTCCTCTGCACGACCAACCCGCGCATCTACGCCGCGGGCGACATCTGCATGACCTGGAAGTTCACGCACGCAGCCGACGCCGCAGCGAAGATCGTGGTCCAGAACGCGCTGTTCTCGTTCGGCCCGTTCGGCAAGCAGCGCCTCTCGAGACTGGTGATGCCGTGGTGCACGTACACCGACCCGGAGATCGCGCACGTCGGCTTGTACGAGCGCGACGCCGTGGCCAAGAGCATCGCGATCGACACTTATCAGGTGCCGATGACGCGCGCGAACCGCGCCGTTTTGGACGGCGATGAGGAAGGCTTCGTGAAAGTGCACGTGCGCAAAGGCACGGACGCAATCCTCGGCGCCACGATCGTGGCCGCCCACGCCGGCGACCTGATCACGCAGTACACGCTCGCGATCACGCAGGGCATCGGCCTCAGCGCCTTCGCGCGCGTGATCTACCCGTACCCCACACAGGGCGAGGCGCTGAAAGCCGTCTCGGGCGCCTATACGCGCACGCGGCTCACGCCTTTCGCGAAGCGAGCGCTCGGCGCGATCGTGAGGCTGAAGCGAGCGATCTGAGCGCCGCGCCGCTCGTGCCTCTCGCGCGCGAGAGTTAGGCTGCGCCGATGAACCGATGGGGCGTCTTCAGCTGCGCACTCGCCTTCGCAGCGGTCTCGCTCGCAGCGCCCGCGCTCGAAGCCGCGCCATCCCAAACCGGTTGCGCGCAGCTCGTCGCGGATTTCAAGCCGGCGATGAAGGCCAAGAAGATCCGCAAGCGCGCGCGCAGCGGGAAGCCGTCGGTGCTTGCCGCCAGCTGGGTGCCTGCCGCCGCTGGCGTGCCCGAGCACTGCCAGGTCTCCGGCTTCGTCGACACTGGCGACAAGGCCGTCGGCCTCAACCGCGTGAACTTCGAGGTCGACCTGCCGACCCCCTGGAACTCGAAGCTCCACTTCTCAGGCAACGGCGGCTTTGCCGGCAGCCTGCCCGCGCTGACGACCGCGCTCACCCTCGGCTACGCCAGCGCTGGCACCGACACCGGGCACCAAGGCACGAACGAAGACGCGAGCTGGGCTGCGGCGGGCGCCCCGAAGCGCATCGACTTCCTGGACCGCGGCGTGCACGCGGCCAGCGTCGGCGTGAAGCAAGTGATCGCGCGTTATTACGGCACCGGCGCGCGCCGCGCGTATTTCGAAGGCTGTTCGACCGGCGGCAAGCAGGGCTTGTGGGAGGCGTTCCAGTACCCGGCTGACTTCGACGGCATCATCGCCGGCGCGCCCGCCGACTTCGAGATCGTGATGACGAGCTTCGCGTGGAACCAGCGCCACATGTATCCGAACCCCGCGCAGCTCAGCACGCCGGCGCTGCCGGTCGCGAAGCTCGGCACGCTCGAACGCAGCGTGCTGTCCGCCTGCGATGCGCTCGACGGGATCGCAGACGGCATCCTCGACGACCCGCGCGACTGCCCCTTCAACGCCAGCACCGATCTGCCCGTCTGCGCGCCTGGGAACGCATCGGACCCTAATTGCTTCACTGCCAACGAGATCGCCGTGATCGACGCCATCTACCGCGGGCCCGGCGGAATTCACCGCGCGCCCGGTTACGCGAAAGGCGGCGAAGGCGACCCGCGCAATTGGAAGACTTGGATGGTGCTGAGCAACCTCACGTCGGATCGTCCATCGCTGCAGCACCTGCTCGTCGACAACTTCTTCCGGAACTTCGTCAGCCCACCGATCGACTTTCGCACGTTCGACGCGACCAACGGCGCGTACAACCTGCGTGAACCGACGGGCTTTGCGACCAGCGGCGATCTGCGCGGCTTCCAGCAGCGCGGCGGCAAGCTCTTGTTATGGCACGGCTGGGCGGACGCCGCGATTCCGCCACTCGCCACGCTGACCACGTTCGAGGGCACCGCCGCGAGCCTCGGCGCCGTCACGCGCGACGATTTCGTGCGGCTCTACATGGCGCCGGGCGTGTTCCACTGCGCGAACGGCCCGGGCCCGGACACGTTCGATGCACTCGCGGCGCTCGACGCGTGGGTCGAGAACGGCCAGCGCCCGAATGCGATCGTGGCCTCGCACCGAACGAACGGGATGACGCGCCCGCTCTGCCCCTACCCGCAGCGAGCGGTGCTGATCAACCCGAGCGGCAGCACCACGAACGCCGCAAACTTCCGCTGCCAGTAACAGCCCGGCGCGTGGTGAGGCCTAGCTACTTGTTGCGAGCCGCCAAGATCGCCTGCACCAGCGCCTCCGGCACATCCTCCGGGATCGGCTGATCTTCGCTGCACGCGGCGCGCCCGAGCGCGATCGTCGCGCGATACGAATCCAGGTAGTTCACGCACGACTGGCAGCCGTGCAGGTGGTAGTCGAACGCACTGCGCTCGCCCTCGGCGAGTTCGCCATCGAGGTAGGCCATTAGGAACTCGGTGAACTCTCGGCAATTCATAGCGGCACTCCTCGTAGCTCTTGCATCAGAGCGTCGAGCCGTTCGCGCAGCGCGAGGCGCGCGCGGTGGAGACGCGTTTTCGTGGCGGCCTCGGTGAGCCCTAAGCCCTCAGCCGTCTCGGCGGTGGAGAAGCCCTCGATATCGCGCAGCAGCAGCACTTCGCGAAA
>JANNDT010000157.1:0-3174 GCA_031387905.1 Deltaproteobacteria bacterium
CTTCCTGGGCGGCAGCCGCGCCGTTTCGATCGTCGATGCGACGGGGCCGCCTCG
The DNA here is from genome assembly GCA_031387905.1 of Deltaproteobacteria bacterium. Lineage (GTDB taxonomy): Bacteria > Myxococcota_A > UBA9160 > UBA9160 > UBA6930 > VGRF01. The sequence continues at coordinate 55 of JANNDT010000157.1, forward strand.
GCTCGACCTAATGATCTCGGTGCCGGTGCCGGACATGACGCAGCCTGGCACGGCCGCGCGCGCGAGTTTCGCCGCGCGCGAACCTGCGCTGCACGCGATCGCGCTGCCCGGAGGAGAAGCCGAAGACTCGGAGCTGCTCGCGCCGTTCAAGTCGCGCGCAAACAGCGGCGGTGAAGACCCCGACACCAGTCTTTGGCCCGCGATCTACCCGAAGTTGCTCGAAGCCATTCGCGCGCACCGCAGCACGATCCTGTTCGTGAACAGCCGCGGCCTCTGCGAGCGGCTCGCGCGGCGGCTCAACGAGCTCGCGGGCGAGGACCTCGTGCGCGCGCATCACGGCTCGATCGCGCACGAGCAGCGCCGCAGCATCGAGGAAGATCTGAAAGCCGGGCGGCTGCGCGCGATCGTCGCCACCAGCTCGCTCGAGCTCGGCATCGACATGGGCGCGGTCGATCTCGTGCTGATGGTCGAGTCGCCCGGCGCGGTTTCGCGCGGCCTGCAGCGCGTCGGCCGCGCGGGTCATCAGGTGGGCGCGGCAAGCCGCGGGCTGATTTTCCCGAAGCACCGCAGCGATTTGCTCGAAGCGACCGTCGTCGCGCGCGGCATGCGCGCCGGCGAAGTCGAGGCGCTGCGCGTTCCGCACACCCCCCTCGACGTGCTCGCCCAACAAGTCGTGGCGATGGCAGCGGGCGACAGCTGGCGCGTCGACGACCTGCTCGCGCTGGTGCGGCGCACTGCGAGCTTCGCCGGCATCTCGCGCGAAGTGCTCGGCTCGGTGCTCGACATGCTGGCGGGCCGCTACCCGAGCACGGATTTCTCGGAGCTGCGGCCACGCATTACGTGGGATCGCGAGAGCGACCGCATCGCCGCGCGCCCCGGCGCCGGCAAAATTGCGCTGCTCTCGGGCGGCACGATCCCCGATCGCGGGCTCTACGGCGTTCACGTCGGCCCCGACGGCCCGCGCGTCGGCGAGCTCGACGAGGAGATGGTGCACGAGACGCGCGCCGGCGAGATCGTGACGCTCGGCGCCTCGAGCTGGCGCGTCGCCGAGATCACGCGCGACCGCGTGATTGTTACGCCCGCGCCGGGTCAGCCCGGCAAGCTGCCGTTTTGGCGCGGCGACGGCCCGGGCCGCCCGCTCGAACTCGGCCGCGCGCTCGGGCGCTTCTTGCGCGAGCTCGAGAGCGAGTGCCGCGCGGACGGCGGCGATCTGCACGCGGGCCGCCGCCGCGCCGAGCGCTGGCTGGAAAGCGACTTCTGCCTCGACGCCTACGCCGCGCGGAATCTAGTCGACTACGTGATCCAGCAGCACGAGGCCGTCGGCGCGCTGCCCACCGACCGAGCCATTACGGTCGAGCGCTTCCGCGACGAGCTGGGCGACTGGCGCGTCTGCATCCTCACGCCGTTCGGCGCGCGTGTGCACGGGCCCTGGGCGCTGGCAATCCAAGCGCGGCTCGCGGCCGAGAAGGCGAGCGAGGTGCACGCGCTCTGGAACGACGACGGCATCGCGCTGCGTTTCCCGGATGCCGACGAGCCGCCGCCCACCTCGTTGTTCTTGCCGGAGCCCGAGGAGGTGCGCGACCGCGTCGTCGAACAAGTCGAGCGCTCGGCGCTCTTCTCAGGCCAATTTCGCGAGAACGCCGCCCGGGCATTATTGCTGCCGCGCTGGCGCCCCGGTGGCCGCACGCCGCTTTGGAGCCAGCGCCTGCGCGCGCAGACGCTGCTCTCGATCGCGCGCGGCTACCCGTCGTTCCCGATCTTGTTGGAGACCTATCGCTCGTGTCTCCAAGATTCCATGGACGTGCCCGCGCTCGAAGAATTGCTCGCGCAGATTCGGCGCCGCGAGCTGCGCGTCGACGATGTCGAGACGCGCGCTGCCTCGCCGTTTGCGCGCAATCTGGTGTTCGCCTACACGGCGGCGTTTCTCTACGAGTACGACAACCCGGTGGCGGAGCGCCGCGTGCACGCGCTCTCGCTCGACCGCGCGATGCTGCGCGAGCTGCTCGGGCACGAGGAACTGCGCGAGCTGCTCGACCTCGCGGTGGTCGAGGAGACCGAGGCCGAGCTCTCAGGGCGCGCGCCAGAGTTCCAGGCCCGCGACGCCGAGCAGCTGCACGACTTGTTGCGGCGCGTGGGCGATCTGGCGGAGGCGGAGCTCGCCGAGCGCAGTGAAGGCGACGCGCACGCGTGGCTCGCGACGCTCGCGGCAGAGCGCCGCGTTGCGCGAGTGCGGATCGCAGGCGAGCCGCGCTGCATCGTCGCGCACGAAGCCGGGCTCTATCGCGACGCGCTCGGCGTCGTGCCGCCGGCGGGCTTACCCGCGGAATATCTCGAGCCCGCGCCGGATGCGATCGCGAGTGTGGCCGCCCGCTTCGCGCGCCGCCGCGGCCCATTTGTTACGGGCGACTTCGCGCGCCGCTACGCGCTGCCGGTCGCGCAGGCGGAGCTCGCGCTCGCGAGCCTCGAAACGCGCGGCAAGCTCGTCGGCGGCGATTTCCGGCCCGGCGGCAATGCGCGCGAGTGGTGCGACGTGGAGGTGCTCCAGCGCCTGCGCCGCCGCTCGCTGGCGCGGCTGCGCGGCGAGGTCGCCCCGGTCGAATCGAGCGCGCTCGTGCGCTTCCTGCCCGAATGGCAGGGAGTGGGTTCGGGGGGCTCGCTCGCCGACGCGCTCGATCGCCTCGAAGGCATCCCGCTGCCGTGGAGCGAACTCGAGCGCGCGATCCTGCCTGCTCGTGTAAAGAGCTTCGATCCGCGCGCGCTCGACGAACTCTCCGCACTCGGTGCGCTGGTCTGGATCGGCGCCGGGGCATTAGGGGATCGCGACGGCCGGGTCGCTCTCTACCGCCGCGAGCGAGCGGCGCTGCTCGCCGATCCGCCGCTCGCGCCAGACTCGTTGTCGCCGCTTGCGCAGAACCTGCTCGCGCAGCTCAGCGCGCGCGGCGCGCTGTTCTTCGGCGAACTGCTCGCTGCGAGCGGCGGCGCTCCCGCGAAGGACGCGCTCGAAGCGCTCTTCGAGCTGGTGTGGGCTGGCCTCGCGACGAACGACACCTTCGCGCCCCTGCGCGGCCTAAGCGCTCGCGCGCCCACGCGCCGCGGCGCCCAGCCGGGCGGTGCGGCGGG
>JANNDT010000228.1:0-4781 GCA_031387905.1 Deltaproteobacteria bacterium
CCCGAAGGCGGCGACGGCGGCGGGCGCGTAATTGCTGTCGGCACGCCCGAGGAAGTCGCCAAGAACAAGGACAGCTACACCGGCCAGTATCTGCGGCGGGTTCTCTAATGACTGCCCGGCCCGCCGAGTTCGAACGCCTGCTCGCGATCATGGCGCGGCTGCGCGATCCCAAGGACGGCTGCCCGTGGGATCTCGAGCAGAACTTCGCGTCGATCGCGAAGCACACGCTCGAAGAGGCCTACGAGGTGGAGGACGCGATCCGCAGCGGCGACATGGAGGCGCTGCGCGACGAACTCGGCGACTTATTGCTGCAAGTCGTCTTCCACGCGCGCATGGCCGAGGAAGCCGGGCATTTCGACTTTGCCGGCGTCGCGAGCGCAATCGGCGACAAGCTCGTGCGCCGACACCCTGGGATCTTCAGCGACGCGGAGATCAAAACCGCGGCAGAGCAGGTGGCGAGTTGGGAAACGATCAAGGCGGGCGAGCGCGCTGCGAGACCGGGCGCCGAGAAGCGCAGTGCGCTCGACGACGTGCCACTCGGGCTGCCTGCGCTGGCGCGCGCCGCAAAGTTGTTACGAAGAGCGGAGCGCGAGGGCCTCGCCGATCTCGTGCCGCGCGCGAATGAGGCCGCGAGCGCGCTCGACGAGAACACGCTCGGCGAGCGTCTGCTCGCGCTCGCAGCGGAAGCGCAGCGCGCGGGCCTCGACCCCGAGGAAGCCCTGCGCGCCGCGAACGCGCGCCTGCTCGCGCGCGCGCGCGAGCGTTCGTCGTGACGCGGTGCTCGACTACACCATTGAGCATTGACGTAACGGCCATCAGCCGGACATGATCTCGCTGACGAAGCGCCTCGGTGCGGGTCTGCATAGGCCGCAAGCGAAGCGCGCAGCGAGGCGAAGCCGAGCGAAGTAAACAAGAAAGATTTCGTCCTCGCGCGTTTCGCGCGGGGAAGAACGCGCAGCTCCGCTTCACGAACCCATGCACACGCACCGAGGCACCTCGATGTCCCGCCGCGACCAGATCCAAATGACCGACGACGAGCTGAAGAACTTCCTCGCGAAGTCGCAGACGATGACGATCGTCTCGCTCAACAAGGACGGTACGCCGCATCCGATGCCGATGTGGTTCGGCGTCGAGCCCGACGGTTCGGTCGTAATGACCACGTTCACGAAGAGCCAGAAGATCGTGAACATCGCGCGCGACCCGCGCGTCTCGCTGCTCGTCGAAGCGGGCGGCGCCGTCTACCAGCAGCTCAAGGGCGTGGTGATCTACGGCAAGGCCGAGCTGATTCGCGACGTCGAGCAGGTCGTCGACATTCTCACGCGCGTATCCACCAAGACGCTCGACAACCCAGACGACAAGACGCGCGACGGCATCCGCAGCGCGGTGCGCGGCACCGCGCCGAAGCGCACCGGCATTCGGATTCGCCGCGAGAAGATCGTGAGCTGGGATCACAGCAAGCTGGGCGGAGTTTACTAGCGCGTACGGTCGACTGCTCAGCGGCCGCGGAGTGACCGCTTCTTTCGGCGAGCATGGTAAACGGCGAGCACCTCGACGCGGTCAGCCCGAAGCGCGAAGAACACCCCGTACGGAAATCGGCGGAGCCGCGCGCGCCGAATTCTCGGCGTCACGACCGGTAGCGCGTGAGGCCGGTCGGCGATTCGCTCGAGCGCATCGTCGACGGCGCGCAAGAACTCATCCCCGAGCCCTGCGCGCCTGCGCTCGTACCACGCAGCTGCGTTCGCGGCCTCCGCGGCGGCGGAAGCACGCCACACGAAGGCGCGCATCAGCGGCGAAGGCTGCTGCGGATCCTTTCTCGAACCACGTCCCAAGGCTCGCCGCCGTCCGGGTCGGCGTCGGCCTCCGCGAGCCGTGCCTCGAGGTCGGCGAGTTGTTCGGGAGTTACGAGCGGCGAGCGAGCTTCTTCGATGATCGAGTCGCAAATCACGGCGACGATCTCCAAGCGTGTCTCGATCGGGAGGTCGAGGATCGCTGTGAGGTCGGGGCGAGGCATGGGCGCAAGGTGGCGCGCGGGTTCGGCCCCGGCAAATGACCAGCCAGAAACGGGCGTGCTCGGACGCCTGCGCGACAGCCGAATCCGGGTCGAGGAGCCGATCGCTTTACGAACCCTTTACACGCCCTCGCACCCGCACGCCGATAGTCTCCCTTGATGAGCGCGAAGCTGCGCATTCTGGTCGTCGAGGACGAGCCCGCGATTCGGCGCGGATTGCTCGACGTGTTCGCGCACCACGGCTTCGACGCGAGCGGCGCGGCGACCGGCGAGGAGGGACTGCGCGCAGGGTCATCAGGCGCGCACGAACTCGTCGTGCTCGACCTGATGCTGCCAGGCATCTCGGGCTTCGATGTCTGCGAGCGCCTGCGGGCCGAACATCCGCGGCTGCCGATCCTGATGCTCACGGCGCGCGGCGCGGAGGAAGACATCCTGCGCGGCTTTCGCGTCGGCGCCGACGACTACGTGACCAAGCCGTTCTCGCTCGCGGAGCTGCTCGCGCGGGTGAACGCGCTGTTGCGGCGTGCGGGGGAGCGCACGCTGGAAGCGATTGCGCCGTTTCGCATCGGCGCGCTCACGATCGAGCCCGCCCGGCTGGCCGCTCGGGACGGCGACGAGGAGATCGAACTCACGCGCCGCGAGGTGGAGCTGCTCGCGCTGCTCGCCGAGGAGCGCGGGCGCATCGTCTCGCGCCGCAGGTTGTTACGCGAGGTGTGGCGCTTCGAGCACGCAGACCAGCTCGAGACGCGCACCGTGGACATGCACGTCGCGAAGCTGCGCAAAAAACTCGGCGTCGCGCGCGATCTGATCGAGACCGTGCGCGGCGAAGGCTACCGGCTGCTGGCATGACGACCGCGCGCTTGCGCCTCGTGTTTCTCGCGCTCGCGGTAGTGCTGGCGCTGCCCGGTGCGCTGCTCGTCCGCCGCGCACTCGCGAGCGTGGCGCTCGAGCGCGAGGCGCGCGAGCACGCAGTGGCCGAGCGCGCCTTCGACGAGCTCGAACGCGCGCTCACCGAGTGGCTGCGCAGCGAGGAGGCGCGACCCGCAAGTGATTATGAGTTCGCCGGCGCGCGCTCCGCGCTCCGCGAGCGGCCGGCCGCCTCGCTCGCGGCTGGCTACTTCCAGATCGAAGCGGACGGCGCGGTGTCGACGCCGGGCTGGGCGCGCGAGGTCGCGCCGCTGGCGGAACGCATCGCGGCCGAGGGCGCGCGCATGGAGAGCGGGCTCCGCGAGGTGGAGGCGCAACGGAACCCAACGCGACCGCCGCGCGCGAAGCCGCCGGAGCCGCCGCGCGCGGCGCCCCTCGAGGCCAAGGATGAGCGCGCGACGCTCGCGCCTGTGCCGAGCGATGAGATCGCCGCCTACGACGCGCTCTCGAAGTTGAACACGGCGGCCAAGGAACGCGAACTGCGCACGCAGCAGGTTTACGAGGAGCCGAGCGCGGTTCCGAGAGTTGTCGCTGAGGGAAGCCTTTCTCGGGCCCAAAAGAAGGCGGCGCTCGCGAGTTCCGACGCAGCGCCCAAAGCGGCGGAGGCGCCTTCGTCAACGCGCGAGTTCGCCGAGGAAGCGGTGGCGAATGCGTTCGCCGCGGAGCCCGTGCCCAGCGCCCAGGTACCCGGACGCGCGGATGCGTTAGTGGATGCGGAGACCGATGGCGTTCGCGGAGCGGGGGTCGATCCGGCCGCAGTTGTTGGGGCGGCCACCAGCGCCGTGCAGGAAGCGCACGTCGATCCGCTCGCAGCGAACACGCAGGCTGCGACAGCGCTTGCCGCCGGACCGCCCGCGCCCGATCGCAAGCGCGACGAGCCGGTTCGCGTCGTCGTCGATCCGCTGCGTGGCCGGCTGCTCGCGAGCGGGGAGTTGTTACTCGTGCGCACCGCGTGGATCGGATCGCGCGGCGTTCGGCAGGGGCTCGCGCTCGATCTCGCCGGCCTCGAACGCAACCTCGGCGAGCGAATCCTCGCCACCGGCGCGCTGCCGGGCGCCGCGCTGCGGCTCGCTGCGCGCGGCGAGCCCTTCACGGCTGCGCGAGCGCGCGAGCGCGTCGCGTTCGGGCACCGCTTTGCCGAACCCTTCGACGCGCTCACGGTCGAGCTCTCGTTCCCGCCGTTCGCGGACGAAGGCGCCCGCAGCGTCTACTGGCTCGCGGCGCTGTTCGCGTTCGCCGTGAGCGGCGGCCTCTTCGCCGTCTATCGCATGTCCGCCGTCGCGCTCCACTTCGCCGAGCGCCGCAGCAATTTCGCGGCCGCCGTGTCGCATGAACTGAAGACGCCGCTCACCGCGATTCGGCTGTACGCAGAAATGCTGCGCGACGGCCTCGTCTCGGGCGAGGAGAAGCGCCGCGAGTATTACGGCTCGATCACCGCGGAGACCGAGCGGCTCTCGCGACTGATCAACAACGTGCTCGAGTTCTCACGGCTGGAGAAGGGCGCGCGCACGTTCGAGCTGCGCGTCGGCGACGCAGCGCCAGTGGTGCGCGAGGCGGTGGAGTTGCTCCGGCCGCACGCGGCCGAGCACGGCCTCGCGCTCGAGTTCGCACTCGAAGACGCGCTGCCGCCGGTCCGCTTCGAGCGCGATGCGCTGCTGCAAGTCGTCTTCAACCTGATTGATAACGCCGTCAAGTACGGCCGCGGCGAGCCCGCGCGCATCGAGATCGGGCTCCGGCGCGCGGGCGATGGCGTCGCGCTGACGGTGCGCGACCACGGCCCCGGCGTGCCGCGCGAAGAACTCGCGCGCATCCTCGAGCCCTTCTACCGCCGCGGCGACGAGCTCAC
>JANNDT010000239.1:0-4199 GCA_031387905.1 Deltaproteobacteria bacterium
CGCCGCGCTGCCGGAGGGGGTGCGCGCGCGCGTGCAGCGCCTCGCGCGAGCCGCCGACGCGCGCGGCCTCGCGCTCTATCTCGTGGGCGGCCCGGTGCGCGACTTGCTGCTCGGCCGCGCGCTGCGCGATGCGGACCTAACAGTCGCGGCGCCGGCCGGCGCGCTTCCCGGCGAGGACACGGCAGCGCTCGCGCGCGAGGCAGCGCTCGAAGGCGACCGCATCGCGGTGCACCCGCGCTTCGGGACGGTGCGCATGGACACCCGCGAAGGCGCCGCGATCGACCTCGCGACCGTGCGCAGCGAGACGTACGCCGCGCCCGGCGCGCTGCCGAGCATTGCGCCCGGCACGCTCGAGGAGGATTTGCGCCGCCGCGATTTCTCGCTGAACGCGCTCGCCTTGCCGCTCAACGAGGCCGCTCGCACGACCGGCGGCATCGTCGATCCAGGCGGCGGTCTCCCCGATCTCGCCGCCGGCGAGCTGCGCGTCTTTCACGCCGCCAGCTTTCGCGACGATCCGACGCGCGCCTTCCGCGCCGCGCGCTTCGCCGCGCGCTTCGGGCTGCGGCTCGCGCGCGAATCGCGCGCAGCGCTGCGTGCGGCGCTGCGCCAAGGCGCGTTCGGTGCGGTCTCCGGCGAACGCTTCGCCGCCGAGTTCGAGAAGCTGTTCGAGGAAGCGAGCGCGGGAGGCGACCCCGCGCGCGCGCTCATGCTGCTCGATGATTGGCATGTGTTGCCCGCGCTCGAGCCTGGGCTCGAGTTGCCGCGCGTCGCCCACGCCCCACTGCGCCGTTTCGCGCGCGGGCTCACGACCGACGCGAGCGCGGGGCGCCCGTGGGTCGCGGGTCTAATGGTATGGCTCGCGGCGGTGCCGGCGCCGCTCGCGCGCCGCACGCTCGCGCGGCTCGCGATTCGCGGCGCAGTGGCGACGCGCATCGCCGCGTTCCCTCGCACGCGCGCTGCCGCACTGCGCGCACTCACGCGCGCGCGCGGTCGCGGCGCGGTCGATGCCGCACTCCGCGCGCTTCCGTCCGAGGAACTCGCCGCGCTGCGTGCCTGGGCGCCGAGCGGTGCCCAGCGGCGCATCGACCGCCACGTCTCCGAAGATCGCAATGCGATGCTGCCGGTCACGGGCGACGATCTCGTCGCGATCGGGCTCGCGGGCCCCGAGGTCGGCCGCGCGCTCGCGCGCATCCGCATCGCGCTGCTCGATCGCGCCATCTCGACGCGCGAAGAAGCGCTCGGCCTCGCGCAGGAACTCTTGGTGCGCGCGCGGCGCAGCGTCCAGCCGCCCGTTCGGAAGCGCGCGGGGCAGCGTCGGAAAACCTGATGAGCGCGCGCGCAATCCCGCGCAATCCGGTAGGGTCCGCAAACCCCCCGTTCACGTTTCCTCTCGGAGTTCTCATGCTCGAATCGGGTACGCCTTTAGCGGTGGGGTCCGTCGCCGGGCCGACCTGCGCGATCAAGTTGTCCCTGTTCGAAGGGCCGCTCGATCTGCTGCTGCATCTCATCCGCGAAAACGAAATGGACGTCACCGAGTTGCCGGTGGCGCAGATCGCGGGCCAGTACATCGAGTACTTGAACCTGATGGAGGAGCTGCAGCTCGACGTCGCGGCCGAGTATCTCGTGATGGCGGCGACGCTGGCGTGGATCAAGTCGCGCATGCTGCTGCCGCCGAGCGAGAACGACGATGACGAAGAGGGACTCGATCCACGCGCGGAGCTGATTGCGCGGCTGCTCGAGTACGAGCGCTTCAAGGAAGTCTCCGAGCAGCTTGGCGAGTACACGCGCGAAGGCAGGGACGTCTTCAAGGCGCGCGTGCCCGAGTCGGCGTCGACGCCCGAGGGCGAGCGCGAGCTCGAAGTTTCGCTGATGACGCTGCTCGACGCGTTCCGCCGCGTGCTCGCGCGCGTGCCGACGGGCCCGGGCCTACACGAGGTCGAAGGCGAGCTGGTAACGGTTTACGAGCGCATGCTCGCGATCATGGACGCGATCGGTGCGGAGGGCGGCTCGCTCGAGTTCGAGCAGCTGTTCGCGAGCGACCCGGAGGCGCGCCTCTCGCGACCGCTCGTGGTGGCCACCTTCCTCGCGCTGCTCGAACTGGTACGCGTCGCGGCGCTGCGCGTTTATCAGGGATTGCGCGAGGATGGCGCGCCCGAAGGGCCGATTCGGCTGCGGCGCACAGAAGAGGGCGCCGAGGAATGGCGCCGGCGCATCGCGGACGACCCGCGTGTTCACGGCGTCAAGAGCCAGGAGGGGGTGTGATGGAACGCTCGCAGCAGAAGCAGATCGTGGAAGCGCTGATCGTGGCGGCGGGCGAGCCCGTTTCGGCCGCGCGGCTCGCGGAGATCGTGCCTGCGCTGGATGCCAGCGACGTCGCGGGCTTGGTCGCCGAGATCACGCGCGATTACGAGGACCAAGGCCGCGCGCTCGAGATCTGGGAAGTGGCTGGCGGATATCAGCTGCGCACCCACGCGAGCGTCGCGCCGTACCTCCGGCTGTTGCATCGCGAGCGCGCGCTGCGGCTCTCGCGCGCTGCACTCGAGACGATCGCGATCGTCGCGTATCGCCAGCCCATCACGCGCGCCGAGGTCGAGCACGTGCGCGGCGTCGAAGCCGGCCCCGTGCTGAAGAGCCTCGTCGACCGCAAGCTCGTGCGCATTGCGGGGCATCGCGAAGTGCCCGGCCGTCCGCTCGTGTACGCCACCACCAAGCGCTTCCTCGAAGTGTTCGGTCTCGGCAAGCTCGATGACCTGCCGACATTGCGCGAAGTCGAGGAACTGCTGCCGCCGCCGGACGCGGCCGCCCAGGTCACTCCGCTCGAACTCGAGAGCGCCGAGGTCGGCGAGAGTGCGCCGTCCCCGAGCGAGCTGCACTGAAGCCGCCGCGGCGGGGTAAGCCGCGCCCGCGCGGCGGGGCGGCCAAGGCGCCACACGGCGAACGCGACGCTTCACCGGAGCGCACGGGCCGAGCGCGAACGGCCGAGTCTCATCGCAAGCCGCGGCCCGTCCGGGCTGGCGGGCGCAGCGAGCCGCCGGCGATTGCCATCAAGCGCTCAGAGAAGATTCAGAAGCTGATCGCGGGCGCCGGCATCGCCTCGCGCCGCGCCGCGGAAGACCTAATCAGCGCGGGTCGCGTCACCCTGAACGGGCGCCTGGCCACGCTCGGCGAGCGCGCCGATCCGCGCCGCGACGAGGTCCGCCTCGATGGCCGCGTGATCGCGGCGGAGGAGCGCGACTACTGGCTCCTCAACAAACCCACCGGCGTGCTCACGACGCTCTCGGACCCGCACACCGGCGAGCGCCGCACGGTGCACAGCCTGCTGCCGCCCGCGGCGCGCTCGGCGCGCTTGTTTCCGGTCGGCCGCCTCGACGTTGGTTCCGAAGGTCTCGTCCTTATGACCAACGACGGCGAACTCTCCCACGCGCTGTTGCATCCGTCGCGCGAGGTCGACAAGGAATACCGCGTGCGCGTGCGCGGGAAGATCGAGGACGAGACGCTCGCTCGCCTGCGCGCAGGCATCGAGCTCGATGATGGCCCGATGCGGCCCGCGCATGTTTCGCCGGCGCAGCACGACGCCGAGCGCGACGAGAGCGAACTCGTGCTGGTGCTGCGCGAGGGGCGCAAGCGCGAGATCCGGCGCGCCATGGACGCGCTCGGGCATCCGGTGCTGCGCCTCGTGCGCGAGCGCATGGGTCCGCTCGTGCTCGGCGCGCTCCCGCTCGGAGCGGCGCGGCGGCTCTCGCACTACGAGGTCGATGAACTGCTCGAGTTCGCGCGGGATCGCGAGGCGGCAACTAAACGCGGAACCCGCGGCCCGCGCGGCGCAAACTCCCCGGCTCGCGGAGAAACTCGCGAGCCGGACGGAACTCATTGATTTTGCAGGGGTTTTCCGAGTAGACTCAGCCGCGTTGCAACCGGGAATGCGGTTTATGCGGAACTCCGGTCTCTGGCTCGCGCGAGTCACCCTGCTGTGCGCTACCGCGACTGCGGCGAGCGCGGGATCTGTTACGGGCGTGTGCCCCGACGGCAGTATCTACATCGTGCAGCACGCGTCGCAGATTCCCTGCAAGCGCTCCAAGCAGGTCGAGCCTGGCGACGTGCCGCCGGTGCGGCCGGATTATTTACCGAAGCCGTACACCTGGAAGATCTGGGCGGAGCAGAACGACCCTAACAATCCGTACAACGTCGTGGATCAGGCG
>JANNDT010000254.1:0-3328 GCA_031387905.1 Deltaproteobacteria bacterium
CGCAGCCCGCCGCGCGCGCCCAACGCCCGGGACTGCCCAGCGGCAACGCCGCGCCGATGCAGATCCAGAAGGTCGGCCCGAACGAGCCGTGCCCGTGCGGCAGCGGCAAGAAGTACAAGAAGTGTCACGGGGCGTAGTGGATGGGCGGGGCTTGTGAGTTCGCGGCTTGGTGCTGGCGCGACTAGGTGGCTCGCGCGCGCGCTGTGCACAGCGGCTGCAGCGGGCGGAGCTGCGCTCCGCCGCTGAGCCGCTTTCCTCGAGCTTCGGTGCCGGGGTGCGCTTGCGCGCAGCGCGCGACGTTGGTTCTCTGCGCGTGCGCACGCGTTGTGCGCGGAGGCGATGCGTCCATGGGCGAACGAGCGCTGCGGGTTCGAGGCTTTCGCTGGGCGGGCGTGCGCTGCGGCATCAAGACGCGCGGCGCGGACCTAATGCTTCTCCTGAGCGACCGGCCCGCGACTGCGGCGGGCGTGCTCACGCGCAATGTCGTCGCGAGCGCGCCCGTGCAGGTCACGCGCGCGCATCTGCGAAGCGGCAGCGCGCGCGCGATCGTCGCGAACAGCGGCTGCTCAAACGTGGCGATGGGCGCGCAGGGGATGCGCGACGCGAACACGATGGCAGGGCTGGCCGCGCTCGCGCTGGGCGTCGCGCCGTGCGAGGTGTTCGTTGCGTCCACAGGCGTAATAGGTGAGCCGCTGCCGATGGCGCGAATCGCGAGCGGCATTTCGAAAGCCGCGCGCGCGCTCGACGAAACCGGTATCGGCGCCGCCGCGCGCGCGATCATGACCACCGACACGGTGCCCAAGGTCGCCAGCGCCGCCTTCAAGGTGGGCGCGACGCGCTGCAGCGTGGCGGGCATCGCCAAGGGCTCGGGCATGCTCGAGCCCAACATGGCGACGATGCTCTCGTTCCTTGCGACCGACGCCGCCGTAACACCTGCCGTGTTGCGCGCGCTCTGGCGCGAGATCGCGGACGAGACCTACAACCGCGTCACGGTGGACGGCGAGACCAGCACCAGCGACACCGCACTCGTGCTCGCGAACGGCGCCGCGGGCGCGAAAAAGATCGCCGGCACGGGCGGCAAGGACGCCGCGATGCTCGCGGGCGCGCTGCTCGACGTGGCGACCGAACTCGCCAAGATGCTCGCGCGCGACGGCGAGGGCGCGACCAAGCTCGTGACGATCGACGTGACTGGGGCGAAGAGCGACGCGCAGGCCGAGGCTGCGGGCCGCCGCATCGCCAACTCGCTGCTGGTGAAGACCGCTCTGTTCGGCGGCGACCCGAACTGGGGGCGCATCCTGCAGACCGTTGGCGCCGCGCGCGTTGCGCTGAACCTCGCGAAGACCGAGGTCGTGCTGTGCGGCATTCCGGTCTTCACGGCGGGCGCCAGCACCGGCCCGCAAGCTCGCAAGGCCGCCGGCCAGCGCATGCGCGCCCCCGAGATCTCGATCGCCGTGGCACTCGGCGCCGGCCTCGGCCGCGCGCGGCTCTGGACCTGCGATCTCTCCTACGGCTACGTGAAGGTGAATGCGGACTACACGACGTAGTTGCCGGTCGCCGGGATCCGGGGATTCGGAAACGCGAGCAAATCCCAGGTAACCCGTACTTGCCGACAGGCGACCTACGTCCGTAGGCTGACTCCCCGGGGTCGCCGGAGGGTCCCTGTGATGGTTCGTTTCGCCCGCACTTTCGGTTTCGGATTGCTGCTCGCTGGCATCCCCGCGAGCGCGAGCGTCTACACGTTCACGAACGTCGTCGATTCGACGCAGCAGCAGATCACGACCGCCACGCAGTGCCTCGCGCCTTCGATCAACGGCTCGGGCACGCTCGCGTTCCTGGCCGGCGCCGGCGCCGCGCGCGGGATCTACAAAGGCTCGGGCGCAGCACTCACCCCTGTGGCGCAGATCGCATTCGACGGTCAGACGCACGCGTTCGACGAGGTGGGCTGCCACGGGCCCTCGATCAACGACGCAGGCAACGTCGCGTTCTACTCCTCGGTCCCGACGCTCGCGCTCGACGGCATCTACGTCGGCAACGGCGGGCCCGTCGCGACCGTCGCGGATTCCTCGGGCGCATTCGCGCTCTTCTCAGGCGGTTGTTGCAAACCGTTCGTAATGATCAACGAGTCGGGCAACGTCGCATTCGTCGCGCGCTTCGATGCGGGCGGCTCGGAGGCGCTCTACGTCGGCGACACGAGCGGAGTCTCGGCGCTCTATCACTCCGGCAACTCGCCGTTCGTCACGTACGAGAACGGGCCGTCGATCAACGACGCCGGCAACGTCTCCTTCTTCGGATTCTCCTCGAGCGGCGTGAGCGACGGCTTGTTCGTCGGCAACGGCGGCGCTCCTATCCAGTTGTTCGACTACAACAGCGACTGGTGTTCGCTCAGCCTCGAGACCGGCATCGACCCGCTCAGCCGCGCGAGCTACGCGGGCGAAATCGGCACGACCTGCGTCGGCGACACGCTCATCTACCTCGCGTCGCCCAGCGGCTCGGCGCCGCTCGTGTCTGGGCCGGTCGCGTCGTTCTGGTTCGACCCACCGTCCTTCAATAACAACGGCCGCGTCGCGTTCAACGGAGCGGCGCCCGCCGGCGCTACCGGGATCTACACCGGCGGGCAAGCGAGCGACGTCGTGATTCGGGTGGGCGATCCGCTGTTCGGGTCGACCGTCACGAGCCTGAACGTTGGCCGCCAGGGTCTGAACGACGCGGGCCAGATCGCCTTTTGGTACAAGCTCGCCGACGGCCGCGACGGCTACGCGCGCGCGAACCTAATCCCCGACTGCCAGAACGGCCTCGACGACGACGCCGATGGCAAGATCGACACGCTCGACGCCGGCTGCGCGAACGCGGCCGACACCTCCGAGCGCTCACCGCTCTACCTCTGCGACGACGGCCTCGACAACGATGGCGACACCAAAATCGACTTCCCCTTCGACCCCGGCTGCGCGAACGCGAAGGGCAAAAAAGAAAACCCGTTCTGCAACGACGGGCTCGATAACGACGGCGACACGTTCATCGACTACCCCGCCGACACGTATTGCACGAGCGCGTCCGCCAGCGCCGAGACTGCGCCGCCGCCGAGCTACGGCGGCTGCGGCATCGGCCCTGAACTCGCGCTCGGCATCCCGCTACTCGCATGGGCACGGAAACGAAAACGCCGCGACGACCCCTGAGCCCCGAACTCTGCACCCAACCCCTCCCTCTCCCAATTTCAGACGCGGCGGAAAGCACGAGGGGCGAGCGGAGGGCCGGGGCGCGGAGGCGAGGTAAAGCGCAGCCGCGCCCTCAATAACGGGACATCTCCCAGCGCCCGAGCGCGGCGAGCCAC
>JANNDT010000270.1:0-4699 GCA_031387905.1 Deltaproteobacteria bacterium
CGGAGGGCCGCTATGGGCAACGCGCCCGCACGCCAGAGCGCAGCGAACGCACAGCGGATCTCCGCAACCACCTCGCTGCCATGCAGAATTCGCCCGGATGTGCGTTGCACCCGCTGCCCGCACACCACGCGGCTAAGGCCCGCAGCCGGCCAGCACCCGTCCCGCCCCGAAGGCGAAGCGCGTCACCCGCGTCACCACTCTTCTCTTCGGCGCCCAGTCCTCGAAGGCGCCGACTCCTCTCTCACTCCAACGCCGCGAGCGCCCCTCGAATCGTCTCCGGGTCGAGCCAAACTTGATAGTCCTCCCGCACATCCACGAATCGCACGATCCCGCTCCGATCGAGCAACAACGTCGTCGGGTGCGGCACCCCGATTTCAATCGCTTCCGCCTTCGGCCTCCGGAGCCCCAGCGCATCGATCGCCCGCGAATCCGGGTCGGCCCAGAAGTGGATCCTCCCGCGCAACCCATAATCATCGATGAAGCGGTCGCCGCGCGCGGTGTATTGGCGCTTCGCCATCACCCACACGATCTGGAGATCCGCTTCCTTCGCGAGTGCGTTCCGCAGCTCCACGAGCCGCGCCTTGGTGAAAGGTCACCAATCCACGCTGCGTTCGAAGACGAGCAACACCGGGCGACCCAGCAAATCCCCTAATCGCACAGCGCGGCCTGCGCCGTCCTCGAAGGTGAGCGCGGGCAGTGGCTGGCCGACGAGTCGCGCCGCGGCCGCCACGTGCGCGCGCACGCTGCGCTCGTTGCCGCGGCGCCCGAGCGGCGTGTACGGCATCGCAGCGTTCAGCGCGAACAAGAGCGCGATCGCCGCGGTCGCGAGCCAACGCCTCACGTCCAAATCCTCCGCTCGCCGCGCGGGCGAAGCCACACGAAGCCGAGCGCGAGCAACAGCGCCCCTGCGGCCTCGACCCGCGGGAGATCGCCCGCGAGCGCGTAATAATCGCCCATGAACCACGCGAGCATGCGCATTAGCGCGAGCAGCACGAGCGCGAACGCGCTGGCGGTTCCAAGTGAACGCGTGAGATCTCCGCGGATTCCGCCCGCCGCGAGCGCGCCGCCCCACGCGACGAACGCGCAGCCGGCGGTCGCGGCGGCGTAATGCACGAGCGGGCCGCCTGGTAGCGGCGCTGCACTGCCCGCGCCCTGATAGACGAAGAAGCTCGCAAACAAAGCGAGCCCGAGCGCGGTGAAGGAGAGCCAGAAGACGGCGGCGAGCTAGGGATAATCGGCGAACATTTTTGCCCCGAATTGCGAACCGGCAGGTTCGCGCGTTTCGGCGCGGGCAATCTGTGACGACGGTCGCATAACCTACGCCGCCTGACGTTCGAGTCGTGCGAGCAGTTTCGCCGATCAAAGGGGCGACTTGGCGGAAACGAGCATCGAGAAGCGCGAACTCGCAAGCCTCGAGCGCTGGCTCGCGGCGCGCCTCCCCGGGGCGGAGGCTGTGCGGCTCGCGGAGCCGCAGCGCCTCAGCGGCGGCTACTCGGCGGAAACACTCGTGCTCAAAGCCCGCGTGCGACGCGGCGGCGTGGCGCATGCCGAGCGCTACGTGCTGCGCCGCGAAACGCCCGAGCCCGCGGTGTATCCCCAACAAGCGCCGGGGCTCGACGTCGAAATCGAGATCCAGTGGCGCAGCATGGACGCGCTCGCGAAGCATTCGCGCGTGCCACTGGCGCCGCTGGTCGGCTTCGAGCGCGACCCGGCGGTGATCGGCGCGCCGTTCTTCGTGATGGGCTTCGTCGAGGGCGTCGTGCCGGGCGTCGCGCCGCCGTATTCGGCGCAGGGCTTCTTCGCGGAGGCCACGCCCGAGCAGCGCCAGCGCCTCATCGAGGACGGACTGCGCGTGCTCGCCGAGCTTCACGCGCTCGATTGGCGCGCTGCCGGCTTCGGCTGGCTCGCACCCCCGGGCGTCACGCCGGGCACCGCGCGGCAACTCGCGCTGTGGCAGCAATACGCCGAGCGCGAGCTCGCGGGGCGCGCGCATCCCCTGATGAGCGAGGCGCTCGCATGGCTGCGCGCGAACTCGCCGCGCGACGAAGAACTCGTGCTCTCCTGGGGCGACTCGCGCATCGGCAACATGATCTGGCGCGATTTCCGCTGCGTCTGCGTCACGGATTTCGAGAACGTCGCGATCGCGCCGCGCGCTCTCGATCTCGGCTGGTGGCTGATGTTCGACCGCTGGAGCCATGAGGCGCTCGGCGGCATCCCGCGCTCGCCCGGCGAGCCGACGCGCGAAGCGCAGCGCGCGCATTATGAGAAATGCGCGGGCGTCGCGCTGGGCGGCACGCACTACTACGAAGTTTTCGCGGCTTGGCGCTACTGCGCGATCGTGGTGCGCGTGATGAACCGCGCCGTCGCGCGCGGCGAGATGCCGGCGGATCAGCGCGTGTGGCTGGAGAATCCGTCGACGGTGTGCCTCGCAGAGCTGATGCAGCTGCGGGGCTGAGACGCTCATCAGCGTTCGTTCGCGTTCAGGCGCAGCCGCGCGTGTCCGGAGCGGTCGCCGCTTCGTCCGCCGATGGCCGACACTCAACGGTCCCTCCAACGAGAGCGATACCGAAAGGGGTCAGACCCCTTTCGGTATCGCTCTCGCGTCAGGCTCGCGTGAGGCCGAGCCCGAGGCCGCCGTCCACGTCGAGCACGGCGCCCGTCGTCCACTCGGCGCACACCAGGTGCTCGATCGCTTCCGCGACCTCGGCGCCGGTGCCGATGCGGCCGAGCGCGTGCATCCCCGCCATGCCCTCGAGCCGCGCGCGCGCTTCGCCCTCGGTCATCAGGCCCGCGCGCACGTTGAGTTCGGTCGGCACCGCGCCGGGCACCACGCAGTTCACGCGGATGCTGCGCGGGCCCAGCTCGGCGGCCAGCACGCGTGTTAGGGCTTCGAGCGCGCCCTTGGTCGCGGCGTAGGCGGAGGCGCCGGGAAAGGCGCGGCGCGTGTGCACCGAGCCGAAGAACACGATCGCGCCGCGCGTGGCGGCGAGCGCCTCGCTGCACGCGCCGGCCAGCATCATGTGCCCGACGACGTTGGTGTGGAACAGCTCGAGGATCTTCGTCTCGTCGAGCGATTCGAGCCCTCCGCGCAGCATGTTGCCCGCTGCGCAGATGAGCGCGTCGAGCTTGCCGCCGCCGTGCGCGCGCGCGGCGTCGAGCATGCGCGCGCGGTCTGCGGGCGTGCTCACGTCCCCAACCACTGCGCGGCACGCGCCGCCGATCTCGCGCGCGACCGCGTCGATTTTCTCCGCGCGCCGCCCCGAGATCGCGACCCGCGCACCCCGCGCCGCAAAGTGTCGCGCCGCATCCGCGCCGAGACCCGAGCCGCCGCCAGTAATCAGCACGGACATCCCGCGCACTTCGCGCATTACTTCGTCTTCTCCACGCTCGCCGGCCGCGGCAGCTGGGCGATGATGCTGTGCGTGACGCCGCCGTCCACGAGCAGGTTCTGTCCCGTGACGTAGCTCGCAGCGTCGCTCGCCAGAAACAGCACGACGCGCGCGATGTCGTCTGCGGTGCCGAGCCGCCCGAGCGGCACTTTCGATTCGCGCGCGCGGCGCACTTCGGGGTCGGCGAGGACCGGCGCGCCCATGCCCGCATCGATCAGCCCCGGGGCTACGGCGTTCACGCGAATGCCGAAGCGCCCCCACTCGAGCGCCATTTGTTGGGTGAGCAGCGCGACCGCCGCCTTGGTCGCGCCATAAGCGCCCGCGTTCGGGCCGGCGACGACGCCGTTCATCGAGGTGACGTTCACGATCGCGCCGCCGAGCCCGCGCGCAAACATGCGCTTCGCCGCTGCGCGCGCGCCGATGAACGTGCCGGTGAGATTCACGTCCACCACAGCGCGAAAATCTGCCAGCGCGAGCTCGGCGAGCGGGCCGAAGCGCACGATGCCCGCGTTGTTCACCCATACCTCGGGCGTGCCGAACGCGTCGAGCGCGGCCTCGATCTGCGCCTCGTTCGCGATGTCCGCGACGAGCGGCATCGCGTTCGCAATCGCGGCTGCCGCAGCGCGCGCAGGTGCCTCGCGCGCATCGAGCATGCCCACGCGGTAGCCCGCCAGCGCCGCGTGCTCCGCAATCGCGCGCCCGATGCCTGCGCCCGCGCCCGTAACAATCATCGACTTCACGCCGCGCCCTCCAGCACGAGCGGGTAGCGCGCCCAGTTCTTGCGCGCCGTGTTCGCGTCCTGCTCGGGCGGCTGCGCAGGATCGCGGCGTGCGCCGCGCGCGAGAAGAGCGTGCGCGAACAGCGTCACGCTGCCGAGCAAGCGCTCGCCCTCGCCGCGCGTCACGGTGCCCGCAGCGAGATCGCGGCCCATGCACGCGTGCAGGCCCGGCCCGAACGTGACGCCGAACGGCAATACGCCGAGTGGCAATGCGCGCTCGGGCACGAACTCCGCCGCGTTCGCGCCGAACACGTGCACATCGCGATTCGCAGCGTCCAACTCGAGGACCAATAACACGTCGGGCGTGAGCTTCACGCCCGCGACCTCGCACGGCTCGACCGCGCGCCGCCACGCTACCGGGCTCGCGGGATGGAGGCGCAGCGCCTCGTGGATGCAGCGCTGCAAGAACGCGGCATCGCTGCGGGCGCGCGCGAGGTCCGCGGGCACGCGCGCGCCGTGCTCGAATAGTTCGTGGAGCGAATGCGCGAGCGCGTTCGAGGTGGAATGCGCGCCGGCCTGCAGGAAGAACGCG
>JANNDT010000361.1:0-26506 GCA_031387905.1 Deltaproteobacteria bacterium
TCGCGCAGCGAGAGCACGTAGCCGCGCTCGGGCAGCGCGCGGTTCTCGAGCACTTCGAGGTAGGCGGCGCGGACGGCGCTCTCACCGCGGTGTCGCGTCACGGCGATCCAGCCGCTCGCCGCTTCCGCGAAGCCGCTCCAGCTCGCGTCGACGCGCGCATCGAAACCCGCCGCGCCCCAATCTTGCACGCGCGCGCGCACGCGATCTGGCGCGAAGAACAGCTCGGGCTTCGGGCCGGGCAACGGGCCGCGCGCCGCGCCGCCGCGCGCCTCCCAGTGCGTCGCGCCGACCAGGCACGAATGCTCGAGCGCGCTCGCGAAGTGCTGATGCACGGCGCCGAGCACGCCCGCGTTGCCCGCCATGTCCACGTACAGCGCGGGCGTGCGCGCGAGCGAAGCGACGTCGTCGTACGCGACGATGCGGTCGTAACAACCCGTGCGCGCGACGAAAGCTCGGTGCGCGGGTGAGGTAAGGCCGACCACTTCGCAGCGCGGTCGCGTGCGGCGCGAGAGCAAGTACGCGAGTGAGAGCGATGTCTTGCTCGACGCGCTCGAGACGACGATCTGCTGCGCGCCGAAGAAGCCGCGGCCCGCCAGCGAGTCGTCGATCAGGAACGACGTCACGAACAGCGGGCGGAACAGCATGTGCGCGTCTTCGAGTTCCCGGCGGTGTGCGGCGCCGAGACGCGTGTACTGATTGTAGACCGGCGGCAACTTCGCGCGGTGCAGGGCGGCGTCGACGAAACTCGTGTCGCTCACGCGATCGGCTTGCACGGCGAGATGCGTCGACATCGGGAAGTAACCGTAGACGCGCTCGCCCTCGCGAATCGCGTCGTGGCGTGAGCGCACGACGTCTGCGAAACCCCAAACCGGCACGCGGCCGAAGCCGTCGCGGGTGGGAAAGAACTGCCAGTAGGACATGGCGTCGCCGAAGGCGGCGTAGGTGATGTTATTGGCGGTGAGCGCGAACTGATCGATCGCGAGCAGCACGCCGCCGGGCGCGAGCGCGATTTGGCTCGCGTCCTCGCCGCGGGCGAACTCACCGCTGCGGAGGTCGTCGCGCTTGACCAGGAAATCGAGTGTGTGCGTCATGCGCGCGAGCGTAGTGCGAAGCCGTGCCGGCACGCCTGCTGCGCGAGCCTTGGCCTCAGCCGGGCTTCGGCGCGAGCCTCAGCACGACGGGCTCGCGCATGCGGAACACGCTCATGATTCGCTGCATGGAGCCGTACTTCGCCTTGAAGGCCGCCTCGACGCTCGCCTTCAGCGCCGCGTCGGCCACCTCGCGGGCGAGCACCGCGCTCTCGACGTCGCGCACACGCAGCCGCACCGCCGAGCCGCGGCGGATGTTCGCGAGCCACTTCGAATCATTGGTCCGCACGTACCCCGCGTCGCCGATCACCACGATCCAGATGGGCGTTTCGCGCAGGTCGCCGTCCGCGTCGCTCGTCAGCACCTCGACCACGGATTCGCTGGACGCGGGCGTCCAATCGAACGGCCCGGCCGCCGCCGCGCTCGCGAACCACGCGAGCATGAGGACTGCGATCACTCGTTGCGTTCGACCCATCGAGCTGCGCTCCTACGAGTTCTCTCACGGCCACCGCTCGCGACCGCACAAAGGGGCAGCACGGTAGCGGCCGCGCCGGCGGACTCAACGCGGACCGCAGCCGCCGACCGCGCGCTACTTCCGCTTCTTGAAGCCCAATTCGCCGAGCTTGCGCGCGATGTCTTGGCCGGCGCTCTTCACGTTCACGTCTTTGTCGATCGCCGCGATGCGTCCGTCTTTGTCGATGTAGAAAGTCCAGCGCTTCGCGTAGAGGCCGCCGAGCCCGAGCACGCCGTATTGCTTCGCTACGGCGGCGCTGTTGTCCGAGAGCAGCACGTGTTTCGCGCCGAGTTCGCGCGCGAACTCGGCGTTCTTTGCCGGATCGTCGAGGCTCACATAATAAACAGCGACGTCGTAAGCCGCGATCGCCTTGGCGCTGTCACGCAGCGCCTTCAGTTCTTCCGTTCAACCAGGGGTGAACGCCTTCGGGAACCAGGCGAGCACGACGCCGCGCTTGCCGACGTGATCGGCGAGCGCGTGGGTGGCGCCATCGGAACCGGGCAGCGAGAAGGCCGGCGCGGCCGCGCCAATTGCGGGCTCCGTGGCGTTCGCCGCGAGCGGGAAAGTGAGAACCGCGAGTGCCGTGCGAAGCAGTTTGCTCATGCGGCGCACGATAGAAGGCGGACGCGCGAGCCGCGAGGTGTCGGGAGACCGCACGGCGTCTCCCGCTAGTGCGCCCGCTCCAACTCCTCCAGCGTGTACGCGACGCCGTTTTTCACGACGAGCGCGACGCTCTCGCTGTTCTCGATGCGCTCCAGCGGGTTGCGCTCGAGCACCGCGAAATCGGCGAGCTTGCCAGGTTCGAGCGAACCCAAGTCTTGGTCGAGTCCGAGCGTCTTGGCGGGGTTCAGGGTCGCGACGCGCAGCGCCTCGTGCGGCGTCATGCCGGCTTGCACGAACGCCCACATCTCCCAGTGCGGGCCGAGGCCCTGCATCTGCCCGTGGCCGCCGAGGTTCACGAGCGTGCCAGCCCGTAACAAATCCTTCGCGGAGGCGGCCACGTCGAGGTGGTGCCAGTCCGCGGGGTCGGTCGCCATCACGCCGCGAATGCGGCCGAGCCCGTCGATGATCCGCTGCGGCACGAAGCGCGCGAGCCGCTCGTCTTTCCACAGTTCGTAGTGCTGGTGAAACCACAAGTCGCCGGACAGGCCGCCATAGGCGACGAGCAGCGTGGGCGTGTAGGCGACGCCGCTCTGCGAAAAGAGCTGAATCACGTCGCGTGCGAGCTTTGCTATCGGCAGCGCGTGCTCGAGCGTGGTGTGCCCGTCGAGCAGCATCGTCATGTCCATCTCGAGATCGCCGCCGCCCTCGGGCACGACGAGCATCCCTTCTTCGCGGGCGGCCTGCAGAATCCACTGGCGCTGATTGCGGCCGGGCTGCATGTACGACTTCACGCTGAACGCACCGAACGCTTTCATGCGGCGCACTGCGCGGCGCGCGTCGTCGAGCGACTTGATGATCGTGCGGTCCGGCAAATCCGCGCCGTAGAGCACCGAGCCAGTCGAGAAGATGCGGGGGCCGATCATTAGGCCGGCCTCGACGCGCTCGGATTGCTCGAAGACCTCGTGGCTCGTGGCCGAGACGTCGTGGGTGGACGTCACTCCGTACGCCAAGTTCGCGAGATACTTCCACTGGCGCTGCGGGTGGACGTCGAGCGTCGAGTAGTGGAGGTGCGCGTGCTCGTCGAACAGGCCAGGGATGATCGTTCGGCCTGTTAGGTCGACGCGGCGCGCACTTGGCGGAATGGCGAGGCCGCTCGCAGCGCCTACCGCGCGGATGCGGTCGCCGTCCACGATCAGCGCGCCGTTCTCGATCACCTCGTCGCCGCGCATCGTGACGATGCGCGCGCCCAGGTAAGCGACCAGTTCGCTCGGCCGCGCGCGCGGCACGCGCAGGTCAACGGCGATCAGTTCGCCCGTCGGCAGCGCGGGTTCCTGCTTTTTCTCCGCGCCGTCCTTCGCGTCCGCAGCCTTCTCAGGTTCGGGCGGGGGCGGAGGCGCCCGCAGCGCATCCGCGAGCCGCGTCACGCGAACTTCCGGCCCACGCACGAAGCTGATCGCCTCGCCGCCGCGCGCCCACGCCACCCACTCACCGCCTTCGTTCGAGAGCCGCGCCACCGGCAACGCGCCACTCTCGAGGTTCACCTCGACTGGCGCGTCCGTCGCGCTCGGGAGGGCGGTCACCCAGGCATCGTGCTGCTCGTTGAAGGCGGCGTAACGGCCATCGGGCGAGACGGCGACCTCCTCGGCGCGCGTGAAACGGAGATGCGCGCGCTTGTCCGCGCCGTCGAGTTGCGCGGAGTAGAGCACGGTGCGCGGCGGCGTAGCGGGCTGCTCGGACGGCTCGACGTCCGTGAAGAAGATGCGCGCGCCGTCGGGCGAGAATGCAGGCCGCGGCATGCGCCGGTTGGCGCCGCGGTTCTCGACGCTCGCGACATAATGACTCTCGCCGCCCGCGCGGCTCGACCAGCGCACTTCGAGCCAAAGCTCCTCGATCAGGTCGTGATCGCGGAACGTGGCGCCGCTGCCGCGCACGAACACCACTCTGCTGCCGTCGGGCGAGAACGCGGGGTTTGCGTATTGGCCGGGCGCCGTGGTCAATCGAACCGGCTTACCGCCGCTGAGCGCGCGCCGCCAAACGTGCCCGCCGTCGCGGTCGTTCCAGGTCGCGTACACCACCTCGCGGCCGTCGGGCGAGAACGCCGGCGACTCCTCGAGGTCGCGCGAATCCGTCAGCCGCCGCGGCGCGCCGCCGCGAGCCGGCAACGTCCAGAGGCTGCCGAGCGCCTCGAACAGGAGCGTCTTCCCGTCGGGCGAGAGGGAGGCCCAGCGCAGCACGCGCGCGCGCACGTCGCCGTCGCCCACGCGGCGCGGCTGACGCAGCGCTTCCGTCAGCGTCTGCTCGACTTTCGCGTGAAACGGAATCGGCGTGCGCGCGCCGCTCGCGACATCGAGGCGCCAGAGCTTGTTATCGGCGCTCGCGATCAGCGCGCGGCCATCCGGCGTGAAGGCGTAGCCGGGGAATACGCCGTGGAACGCGAAGCCTTCTTGGTTGTCGCGCTGCACACCGTCCGCGAGCAGGCGCGTGCGTCCGCTCGCCACGTCCATCAGTTCGATGCGCGTCTTCGCGCGCACGCGGCGCACGAACGCGAGCGTCTTGCCGTCGCGCGAAAACACCGGCGCGGCGGCGCCGCCGAACTCGCCCGTAATTGGAATTGACTTGCCATCGACCCGATCGAGGCGCTTGATCTGCCAGATGCCGTCGTTGACGTTGCGGCTGTACTGGTAGCGCTCGTCGCGCGCGGAATAATAAATGAAGCGCTCGTCGTCCGGCGCGAAAACCGGGTCCGCCGCGTCGGGCTGCGCCTCGCGCTTGGTGAGCCGTACGCCCTGCCCGCCCTTCACGTGCCACAGCCACAGCTCGACGGTCGCGAGCGACGACGCGTCCGTTATGCGCTTGCGGCCCACCACCCAGTCCCCGGCCGGCGCCCACGCCGGAGCACTCACCGTGAACTCTTTGTCGTCGGTCAGCGCGCGCGCGTTCGCCCCCGCGAGATCGCAAACCCACAAGTTTTCGATGCCCGAGCGGTCGCTTGCGAATGCGATCTGCGCGCCGTCCGGGCTGAAGCGCGGCTGCACGTCGTAGGCCGGGCCGCTCGTGATGCGCTGCGCCTCGCCGCCGCCGATCGGCAGCAGGTAGAGATCCCCTAACAGCGAGAACACAATGCGCGTGCCGTCCGGGTGCACGTCGAGGTGCAGCCAGGTGCCTTCGTCGGTCTCGAACGCGACTGTGCGCGTCGGCCCGATCGGCGCGTCGATGCGCCACGCAGGATCCGCCGCGGGCTCCTCGGCGAGCGCCAGCTGGGGGAATGACAAGCAAACCGCAACAGCGAGAGCGATCGGCGTGCGCACGAGGCCTCCTCGAGAGGCCCGTCAGTTAGCAGCGCGCGGCGAGTTCGCCGAGCGGCTAGAGCCGCGTCTTTCCGTCGGCGGCGCCGCACGGGCCGATCGCGTCGAGCCGCGCAGCCTGGCCGGTCGCTGGGTCGTACACGCCGAGCGGCGAACACGTCCCGATTTCGTGGCGCAGGCCCATGCGTTCGCCGGGCGCCGCGTGCACCAGGCCGAACTGCGCGAGCGGCCCCTCGCCGTCGAGATCCGATATGGCGCTCAGGCTGAAGGCGTCGCGGTTCGCGTTTACGCCGTACTGGAAATAGACATCGCCGTCCGGGCGGAAGCCGAGCAGTTCGCTGAACTCGAGCGTGTTCGCGCCTGCCCACGGGCGCGGCCGCATGCCGGGTACGCCAGCCGGCGCGCTGCCGGCCTTCACGAAGCTCCCGAGATCGGCGAAGCGAGAGAGTTGTGCCTCGCGCAGCATCGCGAGGTTCGTGTACGCCTCGCTGGTTCGGCTGCGCGTCTGCATGCGAATGAAGTTCGGCACCGCGATCGTGGCCAGGATCCCAAGGATCGCGACCACGATGATCAGTTCGACGAGTGTGAAGCCTGTTTGGCCATGCCGTTCGCGCACGATCGCAGTCCCTTCGCGCGCGTGGATAAAGCAACAGCTGGGCCGACCGGTCGCGAGCGTGCAACTCAGCTTGCAGTGCCGCGCTTACCCGCTCGAACCTCCGCGCATTGCTCCGGAGCGAAGGCGCAACCCGAGCGACGCTCTGCGTCACTTCTGCACGCGCGCTTCGTCACCGCTGGCTTCGTTTGACACGCGGTGCGCGCCCCACGCATGCTGGGCGTCCCAACCCTAGGAGCCCACATGAGCGCAGCCATCGAGATCCACGGCGCCTGCCACCCGAAGCTCGCGCGCGTGAAAGACGCGTTCGCCAAGGAGTTCGCGGACGGCAACGAACTCGGCGCGGGCGTCGCGCTCACCCTCGAGGGCGAACTCGTCGTGGACCTGTGGGCCGGTCATCAGGACGCTGAGCGCACAAAGCCCTTCGAGCACGACACGCTCGTGAACGTCTACTCCACCACCAAAGGCATTACGGCGCTCGCGCTGCACCGGCTCGTCGACGAAGGCAAAG
Organism: Deltaproteobacteria bacterium; assembly: GCA_031387905.1. GTDB lineage: Bacteria > Myxococcota_A > UBA9160 > UBA9160 > UBA6930 > VGRF01. The sequence goes on from JANNDT010000361.1 coordinate 6,635, forward strand.
TCGATCTCGACGCGCCGGTCGCGCGCTATTGGCCTGAGTTCGCGCAGGCGGGCAAGGCGAACTTGCCGGTGCGGTACCTGCTCTCGCACGAAGCCGGGCTCGCGGCGGTGAAGAAGCCGCTGCCGATGGAGGCGCTCTACGACTGGTACGCGATGACGAGCGCGCTCGCCGCGCAGGAACCCTGGTGGGAGCCGGGCAAGGCGCACGGTTATCACGCGCTGACCTTCGGCTGGCTGAACGGCGAGATCGTGCGGCGCGTGCGCGGGAAAAAGCTCGGCGACGTGGTGCGCGAGGAAATCGCGAGGCCGCTCGGCGCGACGTTCGAGATCGGCTTCGGGCCGGAGCTCGACGCGCGCGTGGCGCCGCTCGTGCAAGGCCCCATTCACCCGCCGCAGGCTGGCGTCAGCTTCGATCTCGTGAAAACAATTATGGAGAACCCGGAGAGCCTGCTCGCCAAGGCGTTCGGCAACCCGCCCGCGCTCGCGCCCGGGCTGGTGAACACGCGCGCCTGGCGCGGCGCCGAGATTCCTGGCGCGAACGGCCACTCGAACGCGCACTCGCTCGCGCGCATCTACGCGCCGCTCGCGAACGGCGGCACCGCCTTCGGCGTGACGCTGCTCTCGCGCGAAGCGATCGAGCGCGCGCGCACCGAGCAGGTGAATGGCCACGACGAGGTGCTGCCGCTGGATACGCGCATCGCGCTCGGCTTCTTCCTGCCCGCGCCGAACGAACCGCTCGGCCCGAACTCGCGCGCCTTCGGCCACGGCGGCGCGGGCGGCTCCTATAGCCACGCCGATCCCGAGCACCGGCTCTCGTTCGGCTACGCGATGAACCTGATGCACACCGGCGCCTGGCTCGTCGACCCGCGCCCGCGCCGCCTGCTCGCGGCGGCGTACGCATCGCTCTGAGTGGGCGCGCACGCCGTGACACCCCGATGAAGCGCGTGGTCACCGCGGTTGGCGCGGACGGCAAGTCGTACTTCGAGAGCGTCGCGGACGCGGCTCCGCAGTTCGCGGAGCCGTGGGCGAGCGCGCCGCGCGCCGCGAACCGCTGCCGGGCGCAACGACGTGGCGCGTGTTCGAGCTGCCCGGCGACGCCAGCGTCGCGCAATACCTGAAGGCACAGAACGTCTCCAAGCGCGGCGATTGCGTCGTGCAGCGCGGCACGAACCACGCGTGGCGTAACAAGTCCGGGAGACCTGTGCGGATGGCGGTGGTGATGCTGGGATTGGCCGCAGAGTAAGCACTCGTCAGCGCTGCACTTCACGCGCAGCGCCGCCTTCGATCTGCCACTGGCGATCGAACGCCAGCATCGCGCTGGCCTCCGGCCCGACTGCGAGCACCGTCATCGGATGCAGCTCGCACGCGCGGCGCAGCGCGGCGGCGGCATCGGCGTCGAGCGCGAACGTGGCGTCGTCCACGAGCAGCGCGCGCGGGCGCAGCGCGACCGCGCGGGCGAGCGCGATGCGCGCGCGCAGGCCCGCCGAAAGATTCGCGCCTCGCTCTTCGACTCGGGTCGCGAGGCCTTCCGGCAACGCGGCGTCGTCCGCGAGTCCGCACGCGGCCGCGACCTCGAGGACCCACTCCGCGTCGTCTTCCTCGGCGCCGTAGCTCACGTTCTCAGCGACGCTGCCGCGCAGGAGCGGCAGCTCGGGCGAGACGAGCTGCACCGCTTCGTGCACGGCGTCGAGCGCGAGCGAGCGCAGCTTTGCGTCGCCGAGCAGCACCTCGCCTTCGCCCGGGTCGAGCAGGCGCGCCGCAAGCGCCAAGAGCGTCGACTTGCCCGCGCCCGCGGCGCCCGTGATGAGCACGCGCTCGCCGGGTTTCGCCGCAACGTTGACGTCGCGCAGAGCACCCTCTACCGAGACGCCTCTGAACTCGAGCGCGAGAGGCCCGCTTCCGGGCAGCGTGCGCGGGCGCCGTTTCTCGGTGAGCCGCGGGGCATCGAGCAACTCGGCGATGCGGCGGCGCCCCTCCTCGAATGCGATGCGGTACTCGAACGCGCGGGCAAGATCGCGCAGCGCGCCGCCGAGCACGCCGAGCATGAGCACGCCGCCGGCCAGCTCGCCCGCGTGGCCAGCGCCGCGCAGCACGATCCAGAGTGCGAGCGCGAGCGGCGTCGTGAACTCCGGCAGCGTGGTCATCGCCTCGGCGACGCGCGCGCGGCGCACGAGCGAATCGCGCAGCCAGCCACTGTGCGTGCGCACGCGGGCGAGCTCCAGCTCGGTGCGGCCGAGTTGCCGCACGGTGTTCGAGGCGAGCAGCTTCTCGCCGAGGTTATTCGCGAGCCGCCCGCGGCGGCGGCGCGCCTCGCGCACGCGCGCGCGCAGCAGCGGCGCTAGCGCGGTGGCCGCGAGCGCACAGCCAAGCGCGATCCCGGCGAGCGCGAGCGACGCTGCGGGACGTGCGATCGCCAAAACGCCCAACGCCGCGAAGATCGTGACCCCCGCGACGATGCTGCGCGCGATGCCCGCGCTCACCCAGCTGCGCAACGAGGAGAGATCGCCGATCACGCGCGCCATCGTCACGCCGGCGCGGTTCTGCACCCCGCGTGCGGGCCGCGCGGCGACGGCCTCGAAGATGCGCAGCCGCACGCGCGTGACGTAATCCTGCCCGAGGCGCTCGGCGACACCCGCGGCGTGGATGCGCAGCGCCGCGAGCGCGGCGCCCGAAGCGGCGAGAATGCCGAGCACGAGCGCGCTGGCGAGATCTGCGGTGAGCGCGGCGTGCAGCGCCCGCGCGCCAGCGAGCGCCGCGCCCGCCTGCGCGATTCCGTTCGCGACGAGCTGCGCGACGAGCGCGCGGCGCCGGCCGGTAATGACGCGCGGGAAGCTCACGCTCATCTCCTCGGCCGGCTCGCTCGCGCACGCATCCGGTTAGAGGTCGTACACGAAGCGCAGCGCGAAGATCTGCGGATCATCCGATAACAGCGTCCCCGAGACGCGCGAGTTGACGTTCACGTAGTTGAACATCAAGCGCGCGTTCTCGCGAATCCACCAGTTCACGCCGACCGTGATGTTGTCCTCCTCGCCGCCCGTCACGCCCGAATCTGTGAGGTCGAGCGTGCTCCAGCGCACAGCCACTTCCACGGCGCCCCAGTCGCTGCGAGGCCGGACACCGCCAAAGGTCGCGAGGCTCTTCGAGTAGTGGTGGCGCTCGCCCGTAACGACCCAGCTGAGCTGCGCGTAGGCGCCATCGAAGTCTGCGTTCGAGAGCAGGCTGCTGCTCTGGCGATCGACGCCCGTCATCAGGTACTCGCCCGCGAACAGCACCGGGCCGTACATCGCAGCGCCCTCGACGCCAACTGTGGTGGTGGTCGCGATGCTCGCAAGGGTCCCGCCGATCAGCGAGGGTGCGACGGCCGACTCCGGCCTGCGGGACACGCGCCAGCCGTTGTCGCCGCCGATGTCGCGGTAGTCGAACGAGGCGCCGAACTGCACGACGGCCCGCTTGCGGACGATCGGAGCGAACGTCGCACGCCCTGCGAAGCCGAGGTGGTCGCTGCGGTGGCGGTCATAGTCGCTGTCGCCGAACGGCTCGATGTAGACGCCGCCGGCGAGCGTGAAACGGCTCTTGCCGATCAAGCGCCCGTCGCCGGAGACCGCGAGCCCGGTACCGAAGGAAGGCGCGAGCGCGGACGCGAGCGAGCGCTCGTTGAAGACGATGTCGTTCGAACTCTCTTGTTCCTCGAGCCCGAACGGGAGGGTCTGATTGCCGAGGCGCACCTTCAGGTGGTCGATGCCGTCCCACGCGATCCACGCCGCGCGCAAACCCTTCTTGCCCGCCGAAGCGTCGTACTCGAGCTTCGCTTTCCAGTCGTTGCCGAACTCGCCTTCGATCACCGGCCGCGCCCTGCGCAGGTTGAAGTCGTCGTCGATCGGCGTCAGGTCGTCGTCGAAGAACGCGTAGTCGAGGTGCAGCCGGCCACCGAGATGAATCGTGGTGTCCGCCTCCTTGAAGCGGAAGCGCAGGCCTCTGTCGGCGGAGACATCGACATCGACGTCCGCCAGCGCCGCGTTCGCGAGCGAGAGCGAACAAGCCAGAGCCATGCCCAAGCGAAGTGAGAGTTTCACGGGAGTCTCCATAATAGTTGATAGAGAGGCGGCGGCGCTCAGGGGAGCGCGATGAGGCGTTTGCGCACGGCGGGACTCGCTACTGGCGCGCCGACGACATGCTCGAGCACGAGTTCGCCGAGGCCGTTGTCCATGCACTCGGCGAAGGAGTGGCCAGCGTTCGGCACGAGCGCGAGCCGGACGCGCGGCGGGAAGCCGATCGCCGCAGCGGCGTCTTGCATCGCGCGCACCCAGCGCGTCGCGCGCTCGAGCCGGTTCGTGCCCTGCTGGGTGTCGAGCGCGCGCGAGTGGCGCAGGTGTTCGGATTGCGGGTCGTCGTCGCGCTCGCCCACCGCGACGAGCACCGGCACGCGCAGAAAGGCCTCGGCGCGCATGCGCACACCGAGCGGTTTGCGCGCGCCGCGCGTGCCGTACGGGAAAGCGTGCTCGCGCTCGGGGAACGTGAACCAGCCCGGCGCGGCGACTACGGCGCTGGTCACGCGCTTCGGGTGAGCCATTAGGTAGCGGTGCGCGAACTGGCCGCCGCCCGAGAACCCGAACAGCGAGACGCGCCCGAGCAGGCAGCCGAGCGATGCGCGCAACTCGGCGATCAACGCGTCGAGCGCGAGATCTGCGCGCGCGCCGCGTGAGCCGAGGCGCTGGTAATCAGGAAACGCGCTCACGTCGAAGTGCGGCGCGGCGAGCACGATGCCCGCGCTCTCGCACAGCGGCGCGAAGCGCTCGGCCTGCTCCATCGCGTTGCGCGAGTAGCCGTGCACCGCCACGAGCAGCGGCGCGTCCGCTCCGGCGCTCGTGGGGCAATACGTCGAGTATTCGAGCGCGAACGCGTCGCGCGTGCGCGCGCGCAGAATGCGGCCGCGCAGCTGCAGCGCGCTCACGACAGTCGCTCGCGCGCGGCGGCGAGCAGCTTCGCCGCCACCGAGGCGTCGGCGAGTTCGCTGCGGTCGTACACGGGCAGATCCGTCGCGCACTGGGCTTCGCGCACCAGCAGCGGCGCGGCGGCCAACATGCCTGTCAGGCCGAGCAGGCGATGCCCGCACGCGTGGATCAGGTCGGCGCCGTGAGCCGCGCCGAGCGCATCCACGGCGGCATACAGCATGCCGTCGATGAGCGGGCGCACGCGCGGGCTCGCGAGCAGCGCCGCCGTCTCGGGCTGAAAGAGCCCGTCCGCGATTTCGAGCAGCGCGACCTCCGCGCCCGCGCGCTGTAGCTGCAGCACGAGCTGCTCGCAGACGCGCTCGAGCTCGGGGAGCGCGATGCGGTAGGTCGAGGCGAAGCCCAGATCGGTGAAATCGAGCACGGGATCGGCGCCCGCATCCACGAGCAGCCACGGGTCGCCGCCCGCCGCAGTGCCGGTGAGCTTCGCATAGCCCACGCGCACGCCGAGCCGCGAGATGCCCTTCGCGAGATGCGCGAGCGCGCTCGTCTTGCCGGAGTCCATTGCGGAGCCCACTACCGCGAGCGTCGTCATTAGGCGCTCCGCGTTCGGCGCCGGCGCCAGCGCGAAATCCGCGAGATTCAGCGCGGGCGATTCCGAGTCGGCGCAGATCAAGCCGATCGGCTCGATCTCCGTGGGTCGCTTGCCGAGCTTCGTGTTGCTGACGACCACGCAGGCCGCGATGCCGCCGCTGGCGGCGAGATGACACGGCCCGAGGTCGCGCGGAATGTGCGCCTCATACTGGCTGGGCGCGTAGCGATCGGCGTAAGCGACGACGATCTCGTCGTCGACCCAGAGTTGCCGGCTGCGCCCGTTCGGAAGATGCAGCCGGAAGTGCTGGCCGAGCTTCGCGACGCGCGCGAGCACGAGATCGCCGCTCTTCGGCGCGAGATCCGTGCGCAGCGCGCGCAATCGGTCGCCACGCACGCGGCGCGTGGAGTACGCGCGGGGAGCATTGGCGATGCGCGCGGCGTCCTGCGCGCTCGCGCGCGCGCGCGGCGCCCAAGCCTGGAGATGTTTCGCGGAGGGGGTGCTCATGGGTTTGTTCCTCATCGGCAGACGGCCGCGCCTGCCCAACGGGTTCTCGATCGGGGAACCGCTTACGGCGCGTCGAACTCGATCTCATCTGCAACGTCGATCGCACTTTCGTCGCCGTCCTGGTCATCTTTCACGTCGAGCAGGTCGCCCACCTGCACTGCGGCGTAGAAGTCGTTCTCGTCGTTCACCGAGCCGGAGAAGCCGTTGAACGACGTGTTCGCGTCGGTTGGCACCACGACGCCGAGGATCGTGACGGAGCGGCCCGGCAGCACCGAGTCGATCGCGCTCACGCTGCCGCGCAGGCGCACGTCGTCGGCGGAATCGCGCGAGACCTCGGTCGCGATGACGCCCCCCGCGCCGTCCTCGACGCCGCGCACTTCGAGGAAGTCGCCCGCGATCATGTCTCCCAGGTCGAAGTTCGGGGTGCCCAACAAGTCGTCCTCGAACTCCGTGGCCGCGTCGATGCGAATCAGGATGCCGAGCAGCCGCAGCGTGCCATTCGCGACGTTGATGTCCGCCGCGTTCGCGATCTCGGCGTACACGCGCGCCTCGCCGTCGCGCTGCTTCACCTTCTCCGCGATGACGGTGCCGTTCACCAGCGCACCCTCGACCTCGACGCGCGCGCCGTCGCGCACGAACGCCGAGTTCGCGGGCTCGAACTGAACGCCGGCGCCGCCCGCATTCACGAGCTGGCCATCGACGCGGAAGCTCGAGAGCGAGCTGAACTGCGTGACCGCGCCTTCGATCTCGAAGTCGTCGACGTTGCCGCTGAAGACGGTCTCGCGCTCGATGCGCGAGGCCTGGACGGTGCTGGCGTTGCTGAGCGTGCCCTCGACCTCGACGAAGTCGCCGTTGGTCGGCCCGCCGCTCGGCAGGTTCGCGAGCGTCGTGGTGTTGTTCCAGTTCACGAGAATCGTGCCGAGCATGAAGCTCATGCCCGCAACGCCGCTGACTGTGCCTTTGAGCTCGACGGCCGGCGTCGCGCCAGCAACGCCCTTCTTCTCGACGTAGGTGGCCTGGATGTCGGCCGCTCGCCGGAAGCCGCTCACTTCGACGAGATCGTTCAGCGCGATCGTGTCGAACGTGGGCGCGACCGCCGCGCCGCTCGCGTCGAAGCGCGTCACGTTGCGCTCGATTGTTACGGTCTGGCCAAGGATCGCGAGCCGCTTCTCGTCGATGCTCACGATCGTGATCGCGCTGATCGGGCCCTCGATCTCGTCGTCGTAGGTGACCGTCTGCGCGGTGCCGGTCGCGCCGGTCGCCGCGCGCTCACCCTCGACCACGACCACCATGCCGACGCGTAGCGCCGAGGCCGGGCGGACGACACGCTCGAGCGTGACCGCCGCCGTGCCGGTGTCGTACTCGGTGCCGGTGACGAAGATGCTGCCGAAGCCGGTGATCGAGCCGGACGAGAGCCCGCTGCCGCCGATGCCTCCGCCGGCCAAGCTGCCAGCAGCGCCGCAGCCGAGCGCGACCGCCAGTACCAGCGCGAGCGCGATGAACTTACGCATCGTCGTTCCCCTCCGAGTCCGCAGGAACAGCGGGCTCTTCGTAGTAATAAATCCCAATCACAGCGCGGTGACGGCCTTCACCTTCGACGCTCGGATTCGCATCGCGATCGTTCGCGGCCATGAACTCGTCGAGCGCTTCGAGCAGCGTCTGCCCGCGGCGCGCCGCGCGATCGCGCAGCTCGGGCAAACACGCCGCGACCAAATTGTCGTAGGCGACCTTGCGCTGGAAGAACGCTCTCTCGGGCGGGTGCACGATGTTGTGGTCCACGGTCGAGATCAGGTCTGCAACGTCCGCGCCGAGGATTCCGAGCTTCTCGGCATCATCGGTGCGCGGCACGTAACCGCGTGTGACGAGTTTGAGGCGATTCGACGCAGTGCGTTCCACCGCGCCCGCTTGCGTGAGTTCATCGAGCAGCGCACGCGGCGTGATGTCCGCGCCGAAACGGCGCACGAGCTGGCTGAAGGAGCGGCGCGGGCCGTCGATCGCCAACTCGAGTGGCTCGCCTGCCGCGTTCTGGAAACCCGGCGCGCGAATCCAGCCCGTCACGACGTTCGCGGCGCGGTTGTAACGCGCTGAATCGACGCCCGCGGCATCGCCGCCGTCCCAGAGCCGGCTTACTTCCTTGCGCGTCAAGCCGGTGAGCAGCGAGACGCGCGAGACGCTGGGCTGGCGGCCGGGCATGCCGAACTCTTTGGAAGCGACGTCCACGTAGATCTGCTTCGCGTACTCGACCAGCGTCCACAGGTCGACGTTGTTACGGAGCAAGATCCGCACGAGCGGCCGCAACACGCTGCGAACGGCAGCTGCGAGTGCGGGGCGGTCTTGCATGACGGTTGGTTGGCTCGTTCTGGCGCCAATCGGGGCTGCCCACAGATGGGGCAGCCCCGAGCCGGCGCTGCGAGTGATTACTGGTTGGGAAACACGACTTGCAGATACACCGTCCCGGCGCGCTCCACGGTCACCAGCTTGCCGCGCGGGTCGAAACTGAGCGGCACGTGACCGCTCTGGCGCTTGCTGTCGAACTCGATCTCGCCTTCCACGTCGCCGTCCGGCTGCATGCGAACGTCGAGCACGCCGCGCACCACGCCGTCCACGACCACGTCGTAGTTCGCCGGCGTCAGGTCTTCGGCCTCGACCTTGAAGCGCATGCGGTTCTTCTTCTTGATGCGGAACTCTGCCTTGCCGGCCGCATCGGGCTCGGCGCCGGTGTTCACGAGGTCGGCGCGAATGCGCAGCTTGTCCTTGGCGAACGACGCCGAGGGGAATGCGAAGGCGAACAGCATCGCCAGCGCGAGTGTGAGAGCGAGGGGGCTTCGGAGGGTCTTCATGGGGGGCTTCCTTGTCTTTGAGTTCGAGTTGAGGAGCGCTGCGAGGCCGCTGTTCGGCCTCCTTCGCTGTCGTATTTGGGAATTTATTCCCAAACTCATGAATTGTCAAGCCCGAGGTGAATGGGCGCTCGCTGGGGCACGCTCGGGGTCATGACGCCCGCCGAGGCCGCGCTCGCGCTCTTCGACCCCGCCGTACTGGAGCAGCCGTACGCATTCTTCGCGCAACTGCGCCGTGAAGCCCCCGTCGTAGAAGTGGGATCGAGCGGCGTGTTCCTGGTCGCGACGGCGGCGTTGGTAGAGGAGGCGCTCGAGCGAACCGAGGAGTTCTCGAGCCGCCTGACCGGCTTGCTGGTGACCGGCCCCGATGGAAAACCCGCCGTCTTCGACATGACCGGAGTTGGCGATTCGACCGATGTGCTCGCGACCGCGGACGACCCAGCGCACGCGTCACACCGGCGCGTGGTGCAACCCGCGCTCACCGCGCTGCGCGTAGCGCGGCTCGAACCGTGGGTCCGCGAGCTCGCGCGGGCGCGAACGCGCGCGTGGGCCGAGCATGGCGGTGATTACGTGGCGCTCGTCGGCGACCCGCTGCCGAGCGAAGTGATCTCGCACTTGTTGGGGATTCCCGCGGCCGACCTCGCGCGCATCCAGCTCTGGGCGATGCAAGGCGGCGCGATGCTGGCGGGCACCGTGACGCACGCGGAACTCGGCGCGCTCGCGGCGGTGTCGGCCGAGCACGCGGCCTACCTCGCGCGCCACTTCTCAGGCGCGCGCGGCGACGCCGCGCTGCGAGCAAGCGCACCGCTCCTCGATGCCCTGCTTCGCACTATCGAGCGCGGCGAGATGGCGGAGCGAGCGGCGCTCGGCATCGCCGTGATCCTCGTGGGCGCGGGCGGCGAATCGACCGCGAGTCTGATCGGCAGCGCTGCGCGAATGCTCGCCGAGCGCCCTGCTCTTCAAGTCGAGCTGCGCGCGCGGCCGGAGGCGATCCCCGCGTTTCTGGAGGAAGTGTTACGGCTCGAGCCGCCGTTTCGGTTTCACTACCGCGCGCTGACGCGCAGCGCGCAGCTCGGCGGCGTCACGCTGCCCGCGGGCTCGCGCGCGGCGCTGCTGTGGGCTTCAGCGAACCGCGACGAGGCCGCGACCCCGCGCGCCGACGAACTCGACCTCACGCGCGCGCACCCGCGCGATCACCTCGCGTTCGGGCGCGGCGTGCACTTCTGCGTCGGCGCAGCGCTGGCGCGTCTCGAAGCGCGCATCGCGCTCGAGGAACTGCTCGGGGCCACGCGCGGCTTCGCGCTCGACCCGGCGCGGCCGCCCCGCCATGTGCCGAGCATTTTCGTACGGAGGCTCGCGACGCTGCCGCTGATCGCGGCGCCGCAGCCCTAACGACTCGCGCGCTCCGCGTCCGCCAGCGCCGTGCGGCTGCCGGGCGGCGGCGGCAACGGCAGGTCAGCCGGCACGCGCGCAGCCAGTTGCTCGCTGATGCCTGCTTCTTCCACCAGGAAACGCCGTCGCGCCTCGCCGGTAAGCGGCGCACGAGCGACGGCGCCGGCCGCGTCGATCACGACGCGGTCGCCACCCGCGGCAGCGAGCAGGCCGCCGTTTCGATGCACGCGCAGCATCAAGCCGAAGTTGAACGGACTCCAGCCGCGCGTTGCCTCATGAAGCGTTCGGTAAGTGGCGGCGTCGCCGGCCAGGGAATCGATCCGGAAGTCGAGCGGCTGCAGCGTGAACGGCGAACGCCAGTGCACGATCCACTTCTCGCGCTCGGGCTGAACGCGCACGCCCCAGGCCGGATGCGCGATCTGCGTCTCGCGCAATGCATCGAGCAGCAGCGGCTCGCCATGCTGGATCGCGCCGTCGACCAGCCACGTCTCGCTCTCGAGCTTCACCGAAACGGTCCCGTGATTCGGCGGAAGATTCGGCGCGACGAGCATCGTCGAGATGCCGCGCTTTGCTTCGAAGCCGAGCGCCTCGAGCAGCGCGCACAGCGCGCCCGCGTTCGCCCAACAAGTCCCGCCCGTTCCGTGCGCGAGCCAGGCCGTGAAGAAATCTTCGGGCGTGTCGCCGGGCAACGGGCCGCTGTCGCCTGCCCGCAGGTGAATCAGCTTGCGCACGTTGTCGAAGGGCACGCTGCGGCACCACGCCGCATACAGCACAGCGAGCCCCGCGCGATCCGCCGCAGGCGCAGCTGCAAAGCCGAGCCTTGCGAGCACGCGCTCGGCGAGCGCGGGAGAGAGGTGTGCGTCGTCAGCCATGCACGAAAACCCTACTGCGAAGCGTGGCCACGCGCGCCGTTTGTCTGCATCCTGCGCGAACTCTGAGAGGAACCCGATGTCGATTGATCCCGCGCACCTCGTCGAACCGCGCAGCTACATGGAGCGCGGCTATCCGCACGCCGAGTGGAAGCAGCTGCGCCGGGAGGCGCCGGTCGCGTTCCTCGAGCCCGAGAGCTGGCAATCGTTCTGGGCGATCACCAAGCACGCCGACATCATCGAAGTCTCGAAGCAGCCTGAGATCTTCCTGAATGCGCCCGGCATGACGCTGGTCCGCGAGGAACAAGCGCGCCGCCAACGCGAAGGCGGCTTCATGGTGATGCGCACGATCATCAACATGGACCAGCCGGATCATCGCAAGTACCGAAAGGTCGCGAGCCCGTGGTTCACGCCGCGCGGGCTCAAGCGGCTCGACGAGATCGTCGACGTCTCTGCGCGCGCGCTGGTGGATTCGCTCGGCCGCGAAGGCGAGTGCGATTTCATCACCGACATCGCGTCGCTTCACCCGCTGAAGGTGCTCGCGCACATCCTCGGCGTTCCGCCGTCCGACCAGCCGTTCATCCTGCGCCTGACGAACGAGCTGTTCGGCGCGGAGGATCCCGAGTTCCAGCGCGGCGGCATGAGCACGCTCGCCGAGCGCGAGGCCAACATGCGCGCGCTCGGCCTCGATTTCTTCAACTACTTCAACAAGATCGTAGAGAGCCGGCGCGCGCAACCGGGCAACGACCTCGCCAGCGTGATCGCGAACGCGCGCGTCGACGGCGAGCCCATGGGCATGATGGAAACGATGGGATACTCCCTAATCGTTTTCACGGCTGGCCACGAGACGACGCGCGGCGGCATCGGCGGCGGCATGCTGGCGCTGCTCGAGAACCCCGACCAGCTCGCGCGCTGGCGCCAGAACCCGGCGCTCGCGGAGACCGCGATCGACGAGCTGCTGCGCTACGTCACGCCCGTGAACCACATGCAGCGCACCGCGGCCAGCGACACCGTGCTGCGCGGGCAGCGCATCAAGCAAGGCGATCGGCTCGTGCTGTTCTACGCCTCCGCGAACCGCGACGAGGAAGTCTTCGACGCGCCGGACGAGCTGCGTCTCGATCGCGACCCGAATCCGCATCTCGCGTTCGGCATTGGCGAGCACTTCTGCATTGGTTCGCACCTGGCGCGCAAGACGATGGGTTCGCTGTTCCGCGAACTGTTGCCGCGCATCGAGCAGATCGAACTCACGGGCAAGCCGGAGCGCACCGGCTCGAACCTCGTGCCGGGCGTCAAGCACCTGCCGATCCGGTATCGCTTGAAGCCTGCGGTGGCCTGACAATAGTCAGAGTGTCGGGGCTGGCTCCGCGGCCGAAGCAGACGCTGGCGCGTTCGATACGAGCGCTTGGTCGAGCACCGCGAGATACGCCGAGAGCACGCGGTACGCCTGCACGAACGTCGCGGGATCGAAATGAGGCGCTCCCCGCTTCCCGTAGCCGAGCGAGAGCTCTTCCTTCACGCCATAAACGCCGGCCACCGCCGAGCCGGTGCGCGAGAAAACGAAGGTGTCGAGGTCTCGGCGATCCGAGAGGCCGGTGCAGGTCGTCGCGAAAAACGCTCCGCACGGGTAGTAGACTCGCTCCCAATCGCGGAGCGCCTTCAGCTCGATTCCGAGCGCACGCGCGACGGATTTCAGGATGCAGCGCTGCTCGTCGCTCGTATCGGCGCCGATGATTGGTGCCTCGGCGCCGAGCAGCCCGAAGTGAACGAAAACTGCGGGCGGCTCGTGCTCGCCCAGAGACTCGCGGAAAGAGCGCGCGCCGCCTGGCGTGAGCAGCGCTGAGCGCGAGAAGGCCGCAAACACGTAGGAGTGCTCGCGCGGTTCTGCGAGGACGATGCGAGCGAGTTCGGGCAGCAGTGCGGCGGCGGGCCAGCCGTCGACCTGAGGGCTCACCCCGATGACGATCGTCGAACTCGTGCGACCGGGGATGCGGCAAACGAGATTCGGCTCGGGCAACTCGCTGGCGCCTTGATCTTCGACGCTGGCGCAGCCCGCTTCGCGGAAGAGGCGCGCGAGTACTTCGCGTTTCGCTGCTCCTCGCCTCGGCTTGCCGACCTCGGCCAACGCCTTCGCGAGTTGCTTCGGCTCGGCGAACTGCACGCGCAACGAGACGTCGGCGGGCAAGCACGCGGGGGCTTCCTCGGCGTGCGCGAGCGCCGCGCCCCACAGGGTCAGCGCGAGCGCACCACATACGCTTCGCGGCATCCGAATCACCCCGGATCTCCCTCATCCCCAGGCTTGTTACGGACCAGGCCGCGGTAGGCCTCCTGCGCGGTGCGCCCCTCGTAGAGCACGCCGTGCACCTCGCGCGCGATCGGCATCGCGACGCCGACGCGCTCGGCGAGTTCGAGCACCACTTTCGTGGTCCTCACGCCCTCCGCGACCATGTGCATGCCAGCCGTGATCTCTTCGATCTTGCGCCCGCGGCCGAGTTGTTCGCCGACGTGGCGGTTGCGGCTCTGCGGGCTCACGCAGGTGGCGACGAGATCGCCCATGCCCGCGAGTCCGGAGAACGTCTCCGCGCGGCCGCCGAGCGCGACGCCGAGGCGCGTCATCTCGGCGAGCCCGCGCGTAATGACTGCCGAGCGCGTGTTGTCGCCGACGCCGAGGCCGTCGCCCATGCCGACCGCGATTGCGATCACGTTCTTCAGCGCGCCGCCGAACTCGCAGCCGATCACGTCGCGGTTCGTGTAGACGCGGAACAGACCGCTGTGAAACACGTCCTGGAGTTGGCGCGCGATCATCTCGTCGTCGATCGCGATCACGCTCGCCGCCGCGAAGCCGGCGATGATCTCGCGCGCGAGGTTCGGGCCCGTCAGAACTCCCGCCCGCCGGCCCGGCAGCAGCTCCTGAATCACCTCGGTCATTCGCAGGTGCGTGCCCTGCTCGAGGCCCTTGCTGAGGCTCACGAGCGGCACCCACGGCCGGATGAACTTGCGCACTTCTTCGAGCACCGCGCGCTGCCCGTGCGAGGGCACGCCCACCGCGATCACGTCAGCGTCGCGCACCGCCTCCTCGATCGACGCGGTGGCGCGCAGCGCGCGCGGCAGTCTCGCGTTCGGCAGATAGCGCTCGTTTGTGCGCTCGCGATTGATCTCGTCCGCAGTCTCGGCGCGCCGCGCCCACAGCAGCGTCGGCGCGTTCCGGCAGGCGAGTGTCGCGACGCTCGTGCCCCAGGATCCCGCGCCGAGCACGCACACGCGCAGCGGCATCGGCTCAGCTTCCTAACACTTCGAGATACTTCTTGCGCAGCGCCTCGATCTCCGCGTCGAGCGTCTCGCGCGTCCAGGCGGAAGTGTCGATCGGCGGCAGCACGATCGCCTCGACGTTGGCCGGGCGCATCACGATCGCGCCGCGCGGCAGCACGTCGAGCGTGTTCTTGAACACGATCGGCACGATCGGCACACCCGCCTGCATCGCGAGATGGAACGCGCCCTTCTTGAACGGGCCGAGCCGCGGCGTGCGCGAGCGCGTGCCCTCGGGCGCGATCGCGATCGAGCGCCCCTCCTGGAGCGCGCGCACCGCCGGCGCGAGCGCGTCGATCGCCTTCTGCGTATCGCTGCGATCGATGAACACGGTGCCCGCGAACTCGAACGCCTGGCCGAGCAGCGGCACGCTGCGAAGTTCCTTCTTGGCGATTCCGGCGAAATCCCGGCGCAACAACTTGGCGACGAGCAACGCATCGACGCCGCTCTGGTGATTGAACACGAACACCGCCGGGCGCTGCGACCAGAGGTGCTCTTCGCCCTTCACGTCGAGCTCGATGCCGGCGAACGCCGTCGCGAGCTCCGACCACGCCGAGATCGCGACGTTCGCGCCCTCGCGCTGGGAGCGGTTCGCGAAGCCGACGCCCATGCCGACGAGCACGCTTGGGATCACGCTCGCGTAGGCGAGCGCGGTGCGCGCGATGGCTTCGCCGTCGGGGCGGCCGCGGCTCGTGAAGCGGCGAATCGGCCAGCCACGGTTGCGCGCGATGCCGGCGAGCCGCGAGCCGGGGTTCACCGCGCGCGGCTTCGCAACCGCTTCGAGCAGCGGCAGATCGTCCGCGCTGTCCGTGTAGAACCACGAGTTCGCGAGATCGAAGCCCTCACGCTCGGCGAGAACCCTTGCGTAGTGGAGCTTGCCCTCCTGCCAGCACGTGGGCTTCACCACTTCGCCCGTGAACACGCCGTCCTCGACTTCGAGCCGCGTGCACATCACGTGCGGAATCTCGAGCGCACGGGCGAACGGATCCACCTGATAAGTCAGCGCCGACGACACGATCCCGAGCGTGTGGCCCTTGGCGCGGTGCGCCTCCACCAGGGCGCGCGCTTCGGGGTAGATGTCTTTCGCGAGCCGCTTCTCGAACACTTCCTCGGCCTGCTCGCGCATCACCGATTCGCTGAGCCCACGGTAAGTCGCCACGACGCCCGCGAGCATCCCTGAGAACCCGGTGCGGCCGAGCGCGAACGAGAGCGCGCCGGCGAGCGTGTCGCTCAGCTCCTTGGGCGAGATGCGACCCGACGTGACGCGCTCGCGCAGAAACGCGGTCGCGGAGAAACCGGCGACGAGCGTTTGATCGAGGTCGAAGAGCGCACCGATCTCGGGCCCGGAAGGGCTCTCGCGGATCTCTCGCGTCAGGTCGTCGTGGAGCGACACGTTGAACTTCTCCGTCCGCCGAAGCTGGGATTATGCACGAAGGCAGAAGCCGCGGGGATCTCGACGCGCAGCGCTCGGCGAGAACTGCGACCGGCAAGATGCGAGCAACTTCAGCGAGCGCCTCTCATCGGCGCGAGCGTAGGATGCGCCTAAGGAGAACTCTCATGTCACTCGGCAACAAACTTTCGGCGGAATTTCTCGGCACCGCTTGGCTCGTGTTCGGCGGCTGTGGCAGCGCGGTCATCTCGGCTGCGTTCCCCGGCGTCGGCATCGGCCTGCTCGGCGTGTCGTTCGCCTTCGGACTCACCGTGCTCACGATGGCCTACGCGATCGGCCACATCTCGGGCTGCCACTTGAACCCGGCCGTGACGGTCGGCCTCGTGGTGGGCGGGCGGCACCCGAGTTCGCAGCTCCTGCCTTACGTCGTGGCGCAGGTGCTCGGTGCAATCGCCGGCGCCGGCGTGCTGTACGTGATCGCGAGCGGCGCCGCGGGCTTCGACGTCTCCGCCGGCTTCGCCTCGAACGGCTTCGGCGAACACTCGCCTGGCGGCTACTCGATGCTGGCCGGCTTCGTCGCCGAGGCGGTGCTCACCTTCATGTTCCTGATGATCATCCTCGGCGCGACCGATGCGCGCGCACCTGCCGGCTTCGCGCCGATCGCGATCGGCCTCGGTCTCACGCTGATCCACCTGATCAGCATCCCCGTCACGAACACCTCGGTGAACCCGGCGCGCTCGACCGGCCCCGCGCTGTTCGTGGGCGGCTGGGCGCTCTCGCAGCTCTGGCTGTTCTGGCTAGCGCCGATTCTCGGCGCAGCGGCGGCGGGCTTCGCGTATCGCAGGCTCAGCGCGGAGAAGTAACGCGGCGGCGTCGAATGAGAATGGAGCTTCGCCTTCGCGCGCACCTCTCAGCCGGTTCCCTCGCTCTCGCAATCGTCGCCTGTTCGCAGCCCCGGGCGGCGCGGAGTTCACTGCGAAGGAAGTCATCCATACGGGCGGAGACTTCGCGACGGAAGTGGGCGCGGCCACGCTGACCGCCAAAGACGGCAGCCAAGCTGACGGGGCCAATACGTGGTGCCGTGGAAGAAGACCGAAGCCGCGCCTGCTCAGGCCGCGCCGTAACTCCAGCGGCGTTTGGGCTCGGCGCCGGCTGCGTACTCGAGCACCTGCACGTCGAACCAGATCGGCAGCAGGTAACGCACGTAGAACGCGTGCGTCGTCACGGGCCCGCTGACGAGATCCGCGTATTCCTTGATCTCCACGCGCGCGTCGCGGCGCTGCCAGTCCTTGGCTCTCGCGAGCAGTGCATCCACTTCGGCGCGCGAATCGCACAGCATGCCGAGATGATCGAAGCCGGGCGACGCGATGTGTACGCGCTGCTCGGTCACGAGAATGAACTGGCTCGTCTCCGGGTCGCTGCGCAGTAACAAGCCCGTCTGCTTCAAGATCGGCACGTCGAGCGCGTCCCACTCGAAGAGGTCGGCATAGAACGCCTTGATCTCGCCGCGCGACTCGTCGAGCGCGCCTCTCGGCAGCGTCAGCTCCATGTGATTGAAACGTCGCGGCATGCTCAGCCCTTCATGCGAGCCCTGAAATCCTCGGTCGTGTTGACTCTCGGATACGGCGTCGCAGGCGCCGCGACGTCGAGGAATTTGCAGAGCGGCGCCCAGCCTTGACCGGGTTCGTAGACGAGCAGGCGCTCGCGCGGAATCTCGCGCTTCACGCGTGCATTATGCGCTTCGTAGATCGCGAGCGCGTGGGCGCGATCTTCGAAGCGATCGTCGAAGACGCCGCGCAGGATCAGCTTGCGCGCCATCTCGAGCTGCTCATGCATCGCCGTCGGCGCGCCCGGCGGCGTTCCGCGCTTCATCACTTGATGGATCGTGTTGGCGACGCTCTCGTACCAGGCCTGCGCGGGGCGCTCGCTGTGAATCACCTTTGCGCTCGGAAAGTGGTCCACGATCTGGCGCCAAAACGCGGTCGAGGGCCAGTCCACCGTCGCGCGGTAGCCCGCGAAGAGCGCGCTCCAATCTGTGGCCGCGCCGTCGCCAGCCGCGCTCCAAAGCGCAGCGTGTCCTTCATTCTGCGCGACCTCCAGCATGTGGTAACAGCGCCCAAAGCCGAGCTGCTCGAGCGCGAGCTTCAGCGAGAGCGTGCCCGTGCGGCCGAAGCCGGTGCCGATCACTTCGAGAGCCATTAGGCGCCACGGGTCCACACGCCCGGCGCGTTGGTCGTGTAGCCGAGCGCGCGATACGCGGCGTCCACCAGCGCTTGCCCGCGCTCGTTCAGCAAGATGCCCTTGCCCATGCGGTTCATCGAGTAACCGAACGAGAGTTCCTCGCGCGGGTCGGCGAAGCCGATCGAGCCGCCCGCGCCGACGTGGCCGAACGCGGCCGAGGACAAGATCGCGCTGTCGCGATCGCCGCGCGCACGGCGGCGGTTGTCCATCGACTTCATGAAGCCGAGCGCGAAGCGCGTCGGGATCAGCAGCGTCGCGTCCTCCTGCGTCGCCATCGAGACTTCGCCCATGCGCGCGAGGGTGGTCGCGTCGACGTACGTCTTTCCGCCGAGCTTGCCGCCGCATGCGAACGGCGCGTACAAGCCCGCGAGGCCGCGCGCGTTCGAGATGCCGCCGCCGCCGCCGATCTCCGCCGCGTGCACCGCGCGTGAGTTCGCGTCGAAGCCGCCCGTGTTGAGCAGCGAGAGCGACTGAATCGATTCGCGTTCCTTCAGCACTTTCAGCATGAACTCGCCGGGCGCTTCGCCGGGTGACGCGACGTAATTGATCATCGGCGCGACGCGCGGCTCGATCGCCTCGGGCGTGCCGATCCAGAAGTCGATGCCGAGCGGCGCCGCCAACTCGTCGCGGAAGAACGTGCCGAGCGACTTGTTGCTGACGCGGCGCACGAGCTCACCGACCGTCCAGCCGAAGTTGATCATGTGGTAGCCGTTGCGCGTTCCCGGTCTCCAGAACGGCTCCTCGGCTTCGAGCAGCCCGATCATGTAGTCCCACTCGCAGGCGCCGCCGGGCTTCACGGGCGCCTTGATCACCGGCACGCCCACCGAGTGGTCGAGCATCATCCGCACGCTCGCGCCCTCTTTGCCGCGCTGCGCGAACTCGGGCCAGTACTCGGCGACGGGCGCCTCGATGTCGAGCTGCCCGCGCGACGCGAGCAAGTGCGCGCACAGCGCCGTCGCGCCCTTGGTGCACGAGAACACGATGCTCACCGTGTCGCGCTCCCAGGCGCGTCCCGTCGCCGGATCAGCCGCTCCGCCCCACAGGTCGACGAGCTTCTCACCGCGGAGTGTGAGGCTCACGCTCGCACCCACCTCGCCGCGCTCGTCGAAGTTGCGCGCGAACTCGCGGGCTAACTCGGCGAAGCGTTCGTCGCACGCGCCTTCGATGCGACCATTCGGGACGTCTTGCTTGATCGTGAGCATGTCGGGGCTCCTCAGGCCGCGCAGTGTGCCCCAGAAAAACTGCCGATTTTGCGGGCACTCTCGGCGCATCGACGCGACCCGAGCAGCGCCTACCGGTGACACTTTCACCCCCACGCCGCTACAACCTGTCGTTCCGGAGGAACCCCTGTGCGAGTTTTGATGCTGGTCCTGGCTGTGTTGTTGGCGTCGCCCTCGCTCGGCCAGACGCCCGAGACGATCACCTTCGAGGGCCTATCGGGCGTTACACCGGTCGCTTACAAGCCCGACGATGTGGTTCCGAAGACAGGCCGAATCAAGACGATCAACTTGGCCGGCGGCGGCATGCTTCGGTTCCGCTCAAACGGCGGCTGCAAGTGCGCCGGGCTCGTCACGCAGATGGGCACGACCGCGATCGTGGCCATCTCTAAGGCGGGCAAGATCCAGCCGGGTCGCTTCCTGGACATTCGACTGCGCAAGGCGCGTGGCGCTCGCCTCGATTCCGTGCGGCTCATCAACGCCGGGGCGCGCGTCGGCGACGACCCGAGCACGACCGCCGTCGAGACCACCTTAGTGCTTGGCTACGACAATCAGGTCGGCGCTGATACGTCTTAT
>JANNDT010000285.1:0-9009 GCA_031387905.1 Deltaproteobacteria bacterium
CGCCGCGCTCACTCGCGCGGATGTCGCGCTCAGCCCCGATCCCGACGGCGGCTACAACCTCGCCGCGCTGCGCCGTTTCGCGCCCGGGCTGTTCGCGCACGCGATGAGCACGAGCAGCGTGCTCGCAGACACGCGCAGCGCGGCGCACGCGCTCGGATTCACGAGCGAGCTGCTCGCGCCCGGCTTCGACATCGATAGCGCCGCGGATTTCGCGCTGCTCCGCGCCGCGCGCCCGCGCGCGCGAGCGCTTTGCCCGCGCAGCTACGCCTGGCTCGACGCGCACGCACCCGCGCCGCGAGGCTGAGCAGCGCGCGCTCGCGCCGCGGGCAGCGCTCCTGCGCCGATTTCGACCCAACAAGTCGCTGCGCTGCCGAGTCGCGCCGCCGCAGGCGCAGCTTTCCACTCGGCACGCGGCTTGCTTTTCGCTCCGCGGAACTCATTCCACGGAGGTGTCTCTCGATGGCACGTTTCATCCTCTCGCTGCTCACGCTGTTTTGTTATGCCCT
Source organism: Deltaproteobacteria bacterium (assembly GCA_031387905.1). Lineage (GTDB taxonomy): Bacteria > Myxococcota_A > UBA9160 > UBA9160 > UBA6930 > VGRF01. Next base: position 507 of record JANNDT010000285.1, read on the forward strand.
CGCCGCTTCGGCCGAGGAAGACGACGTCGATGCGCGTTTCGCCGCGATGCAGGCGCGCATCGAACAGCTCGAGCAGAGGCTCGTCGCGCAGAGCGATGAACTCGCGGTCGCCAAGCAGGCCCCGACCGCGGCGTCCGTCGCGAGCGCAACGCCCGATGTGGCTGCGGAGCCGCCGCCGTCGTTCCTTGACTCCGTGAACGTCGGCGGCTTCATCGCCGCCAGCTACTTCTATAACTTCAACAACCCCGACGGTGGCTCGCTCGCTGGCTCGAACGCACCGGTCGATCTGCTCCATCCCGACAGCAACAGCTTCTCGCTCGACCAGGTGTGGCTGACGCTCTCACGCGATGTCTCCTCGGAGCAGCGCGCGGGCTTCAAGGCCGAGTTCGTCTACGGCAAGACCGCCTCGATTCTCTCGAACGACAATCTGGACGGCGACGCCGGTAACGACTTCGATCTGTATCAGGGCTACGTCACCTACCTCGCGCCGCTCGGCGAGGGTGTGACGGTGCAGGCCGGCAAGTTCGCGACGTTGATCGGTGCGGAAGTCGCGAGTTCGCGCGACAACTGGAACATCACGCGCGGCAACGTCTACAACTACTTCCAGCCGATCAATCACACGGGAGTGATCGCCTCGACGCCCGTCGGGCCTGTTACAGCGACGTTCGGCTTCGTCGACGAGACGCGCGCCTTCCCCGCAACGAACGCCGACAAGAACAACAACAAGGCGCTGCTGTTCGGGCTCTCCGCGGCGGGCGAGACCGTGTCGGGCTCGTTCGCCGGAACGTGGGGCCGCGCGCCGAGCGGCGCCAGCGAGAACGACAAGGAACTGATCCTCGACTTCATCGGGCGCTGGACGCCGAGCGAGAAGGTCTCGACCTACGTGAACTTCGACTACCTCTCGGTCGAGAACAGCGCGAGTCCATTCGCCGATTTCGACGGCTTCGGAATCTCGGGCGCGGCACGCTACGCGGTCACGGAGGCCACCGGGATCTCGGGCCGCGTCGAGTACCTGAAGACGAACCCCAACGCGGGGAGCGACTTCGGCATCTGGGGCCTCACGGGCACCGTCGACCACGCGCTCGGCGGCGGCCTCACTCTGCGCGGCGAAGTCCGCTACGACGCGCTCACCGAGAGCGGCACGCTCTACACCGGCGACGACGGCGCGTTGGACGACGACAGCCAAGTCACCGCGGGCGTGGAGCTGCTCTACGGTTTCTAGTCGAGCATCTCGCCATGACAAAACGGGCGCAGACCTCGCGGTCTGCGCCCGTTTCATTGCGCCTCATTTCGCTGCGACTACCAGAGCGAGAAGCGCGGCGCGATGCCGAGTTTCGTGATCTCGCGGGCGCGACGCCGGCCGTCACCGCCGTGCACAACGTCACCGACGGCGACGGCTGGAACGAGAGCTCTTCTGGGTCATACCCGCGCGCCGGAGCGGAGCCCCGCCGCGTAGCCCGATAGCGCCGGCAGAGAAAGCTTGCTCTCCCATCACATATGAGCTTGCGTATATCGATATGAAGCGGAGCCCGCGTAGCCTCGACGTCCGAGCCGAGGCGCGCTTGTACAAGGCGCTCGGCGACGAGACGCGTCTCCGCGTCGTCGCGTTGCTGTCACACGGCGAGCTCTGTGTCTGCCATCTGCACGAGGCGCTGGGCGTCTCGCAGCCATTCATCTCGCGCCATCTCGCGATCTTGCGCTCGGCTGGCGTGGTCGAAGATCGGCGCGATCGCAAGTGGGTCTACTACCGCCTCGCGCGCCAGCCGAGCATCGACGGCGAACGCAGCCTCCGCACGATCGTCCGCGCCTTCGGCGCGCGCGCCGCGCTGCGCGCGGACGTCGCGCGACTGCGGCGCACGCGCGGCCCCGGAGCTTGCTCGTGAACACGCCGAGGCGGCTCGCCGCCGAGGGGGTCGGCACGGCCCTGCTGCTCGCTGCCGTGGTGGGCTCGGGCATCATGGGCGAGCGCCTCGCCGGCGGGAACGTCGGGCTCGCGCTCCTCGCCAACAGCGTCGCGACAGGCGCGGCGCTCGTCGCCTTGATCCTCGCCTTCGAGTCGATCTCGGGCGCGCACTTCAATCCGATCGTCACCGCCGCGAGCGCCTGCGAGGGGCGCATGAGTTGGCGCGAAGCCGGCGGCTACCTCGTCGCCCAGGTCGCTGGCGCGCTGCTCGGTGTCGTCGTGGCGCACGGGATGTTCGGCGAGCCATGGCTCACGCTCTCCACGCACGACCGCTCGGGTGCGCGACAGGCGCTGAGCGAGGGGGTCGCGACCTTCGGTCTCGTGTCGGTGATCTTCGGCTGCTCTCGACGGCAGCCGCGCTTCGTTCCAGTCGCCGTGGGCGCTTACATCGCGGCGGCGTATTGGTTCACGGCTTCGACGTCGTTCGCGAACCCCGCCGTCACCCTTGCGCGCGCACTCACCGACACGTTTGCCGGGATTCGGCCCGCGGACGTGCCGGCGTTTCTCGCGGCGCAGCTTGCTGGCGGCGCGCTCGCCGTCGCTTTCTTCCGCTGGGTCGGGCGCGCGCCCGCTCCTGGAGAGCCAGGCACATGAGTCCCGCACGAGGCCCGTATCGCACGCTCTTCCTGTGCACCGGCAACTCGGCACGCAGCATTCTGGCCGAAGCCATTCTCGCGCGGCGGGGCGCGGGTCGATTCGCGGCGCTCAGCGCCGGCAGCCAGCCGAAGGGCGAGGTGCATCCGCTCGCGCTCGAAGTGCTCGCGGAGTGCGGGCACCCAATAACTGGCTGGCGCAGCAAGAGCTGGGACGAGTTCGTGGGGGCGGCACCGCTCGACTTCGTGTTCACGGTCTGCGACGCGGCCGCGCGCGAGGGGTGCCCGATTTGGCCCGGAGTCCCGATCACCGCGGCTTGGGGAATGACCGACCCGGCCGCATTCGCGGGGCCGATCGACGAGCAGCGTTGGCTCTTCCGCCGAACCTACGCCGAGCTCGATCGCCGGATCGAACTCCTCACGAGCCTGCCGATCGAGTCGCTCGAGCGAATCACGCTCCAGGGGCGCCTGAACGCGATCGGAAAGCTCCCGCCAGCGCGCTGACATCTCGCGCAGCGAGGCCCGCGCGCCGCTTACGCTGCGCCCGCGACGAGATCGACGCCGCGGTCGCCGCCGTCATGGAAGCCTCCGCCGGCACACAGGCGCATCGGGTCGGCGCGCTGACCCGAACGCCCTCGGCGCGGCAGCTACCAGAGCGAGAACATCGGCGTGATGCCGAGTTTCTCCATCTTCGTGTAGAGCGTGCGTCGCCCGATGCCGAGCGTGCGAGCGGCGGCGGCGCGGTTGCCGCGGGCGTCGCGCAGCGCGCGCACGATGCGCCAACCCTCGGCGAGGTCGACCCACTCGGTGAGGTTCGGCGCGCTGCCGCGCTGCTCGGCGGCGGTCGCGAAAAACTTCTCGAAGAGTTCGTCGAGTGCGCCGGGCTCGAGGCGAGCGGCAGCGGGTGCGTTCACGTGTCCGAGCGCCATTTCGGAGTGCCTCCAGCCCGCGCTCAGAGCAAGCCGTGTTCCAACGCGAAGCCGCACGCAGCGCACATCTCGCGCACGCGCGTGCTCAGAAGTTCAGCACGCGCTGCCCAGCACCCGGGCACACATCGGCACACTCGGGCGCACATCGGCTGCTTTCGCGCACTCGCACGGCGCTTCGCGCAGTGGCACGCGAGTTGCTCTCTCCGACGGCGGAACGCAGTGGTTCAGACTGCTCCGGCCGGTGGATTCGTGATAGGGTCCCGCCGCTCCGGAGCCCGACAGGAGACGCGATGAAGAAGATCGAAGCGGTGATCAAGCCGTTCAAGCTGGACGAAGTCAAAGAGGCGCTTCACGAGATCGGGATTCAGGGCATGACCGTCACGGAAGTCAAAGGCTTCGGTCGCCAGAAGGGCCACACCGAGCTCTACCGCGGCGCCGAATACGTGGTCGACTTCCTGCCCAAGATCAAGCTCGAGATCGCGATCCCGGATGAGCTCGTAGACAAAGTCGTCGAGGCGATCGCGGGCGCCGCCAACACGGGCCGCATCGGTGACGGGAAGATCTTCGTGACCGCGCTCGAAGAGGCCGTGCGCATTCGCACCGGCGAGCGCGGCAACGAGGCGCTCTAGCCCACGAGTTCCCGCGGAGCGGATTCGCCGCCCGCGCCCATCGCTCGCAGCGCGAGCCCAAAGGAAAGACCCCCGACCATGACTCCCAAGCAGGTTCTCGAGTTCGCCAAGAAGAACAACGTCGTAATGGTCGATTGCCGGATCATCGACTCGCCCGGCCTGTGGCAGCACTGCTCGCACCCGATCTCGCAGCTCGAAGAGTCGAACTTCGAAGACGGCTACGGCTTCGACGGCTCGTCGATCCGCGGTTGGAAGGCGATCAACGAGAGCGACATGCTGATGATCCCCGACCCGAACACCGCGTTCATCGATCCGTTCCTGGCGCACCCGACGCTGGTCCTCATCTGCGACGTGGTCGAGCCGCTGACCCGCGAGCCCTACGCCCGCGACCCGCGCCACATCGCCAAGAAGGCCGAACTGTTCCTCAAGCAGACGGGGATCGCGGACACGAGCTTCTTCGGCCCCGAGGCGGAGTTCTTCGTGTTCAACAGCGCCAAGTTCGGCACCGGCGTAAACCACGGTTATTACGAGCTCGACTCCGATGAGGCGGCCTGGAACAGCGGCCGCGACGAAGACGGCGCGAACCTCGCGTACAAGATCCGGCACAAGGAGGGTTACTTCCCGGTGCCGCCGCACGACACCCAACAAGATCTCCGCACCGAGATGTGCCTCGAGATGGAGAAGATGGGCATCGTGATCGAGACGCAACACCACGAGGTGGCGACTGCCGGCCAGGCCGAGATCGACATGAAGTTCGACACGCTCGTCGCGATGGCCGACAAGCTGATGAAGTACAAGTACGTCGTGAAGAACGTTGCGCGCCGGCACGGCATGACGGCGACCTTCATGCCGAAGCCGCTCTTCAAGGACAACGGCTCGGGCATGCACGTGCACCAGTCGCTCTGGAAGGACGGCAAGCCGCTGTTCGCGGGCAATGGCTACGCCGGCCTCTCCGACATGGCGCTCTGGTACATCGGCGGGATTCTCAAGCACTCGCGCGCGCTGGCGGCGTTCACGAACCCGACCACGAACTCGTACAAGCGGCTCGTGCCGGGCTACGAGGCGCCGGTCAACCTCGCCTACTCGTCGCGCAATCGCTCCGCGTCGTGCCGCATTCCGACCTACTCGCAGAGCCCGAAGGCGAAGCGCGTCGAGGTGCGGTACCCGGATCCGGCCTGCAACCCGTACATCGCGTTCGCAGCGATGCTGATGGCCGGCATCGACGGCGTCATCAACAAGATCCACCCCGGCGACCCGCTCGACAAGAACATCTACGCGCTCTCCGCCGAGGAAGCGAGAGGTGTTCCGACCATGCCGGGCAGCCTCGACGAGGCCGTGCGCGAGCTCGAAGCCGATCACGACTTCCTGCTCCAAGGCGGCGTCTTCACCAAGGACCTGATCGAGTCGTGGTGCGCATACAAGAAGGAAAACGACATCGACCCGATGCGCATGCGCCCGCACCCGCACGAGTTCGAGCTGTACTTCGACTGCTAGTCGATCGTTCGCGACCAGCACCCGCATCCGGGACGCCGGGGGCCGCGCGACGGAGAAATCCGCTGTGCAGCAGGCCTCGCTCGCCACCCGCAATGCGGCTATAAAACGCGCGAACTGAAGAGGGAAAGACACGATGGCAGAATCCCTGAGCAGCCCGAAGCGGAAGCCCAAGCGCGGCTTGTTAGCGGGCGATGGGGCGGCGAAGGCCCTGATCTTCCTGGCAGCCGGCCTTTCCTTCTTACTCTCGGTTTGGCTTTGGTTCTCCGGGGATCGGGAGCGAGGCCTTTTCGTCGGCATCTGGGTGCCTTCAATCTGCTCGGCCGGCGCTCTCATGCTCGTGGGGAAGCGAAGTGAATGATCACGATCTGTTTGCTGCCGGGATGGCGGTTACATTCGCCTTCGTTGCCGCTGCCTACCTAATCGCGCGGAATAGATTCCTACAAGGCGACGACGAAGAGTAGGGCGTCTGCGAGACAGGCTCGTGAGCTGAGGATTACGCGTTCCCGCAGGTCGAAGAACGACAGTGCTCTTCAGGAGAGCGACGCTCGTGCGATCTCCCCTCCGGCGGGCACGGCGAGTTCCATGCGACCGCCGCCGCCCCAAGCGCCGCACACGCCGTCCCCGAGCTCGAGTCAAAATTCGAGCGAGCCGGGCGCTTTCGCGTCGAGAAGAGTTGATCGTGACGAACTCGGGCGGATGCGTCGCTGTCGTGCAGGGAGCGAGCCGTGGGCTCGGGCTTGCACTCGTTGAGGCCCTGCTTGAACTGCCCGACACGCGACGCGTGTTCGCGACAGCTAGGCATCCCGACCCGAGTTCGGGGCTCGGCTCTCTGCGCTCGCGACATCGAGCGCGTCTCGTTTGCGAGCGCATCGATGTCCAAGACGAGTCTTCGATCGCGGCGGCCGCGACGCGGATCGCCGAAGCAACACCGCGCATCCACTGGCTCGTGAACTGCGCGGGCGTACTTCATGGCGCCGGAATGCGGCCTGAGAAGCGGCTCGAGGACGTCGATCCGACTCAGCTCGAGCGCAGCTTTGAAGTGAATGCCGTTGGGCCTCTACTCGTCGCGAGGCACTTCGTCTCCATGCTCTGTCACGACGAGGCGGCCGTGCTCGTGAACCTGTCTGCGCGCGTCGGAAGCATCGGAGACAATCGAATCGGCGGGTGGTACGGCTATCGAGCATCGAAGGCCGCACTGAACATGTTCACGCGGACTCTCGCGATCGAGTTCCGTCGTCGAGCGCCGAACGTGACTTGCGTCGCGCTGCACCCCGGGACCGTGTCGACCGATTTGTCCGCGCCCTTCCGGCGCGGCGTGGCCCCGGGGCGTGTACTCGCGGCGCGCGACGCCGCGGAGAAACTGATCCAGGTCATTCGATCGCTCGCGCTTGAAGACACCGGGAGCTTTCTCGATTGGACGCGCAAGCCGATCCCGTGGTGAAACGGGCGGGACGCGAAGCCCAGAAAACGCCGACTTGCACGCTCGGACGCAGCCGTCCGGGAGACTCAGCGCCCCAGCAAGCTCCGAAGCATCCAAGCGGTCTTTTCGTGTACCTGCATGCGTTGGGTCAGCAAATCTATCGTCGCCTGGTCACCCGCTTTTTCGGCGACGGGGAATGCCAGACGGCACGTTCGCGTGACCGCCTCGTGCCCGTCGAGCAGATTCGCAACCATCTTGATCGCGGGCGGAACTCCGATTTCCTCGTCGATGGACGACAACTCGGCAAACGACTTGTAGGACCCTGGAGCAAAGTGCCCCAACGACCGGATGCGCTCTGCGATCAAATCGACGGAGTTCCACAACTCGGTGTATTGGACCATGAACATCGCATGCAGGTCGTTGAACTGTGGGCCCGTGACGTTCCAGTGGTAGTTGTGCGTCTTCAGGTAAAGCACATAGGTGTCGGCGAGCAAGTGCGACAAACGTGACGCGATCGCCTTGCGCTCAGCAGTCGCGATTCCGGTGTCGTGCGTCGCATGCTTGGCCTTCGCCATGTCTCGGGTCCTCTGAGTGCGGATTGACGAAAATTTGCGATGCGCTCGTTCGAGATCGACGAATATCGGAACTGGACCGAACGAGTGAGCGAGAGTCGCAGGTCAGTCGTGACTCACGATCGCGGCCGATTCGTTGAGCTCTTGCAGAAAGGACAGCGCGGCTCGACCGGTCATCGAGAACGGGTCGAGTACGGCGCTTCCCGAGTATCGAAGGATGCTGCTCTTGTTGACCTTCCCCAAGTCGACGCTGCCCATCCGCCAGCTGGCAAACATCCGTTCATTGATCTCGGCATAGTCGAGCAGGGTGACATCGCGATTACGCGGGTCCCGGACGATATTCGTGTAGAGCGCGTTGACCGCCACACGCGCTCCTTCGAGTGCCTGCAGGAATACGTTGCCGCCTTGGTAGATGCACAGAACGCCAGTGATTCCGTGCTCCGGGTTGCGGGAACGGGAGCACGCGAGAATGGAGTCGAGCAGATCGTCGTCGATGGCGTCGACAGCACGGCTCGCGTACAGAAGACGCGTCAGCATTCGTTTCTCCTAGCCCTTCCGATTCGCCAAGAGCGCAAGGAACTCGCGGCGCAGATTTGGATCCTTCAAGAACGAGCCCCGCATGATGCTGTTAGTCATTTTGGAGTTCATGTCCTTCACGCCGCGCCACTGCATGCAGTAGTGATCGGCCTCCATCACGATTGCTAGGCCGTCGGGCTGCATCTTTTCCTGTAGCAGCTCCGCAAGCTGGGCGATCGCCTCTTCCTGGATTTGGGGCCGCGTCATCAACCACTCCACGAGGCGCGCGTACTTCGAGAGCCCGATCAGAGCGGAGTGCTCATTGGGCATGACGCCAATCCAGATCCGGCCGAGGATCGGGCAGAAGTGATGTGAGCAGGCGCTTCG
>JANNDT010000373.1:0-1998 GCA_031387905.1 Deltaproteobacteria bacterium
CCCGCGCTTCGACGCGGCGGATGCGAAGCGCGCCGTCGCCGAACAGCGCGCTGCGCTCGCGCAAGCCAAGGATGACCCCGCCGCGCTCGCGGCTCAGCACCTCATGCGCGCGCTCTACGGCGAGCACCGCTTCGGCACGCCCGCAGGCGGCGTCGACGCCACCGTCGCGCGCTTCGGGCCTGCCGACGCGCGCGCCTTCCACACGCGTGTTGTTACGCCGGCGGGCGCGATCCTGTGGGCCACCGGCGACATCGATGCCGCGGATTTCAGCGCGCGCGCCGAGCGAGCGTTCGGCGCGTGGCGCGGTGCGCCGCTGGCGCCGATGCCGGCGCCGCCGCCCGTCCCTGAGAAGCGCCGCGTAGTCATCGTCGACCGTCCCGAACTCGGGCAGGCGCAGGTCGCGATCGGGCACGAGGGCATCGCGCGCACGGACGACCGGCGCCTCGAAGCGCAGCTGCTGATCACGGCGTTCGGCGGCGGCGGCTTCTCGTCGCGGTTGATGGCCCGCATTCGGGCCGCCGAGGGGTTGACCTACGGAATCTCCGCGCAGTTTTCGCAGCGCGCGGCGCCCGGGCCGTTCGCGGTCGTCACGTTCACGCGTGTGCCCGAAGTCGGGAAGCTGCTCGCGAGCACGTTCGAGGAACTCGAGCGCGTGCGCAGCGAGCCGCCGGCGGGCGCGGAACTCGAAATGGCGCGCCGCCTGCGCATCGGGAGCTTCCCGCTCGCGCTCGAAACTTCGCGCGCCGTGCTCTCGGCGCTGCTCGACCTCGACGTGTACGGCCTGCCGCGCGACACGCTCGACACGTACCGGGCGCGCATGCGCGCAATCACCGAGGCGCAGATCGCGCAAACCGCGCTCGATCTGATCCATCCCGAGCGCGCCTCGATCGTCGTGGTGGGCCCGGCGGACGCGCTCCGCGAGCCGCTCGCGAAGTACGGCGAAGTCGAGGTCGTCGCGCCCTGAGCCTCAGGGCGAAAGCCCCGTGCGTGCCCCGCAGGGCGAATCGAGCCAAAAGGGGTCGGACCCCAAATGTGTCGAATCTCGGGGAAGATCTTGCCGCCCGACCGATCGGTCGACTACAGTGCGCGGGCTCAATCGACCGATTGGTCGAAATACCAGCAGTGAGGCCCCCGCAGCGTGCATCCCACCTCACGCGAGAAGATCCTCGACGTCGCCGAAGCGCGCTTTGCGCAGCGCGGCTACGCGGGCGTCGGCCTGCGCGAGGTGGCAGACGCCGCCGGGCTCGGGAAGTCGTCGCTCTTCCACCATTTCCCGTCCAAGGCCTCCCTGTATGGCGCGGTGCTCGACCGCGTCATCGAGCGCATCGAAGTGCGCATGCACGGCGCGCTCGAAGCCAGCGGCGGTCCGCGCGCGCAACTCTCCGCCGCGGTCGTCGGCCTCGTCGACACGCTGGCCGAGGATCCGCCCGCCGCGCGCCTCCTGCTCCGCACCGTCTTCGAAGACGACGACCTCTCGCCCACCGAAACGCCCGAACTCGTCGCCGCCGACCAGCGCCTCGATCGCTTGATCGCGCGAATTGCACGAGTGATTACGGCCGGCATCGAGGCCGGCGTCTTCCGGCCCATCTCGGTGCCCGATGCGATTCAGACCCTCATCGGCGCTGTCGTTTACCCGTTCGCCTCCGGCGAGTTCGGCGAGAAACTCGCCGGCGAAATTTTCAGCGCCGAAGCGATCGCGCGCCGCAAGCGCGAGATCCTGACGCTCATCGAACACGGTTGGATGCGCCCGCATTCCCAAGGAGAAAAGTCGTGAGCAAGTTCCTGCCCGAGCACCGCAAGCTGATCGGTTCCTTCGAAGTGGTCGAGGTCGCGGACGAACGCGAGGCCGCGCGGCTGCGCGCGCACGTGAACGGAGACGTCGGCATCGCCGTCAACTGGACCTGGGAGTACGGCAGCGAAGTCGCCGAGCTGCGGAGCCTCTACGAGAAAGGGAAGACTGCGCAGTGGAACGCGGAGACCGACCTCGACTGGTCGATC
>JANNDT010000368.1:0-1768 GCA_031387905.1 Deltaproteobacteria bacterium
GTGAGATCGCGCGAATCGAGGTACGAAAAGCCCGCGACCTCCTCGACGACTTCCGCGCGCGCACCGAGCGCAGTGCGCAGCCGCAGCGCGAGTTCGAGGTTCAGATCCGCGCGCTTCGAGCAGACCTGCAGCAGCAAATCGCCGGGCGTCGCGGGCGCGCGCTGCGCGCCAGCTTCGATCGCGCGGAACGCATGCAGCCCACGCGGCCGCGCCGTGGGCGACGCCGCATCCCAGAGCGCGGCGCCGAAGGCGATGCCTCTCGCGAGCTTCGCGTTCGCACCGAGGCGCGCGACGCGCGCGGCGTCGGCGCCGTCGCGCGCGAGCTCGGGGACGCGCAGCACGAGGACGAGCGCGCTGGAACCGGGCGACGGGAGAATTACCGACTGCGGGTTGGGCATGGGATCTTCGCCCGCGCGTCAGCCGACTCTCGCGCCGATCGGGGCGTTGCCGATCACCTGCGCGGCTTCGAGCGCCGCGAGTTCACTCTCGGGCAGCCCCAACAACCCGCACAGGATTTCGCGGTTGTGCTGGCCGAACAGCGGCGCGGGGTTGCGTAGCTGCGGGTTCGCTTCCTGAAGGCGCCACGCCGAAGCGGGCTGCGGCCACGGCTGCAGGCACGGGTGCGGGAGGAAGTTCCACGCTTCGCGCGCGAGCAAGTGCGGGTCCCAATGAATGTCGTTCGTGTCGAGCACGCGCGCGGCGGGGACGCGCAGCGCTTGCAATCGCTCCATCGCGGACTGCGGATCTTGTTGCTGCGACCACGCCGCGATGCGCGTGTCGAGTTCGTCGTGGCGCGCGTGCCGCTCGGCGAGTGTTAGGTCCGCCAGCTCGCTGGCACCGGTCGCGCCCGCGAGCGCGCGCCACTCGGCGTCGTCGCGCACCGAGATCGCGAGCCACTGGTCGTCGCCCGCTACCGGATACACGCCCTGCGGCGCCCAGATGGGGTGGCGATTTCCATAATGCGTCGGCTGCTCGCCGCGCAGTGACGCCGCCGCGAACGCCTCGCCCGCCATTTGGGCCATCGTCTCGCGCTGCGCGAGGTCGATCCAGACGCCGCGCTTGGTGCGGCGGCGCTGAATCAGCGCGAGCACGACCGCGCTCACCGCTGCGAGCCCGCCAACGGGGTCGCCGTACGAGATGCCCGTCTTGTACGGGATGCCGTCATCGCCGTAGCCCGCCAGCGAGCTTTGGCCCGCCATCATCTCGACGATCGGGCCGAAGCCGACGAGGTCGCGCTCGGGTCCGGTCTTCCCGAAGCCCGCCATGCTGACGAGGATCACGTCGGGGCGCGCGGCCCGTAATACTTCGTAGCCGACGCCGAGCTTGTCGAGCACCTCAGCGCGGTAGTTCTCGATCACCACGTCGCACTTCGCGACGAACGCGAGGAACAACTCGCGGCCGCGCGGCTGCGCGAGATCGAGCGTCAGCGACTTCTTGTCGCGCGCATAATCGTTGAAATAGAAGCTGGCGTTCCACGGCTCAGGGTGCTCGACCGGCAGCAGCGTGCGCACGTTGTCCCAGGCGCGCGGCGATTCGATCTTCACGATCTCGGCACCCATCTCGGCCAGCACACGCGTCGCGTACGGGCCGGCCCACATCATCGTGAGATCCGCGATGCGCACGCCTTCGAGCGGCAGCCGCTTCATCGCGCGGCGCCCGCGCCGAGCCAGTCCACGAGAACTGCGGCGGTGTCTGCGCCGGGCGGCGCGAGCGCGCCGCTGCGCCAGTCGATGCCGAGGAACATGCGGCCCGGCACGCGCGCGCGGCC
>JANNDT010000372.1:0-7176 GCA_031387905.1 Deltaproteobacteria bacterium
CTCCACAACCGAAGCCGGCTCGTTCTGCCGCGCGTACGATGCCAGCGCCTGATGCGCCGCGTGGTCCGCACTCAGCGGGAAGCGCAGCGCCACTCGCGCGAGCAGCTCCCGCCCGCGCGCGGCGTCGCCCTCGAGCGCCGCGATCGACTCGCGCAGCGCGGGGCCCGCGCTGCGCAGCTCCACCTCGCTCGGCGTGTCCGCTCGCGCCGCACTCGCCGTCGCGCCGCAAATCAGCGCGATCGCGAACAGCGCGCTGTTTCCCCCGCTCCGCATCTCGTCCCCCGCTTCGGCCAGTGTGAGAGACGAGCTTCTCATGTCAACGCGCTCGGGCTCGCCGCGAGAACTCGTCTAAGGTCCGCCGCCGTGATGGACGCCCGCTCGCAGCGCCGAGTTCTCAGGTTTACGCTGGCCGCGCTCTGGATTGCGCTCGCGCCGCGCGCATTCGCGGCGCCGCCCGCACCGCGCGGGATGTGGGTGCTGTGCGAAGGCTCACAGCGCGTTCTCGAGCACCCCGAGCGCGTCGAGTTATTGCTGGCCGATGCGCGTGCGCTCGGCGTTACGGATCTGTTCGTGCAGGTCCACCGCGGTGGCCGCGCGTGGTTCAACTCGCGCTTCGCCGACAGCTCGCCGTTCACTGCGGCACGCGCCGCGAACGCGGGCGTCGATCCCTTCGCCGCGCTCATCGAAAAAGCCGGCGCGCGCGGCATCCGGGTCCACGCCTGGGTGAACGTGCTGAGCCTTTCCGCCAACTCGCTGGCGCCGATTCTCAGCGTGCTCGGCCGCGACGCGGTGATCGTCGATCACAAGGGCCGCTCGCTGCTCGACTACCCGGCGTACGAGGTGCCGCAGCCCGACCGCCGCTACTACCGAATGGGCACGCCAGCGATCTGGCTCGACCCCGCGGCGCCCGGCGTCGCGGAGCGCCTCGCCGCCACCTTCGGCGAACTCGCCGCGCGCTACCCGAAGCTCGCAGGCATCCACCTCGACTACGTGCGCTACCCCGACGCGCTGCCGTTCGCGCCGGGCTCGCGCTTCGGCGTCGGGCTGTCCTTCGGCTACGGCGCGAAATCGCGTAAACGGTTCCAGGAAGAAACCGGCCGAAAGGCTCCGCTCGGCGACGACGTAACCAACGCCGACGCCTGGGACGACTGGCGCCGCAAGCAGCTCTCCGCGCTGGTCGCACGCATTGCCGTCGGCGCACGCGCCGCGCGGCCGGGCTTACTGGTTTCCGCCGCGGTGATTCCAGATGCGGAGCGGGCACTTACGGTCGACTTCCAAGACTGGCGCGGCTGGCTCGACGCGGGTTGGCTCGACTTCGCGGCGCCCATGCTTTACACGCGCGACGCCGCGCGCTTCGGGTACGGCGTCGAAGCGCTCAGTGCGCTCGCGGCGAAGCGTCCGCTGTGGGTTGGCGTCGGGGTGTGGCTGTTCCGCGAGGATCCGCCGGGCGCGATCGCGCAGCTCGCGCGCGTCGCCGGCGAACCGCAGCTCGGCAGCGTGCTCTTCTCCTGGGACGCGCTGCGCGAGAACCCCGAGTTGCTGTCCGCGCTCGCCACCGCGCGGCTCGAAGCGCGCGCGCTCCCCAACAAGTGATCGACCTCGCCGCTTACGACTACGCGCTGCCGCCCAGCGCGATCGCTCAGGAGCCAGCGCGCGAGCGCGACGGCGCGCGGCTACTCACGCTCGACCGAACGACTGGCGCGCGCGCCCACCGCGCGATCCGTGCGCTTCCGGAGTTGTTACGGCCTGGCGACCTGGTGGTGCTGAATGCGACGCGCGTCGTGCCGGCGCGACTGCGCGGCGAGAAGGCGACCGGCGGGCGCGCCGAGGCGCTGCTGCTGGCCAGGGCCGCAGAGCCCGGGCGCTTCGAAGCGCTGGTGCGCGCGCGCGGGCGGCTGCGCGTCGGCCAGAAGCTGCGCTTCGTGCGCGGCGCGCGCGCGGAGGAAGCCGAGATCGCGGGCGTGCTTGGCGACGGGCGCGTGTGGCTTCAGTTCGCAGCCGGAGCGGATCCGTACGCGCTGGGCGAGATGCCGCTGCCGCCCTACATCGCGCGCAAGAGCCCCGACGCGCGCGATGCCGAGCGCTACCAGACCGTCTTCGCGCGAGTGCCGGGCTCGGTGGCGGCGCCGACCGCGGGGCTCCACCTGACGCAGTCGTTGCTGGCTGCGATCCGCGAGCGCGGCGCGCGCACCGCAGAGGTGATCCTTCACATCGGCATCGGCACCTTCCGCCCGCTGTGCGAAGCGGATCTCGTCGCCGGCGCGCTGCACGCCGAGCGCTACGAGCTGCCCGCTGAAACGGCGCGTGCGATCGCGGAGACGCGAGCCCGCGGCGGGCGCGTCGTCGCGATCGGCACCACCAGCGCGCGCGTGCTCGAGAGCTGCGCGGATGGCGCGGGCGGCGCGGTGCCGAGCGCGGGCGAGACGCGGCTCTTCCTCTCGCCCGGCGCGCGCTTTCGAGTGGTCGACGCACTGCTCACGAACTTTCACTTGCCGCGCTCGTCGCTGCTGCTGCTGGTCGCCGCGTTCGCCGGCCGCGAGCACGTGCTCGCCGCCTATCGCGAGGCCGTCTCGCTCGGCTATCGCTTCTATTCGTACGGCGACGCGATGTGGATCGCCTGAGAGCCTGATCAGTGCAGCCCGCCAGCTCGTTCCAGATCACCGCGCGCAGCGGCGCCGCTCGGCGCGGCTTGCTCACCACCCCGCACGGGGTCGTCGAGACGCCCGCGTTCATGCCCGTCGCCACGTACGGTGCGGTGCGTGGCCTCGGCGCCGAGGACCTGATCGCGCTCGGCGCTCAGATCGCGCTCACGAACACGTTCCACCTCCACGAGCGACCGGGCGAGGATGTGATCGCGCAAGCCGGCGGCTTGCACGGCTTCACGGGCTGGCGCGGGCCGTGGCTCACGGACAGCGGCGGTTATCAGGTCACCTCGCTGGCCGATCGGGCCAAGATCGACGAAGACGGCGTAACGTTCTCTTCGCCGCTCGACGGCCGCCGCCGCTTGCTCTCGCCGGAGAGCGCAGTGCAAATCCAGGAAGCGCTCGGCAGCGACATCGCGATGGTGCTCGATGAGTGCTTGCCGATCGCGGAGGGCGACCGCAGCCGGGCCGAGCGCGCGCTCGCGCGCAGCCTGCGCTGGGCGGAGCGCGCGCTCGCGGCGCGCACGCGCCCGCAACAGGCGCTGTTCGGGATCGTGCAGGGCGGAGACCACGTCGATTTGCGCCGCAGCGGAGCGCGCGAACTCGCAGCGCTGCCGTTCGACGGCTTCGCGCACGGTGGCCTCGGCCTCGGCGAGGCGCCGGGACGCCGCCTCGAACTCGTCGCGGAGGCGACCGCCGAGCTGCCGGCCGCGGCGCCGCAGTACCTAATGGGTATCGGCAAGCCCGAGGACATCGTCGGCGCGATCGGGCTCGGCGTCGACCTGTTCGACTGCGTAATCCCCACCCGCCACGCGCGCCACGGTCTGCTCTACACCTCGACCGGCACTCTCTCGATTCGCAACGCTCGCTACCGCGCCGACTTCGCGCCCGTAGACGAGAGTTGCGACTGCCCTGCCTGCGCGCGCTACGGCCGCGCCTACCTGCGCCACCTATTCGCCGCGGGCGAAGCGCTCGGGCCGCGCCTCGCGACGCTCCACAACCTGCGCTTCTACCTCCGGCTGATGGCGCGCGCGCGGGCCGCGATCAGCGGCGGCACGCTCGCCGCGTTACAGGCCGAGATCGCCGCGGTCGCGGGCGTACGCGCTGCGTAACCAGGCCGCCGAACCTCGCGGCGGCGTTCAGGGTTTTCACCTCAAGCGCTCGCATTGCCGCACCGATTCTCTCGCGCAGAGGGGTTGCGCAATGCGGGACGAGTTCGGAGGCAGCGCTGCGGCGCGCGGCGGAATGCCGCCGGCACTCGTCGCCGCGACAGCCGGCTGCGCGGTCGTCATCGCCGCGCTGGCGGTGCTCTTCGCCGGAAATGTCGGAGTCGTGATCGCGGCGTTCGCTGCGGCAGGTTGCGCGGCGTGCGTTCTCGCGGCGCTCAACGCTGGAACACGCCGCGCGGCCGCACTCCGCGGGGCTCTCGATGCGAAGCAGAAAGCGCAGACCGATGCGCTCTCCGCGGCGCTCGAGGCAGCGCACGCGCGCGCCGCAGCGCTCGAAAGCGAACACGCGAGCGCGAGTAGCTCAGCGCATGAGAGTGCCGCCGAAATCGAAGAGGCGGTCGAGGAGACGGCCTCGCTGATCGCGCACATCAACGGCTCGATCGTCGGCATCAACGGCGAAGTCGAACGCTTGGTCGCGGCCGTCGAAGGCGTTGGCGCCGCGATCGCGCAGACCGGGTCGTCGATTGACCGCGTCGCCAGCAGCGCGAGCAACCTCCACGACGTCTCGAGCTCCACCGCTACTACGGTCAACGAGATGACCGCCAGCATTCGCCAGGTGGCGGAGAGCGCAGACTCCGTGCAGGGCATGGCCGAAGAATCCGCGGCGGCGATGGTCCAGATGGACCGCGCGATCCAAGAGGTCGGCCAGCACGTCGAGGACGCCGCGAGCCTCACGCACGATGTGAGCGAGAGCGCGGCGCAGGGCGAGCGCGCGGTCGAAGAGACGATCCGTGGCATCGCCGACATTCGCGGCCAAACGCTCGCGGCGCGCGGCGCGATCGAGGAACTCGTCGCACGCATCGGACGCATTGGCGAGTTTCTCGACGTAATCGGCGCGATCAACCAAGAGACCAACCTGCTCTCGCTGAACGCCGCGATCATCGCGGCTCAGGCGGGCGAGCAAGGCAAGGCGTTCGCGGTGGTTGCGAATCACGTGAAGACGCTCGCGCAGCGAACTGCCGGGAGCACCCGCGAGATCGAAGCCCTAATCGACGCGATTCAGAGCGCATCGGGCGCGGCGACAAAGGCGATGGCTGCGGGCATCGAGGCCGTCGAGCGCGGAGTCGAGCGCTCGCGGCGCGCAGGCGAATCGCTCGCGCAGATCCGCGGCGCGGCGGATCAGGCGAACGCTCGCGTCGGCGAGATCTCGCGGGCGTCACAAGAGCAAACGCGTAACTCGCGCCACGTCGCCGAGGCCGCGCAGCGCACCTCGGAGCGCGTGCAGCAAATCAGCGGGGCGATCGCCGAGCAGTCGCGCGCGAGCGAAAGCCTGCTGCACGCTGCGGAGAGCGCTCTCGAGCAATGCCGGCAGGTGCAGCGCGGGACGGCCGAGCAGCGCGAAGCGGCACGCACGATTCGATCCGCGGTCGAAGCGATCGGCGTGATGACGCAAAGCATCCAGCGCAACACCGAGAGCCACAGCGCGGCGAGCGAGTCCGTCTCGGATGCCGTGAACCGGATTCTCGAAGCGGCGCAGCGCAAGCGCGAGGCGCCGAACTCGGCGAAGGCGCTGCCCGCCTAATGGCCTAGTCGCCGCGCAGCGCTTCTGCCGCGACGCCCAAGCCCGCGAGTAGCGGCAACCGCTCTCCCAGCGCGGCCGGCACGATCGCGATCGGCCGTGGCCGCGGCCAGCTGTTCGCGCGCACGCGTTCGCGCACGGGCCCGAGGCAGAGCACTTCGCCCGCGGCTACCGCGATCGTGCCGAGCACGAAGATCTCCGGCGCAAGCACAGCAGCGAGCGTGCAGAGCGTCTGCGCCAGCACTTCGTTGAAGCGCGCCATTTCAGCGAGCGCGAACGCATCGCCAGCGCGCGCGGCCGCGACCACGTGCTCCGGCTGAGGTGCCCTGCCCTCTGCCGCTGCGAGCCGCGCCACGTCGCTCGCGGGCGGCGTCTCGCGCGCGAGCCGCTTCGCCCAGGCCGCGCCGCCGATGTACGCCTCGACGCAGCCGCGCAGCCCGCACGCACAGGGCTCGCCGCCCCACACGACAGGGATGTGGCCCACTTCGCCGCCGAGGTTCGCGTCGCCACGGTGGAGGCGGCCGCCAAGAATCAGGCCGCCGCCGACGCCGGTGGACATCGTGAGATAGACCGCGTGCTGGAAGCCGCGCGCAGCCCCGAAGCGCCACTCCGCGAGCGCCGCCGCGTTCGCGTCGTTCTCGAGTGCGACGCGCGTGCCGAGCGCATCCGCGAGCACGTCGCGAACGGGCGCACCGTCCCAGCCGGGCAAGTTCGGCGGGTTGCGTACAAACCCGCCGCCCGGATCGACGCCACCCGGCAGCGAGACGCCGACGATCTCGAGTTCGCGCCCGTGCAGCCCCTGCCCGGCCAGCAGCGCTCTCGCGCCTTCGGCGATGCGCGCGATGTCGCGCAGCGCGTCCCCGCTCGGCGCGGTTGGAATGCGCATGTCGGCGATCAGGCGGCCCTCCGCGTCGCCGAGCGCGAGTGCGGTCTTGGTGCCGCCAATGTCGATTCCGAGCCGCACGTGCGCCTCCGTTCTTGGGCAGGCTACGGAAACTCGTTGCCGCGGCTCAAGTCGCCTGCGGCGAACAGCCGAAACGGAGCCAACACCGAAACTGTTCGGCGCAGCCAATAGCTGCAAGCCGTTTTGCCGGTGCAGGAGAGTGCAGATGACCGGAATCCGTTTCGCCGCTCGCGTCCTCTTGCTCGCGCTCGCCGCTCTCGCGGCAGCGTGCGCGACGCTCAGCGACCCGATGCATCACGAGGACGATTTCAAAGAGCAGCAGCGCAGTTTCACGCAGTACGTGCGCTGGGGAAATTTCCAGGGCGCCGCGCTCTTTCTGGTCGACGAGCAACAGGAAGAGTTCATGGCGCTCGCGCCGCAGCTCTCGGATGTGCGCTTCACCGATTACGAAATCCTGCGCATCGACCTCGAGGACGACATGCAGAGCGCGACCGTGGACGTGATCTACACGGGCTACACGCTCTCCTCGCCGATCGCGCGCACGATGCGACTCCACCAGGTGTGGAAGCGAGAAGAATCAGGCGAGTGGAAGGTGACTGTCGCGCTCGACCCGATCCGGAAGGCGCTCGGGCTCGCGGCCAAATGAGCAGCGACACTCGCGCGCGCATTCTCGTGGTCGATGACTTGCCGCTCTTTCGTGAAGTCGAGGCGCTCTATCTCTCGCGCATCGGCGACGTGCGCACAGCGAGTAGCGCGGCCGAAGCCCGTGAGCAGCTCGCGCGCGAGCCGGCCGAGATCGTTGTCTGCGATCTACACCTGCCAGACGAACCGGGCGATGCACTCTGCCTGAGCCTCTCCGCCGCCGATCCGGCGCGCGCGGCC
>JANNDT010000385.1:0-2071 GCA_031387905.1 Deltaproteobacteria bacterium
GAAGACGTGCACGTGACAGCCGACACCCGCGAGCGCGGGGTTCGCGTCGAGCGCGCCGCACTGCTTCGCGAGCCGCTCCCGGCGCATGATGTCGTCGGCGTCGTGGCGCGCGACGAGCGGCGCTCTGCATTCGGCGCTGCCGCGACTCAGCGCGGCGACGAGGCCGTCGCGCGGCGCGGCGATTACGCGAAAGCGCGCATCGCGCGCGGCGAAGCGCTCAGCGATCGCGCGCGAGTCGTCCTGCGAGCCGTCGTCCACGATCGCTGAGCGCTTCGCCGCCCGCGATGCGCGTTTTCGCCTAATCGCCGCGCCGCGCGACGGCCTCGTCGCCGCGCTGAATCGCGGCGGCGCCGAATGCGGAGCGCCGCTCGTCGCGCGCCACGACGCCGACGACATCATGCGCCGGGAGCGGCTCGCGAAGCAGTGCGGCGCGCTCGACGCGAACCCCGCGCTCGCGGGCGTCGGCTGTCACGTGCACGTCTTCCCCCAGCGCGCGCTGACGGACGGCATGCGCGCCTACGCCGCGTGGCTGAACTCGCTGGCGTGCGCCGAGGACGTGCAGCGCGACGCGTTCGTCGAGTGCCCGCTCGCGCACCCAACGCTCGTACTGCGCCGCGAGGTGTTGGACGAGTTCGGCTACCGCGAGTGCGGCTGGCCCGAAGACTACGACCTCGTGCTGCGCGTACTCGCCTCGGGCCGCGCGCTCGGCGTCGTGCCTGAGAAGTTGCTCGCCTGGCGCGACGGGCCGGCGCGCCTTTCGCGCACCTCGCCCGCCTACGCGCAGGCCGCCTTCACCGCGTGCAAGGCGGAGTTTCTCGCGCGTGGCTTCCTAGCCCCGCACGAGCGCTACGCGCTCTGGGGTTACGGCGGCACCGGCCGCGCGCTCGCGAGAGCGCTCGCCGCGCACGGCAAACAGCTCGACCGCGTGATCGAGCTGCATCCGCGGCGCATCGGGCAGCGCATCCACGGCGCCGACGTCGTGCCGCCCGCCGCGCTGCGCGAGCGGAGCGCGCTGCCGCTGATCGTCTCGGTAGCCGGCGGAGGCCCACGCGCCGAGATCCGCGCCGAACTCGCCGCGCTCGGCTACGCCGACGGCCGCGACTTCGTGTGCGCCGCGTGAACCCCCGAAAGGCAATCTGGGGACGTTCTTGCCTTTCAGCCAATGCGGGCGTTCCTGCGCCGAAAGGCAAGAACGTCCCCGCATTGCCTTTTCCTGGGGAGCGGCGCGCGTAACGTCTCGCGCGTGCCTGAGCTGCCCGACATCGCGATGTATCTCGAGGCGCTCGAGCGGCGCCTCGTCGGGCAGCGGCTCGAGCGCGTTCGCCTGCAGAGCATCTCGCTGCTGCGCAGCGTCGACCCGCCGCTCGCGGAGTTCGCGGGCAAGCGGCTCGTCGCGACGCGGCGGCTCGGCAAGCGCGTCGTACTCGGCTTCGAGGGCGAGCTGTTCCTGGTGATGCACCTAATGATTGCGGGCCGCCTGCGCTGGCGCGCGCTCGGCGCGAAGCTGCAGCGCCGCTACGCGCACGCCGGCTTCGATTTCGCGAACGGCACGCTGCTGCTCACCGAGGCAGGCACCAAGAAGCGCGCGACGCTGCACGCAGTGCGCGGCGAGACTGCGCTCGCCGCACACGATCCCGGTGGCCTCGACGTGCTCGCGTGCAGCGAGGCCGAGTTCGCCGCCGCGCTGCGCGAAGAGCGTCACACCTTGAAGCGCGCGCTCACCGATCCGCGACTCTTCTCAGGCATCGGCAACGCCTATTCGGACGAGATCCTGCACGCCGCACGCCTCTCGCCCGTGCAGCTGACCACGAACCTCGACGACGGCGAACTCGTGCGCCTGTTCGCCGCCACGCAGCGCACGCCGCGCGAGTGGACCGAGCGCCTGCGCGCGCAAACCGGCGACGCGTTCCCCGAAGAAGTCACCGCGTTCCGCCCCGAGATGGCCGTGCACGGCAAGTTCCGCCAGCCGTGTCCGGTTTGCGGCGCGCCCGTGCAGCGCATCGTCCACGCCGAGAACGAGACCAATTATTGTGCGCGCTGCCAGACCGGCGGCCGCGTGCTCGCCGATCGC
>JANNDT010000390.1:0-2904 GCA_031387905.1 Deltaproteobacteria bacterium
CGCGCGCGCGTCGGTGCGCGCGAGCACCAGCACGCCCGCGCCTTCGTCGCGCGCGTCGCAGGCGGCGCGCACGCGCGCGAGCGCCTCGCCGCGCGGCACGACTTCCTTGCCGCGCGGGTGCCCGCAGCGCTTCGGCGCGAGCTGGTCCTCGAGCATCGCGCTCGCGAAGCCCGCCTGCGCGTAGCCGTGCACGGTGCGCTTCACGTTGAGCGCGTTGCCGTAGCCGGTGTCGGCGTCCCCAATCACCGGGAT
This sequence comes from Deltaproteobacteria bacterium, assembly GCA_031387905.1. GTDB lineage: Bacteria > Myxococcota_A > UBA9160 > UBA9160 > UBA6930 > VGRF01. The sequence continues at coordinate 253 of JANNDT010000390.1, forward strand.
CGAGACGGCGCCGCAGATGTTGCGGCCTTGGTCGAGCATTTCGGCATACGAGATCAGCTGCGTGTCGGGCGCGCCGAGGCGCGCGGCGGCGACAGCGAAGCCGCTCATGAAGGTGAGCGGGAAACCGGCGCGCTCGATCAGGCGCGCGGAGAGCGCGTCCCAGCAACATGGCATCACGCGCAAGCCCGGTTCGGCGAGCAGCGCCGCGAGTCGCGCCGCAGGCGCGCGCAGCACGCCCTGGCTCTCAGGCAAAGGCCGCAAACAGCTCCTCGAACGCGACCAACTGATTGCCTCTCGCCGACGACGGCACGAGGATCGGCGTGCGCAGGCCGGCGTCGAGCCACGCCTCGTAGCCTTCGCGCACATCCTTCACGCTGCCGAACAGCGAGACGTCCTTCAGCCAGCGCTCGCCCATCAGCTCGGGCAGCTTTTCGCCGCGCTCGCCGCCCGCGAGCGCTTGCTCGACCGCCGCGATCTCACTCGCGTAACCCGCGTCGCGCCAGGCGTTCCGATAATTAGGCAGAGTCAAGTACATCACGAAAGTGCGACGGTTGACGGCGGCCGCCGCGGCGCGGTCGTCGCTGATGCAGGTCGGCAGCATGTTGCCGATGTAGAAGCGCGGGTCGGCAAGCTTCGCGACCGGCAGCGCAGTCAGCGCATTCGGCAGCGAGCTGCGCGTGGTGTTCGCGAACACGATGCCGTCCGCCAGCTCGCCCGCGAGCGCGATCATCTTCTTGCGCAGCGTCGCGAGCACGAGCGGCGGCAGATCGCCGACGCGGGGCGCAGCCTTGTACTGCTCCGCGAAGCGGCGCGCGTCCGCGAGCGGCTTGCCAGTCTGGACGCCGAGCCGGTCGTTCATCGGCGCGTGCGAGACGCCGACGCCGAAATAGAAACGCCCGCCTGATAACTCGTGAATCAAGGAAGCGCTCTGCGCGTAATCGTAGACGTGGCGCGTGTACATGTTCGCGATCGCGGTGCCGAAGGGGATGCGCGTGGTCGAGAGCGCGATCGCCTCACACAGCCCCATCGCGTCGCCGACGCTCGCGCAGTAGATGCCCGCGTAGCCGCGGCGCTCGATCTCTTGGGCCAGTTCGAGGGTGCGCTTGCGGCGGCCAGGGACTGCAGCGAGCGCGACGGCGGGAAGCGGTGTGTTCGTCATAGGCCGCGCACGCTAGCGCGCGGCCGAACCCGGACGCCGGGGCCGCAGTTCGCAGCGCAAACTCGCGGAGCGAGACCGAAAGGGGTACGACCCCTTTAGGTCTCGCTACGCGCCGACCGGCGTTTGACGCGCGTAATCGCGCGGTAACGTCTCCGCGCTGTACGGCGGCGACGGGTCGTATTGGATGTACCTCTGGACGCGCCGCGCAACGTCCGGCGTCCAGATCTGGCCCACGAGCCAGAGCGCCATGTCGATGCCCGCCGAGACGCCCGCCGCGGTCACGACGTTCCCGTCGCGCACGTAACGCGGGCCGTCGAGCACGGTCACGTCGCCTCGCTCTTGCAGCGTCTTCACGAAGTTCCAGTGCGTCGTCACGCGCCGCCCGCGCGCGAAGCCCGCCTCGTGCAGCAAGAGCGCGCCGGTGCAGACGCTCGTCACCCACGTGCACTGCGCGCCCGTCTTGCGCAGCCACTCGATAAGGCGCGGGTTGTCCACTTCGCGCCGCGTGCCCTGCCCGCCGGGCACGAGCACCACGTCGAGCGCGGGCGCATCCTCGAAACCATAATCAGCAAGCACGCGCATGCCCTTGTTGCACTGCACGGGGCCGGGCTTCTCTGCGATCAATATCGCGCGGCCCAGCTCCGGCGAGAACTTGAAGAGCCCGCCGAACACTTCCCACGGGCCAACGAAGTCGAGTTCCTCGACGTCGTCGAAGAGCAGGATGCCGATCGTGATGGCATCGGCTGCGGGTGTTTTCATCGGAGGACTCCCAGCGTGGCAGGCGCCCTTCAGTCCACGCGCTCGAGGATCGTGCTGATGCCCATGCCCGCTCCGATGCACTGCGTCGCTAGGCCGTAGCGTGTGCCCGAGCGGCGCAGCTCCTTCGCGACCGTCGTAACAAGTCGCGCGCCGGTCGCGCCGAGCGGGTGGCCGAGCGCGATCGAGCCGCCGTTCACGTTGACGCGCGAGAGCGGGATACCGAGATCACGGCAGCTCGGGATCACCTGCGCGGCGAACGCCTCGTTGAACTCGACGCGGTCGATCTTCTCCGAGCCGATGCCCGCGTGCTTCAGCGCTTTCCGCGTAGACGGGATCGGGCCGAGGCCCATCACCTGCGGTTTCACGCCGCCGACGCCGAGGCCGACGATGCGCGCGAGCGGCGTCAAGCCGAGCTGGAGCGCGAGTTCCTCGCTCATCAGGAGCGCCGCCGAGACCGCATCGTTGGTCGGGCACGAGTTGCCCGCCGTAATCACGATCTCCTTGCCGCCGAAGCTGATCACGCCCTTCACCGGCTGGAGCGCGCCGAGTCTCTCGGCGGTGGTGTCGGGCCGGATGCACTCGTCGCGGTCGAACAGCACTTTCGGCCCAGTCTCCGCCTCCACCCAGCCGCCCTGCGCGTCGAACACCGGGTCCTCGACCTCGAGCGGCACGATCTCGTCCTTGTAGATGCCCGCCTCGGTGGCGGCGTGGGCCTTCCTGTGGCTGTCGGCGGA
>JANNDT010000412.1:0-5621 GCA_031387905.1 Deltaproteobacteria bacterium
CGCCGCGCGCAGCGAGGCGCAGCCGAGCGGAGTCAACGCGCAAGCAGCGGGCGCGAAGCGACCGCCCGGCGGCGCTTCGCCGCGCGCAGCGACCTCGACCGAGCCCCACTGCGCGTGGAACAATGCGCGGCGGAGGCTCCCAGATGCGGCTCACCAAAGAGTTCGACGTGGCGCGCCCGCGCGCCGACGCGGCGGCGGTGCTCGCGGACGAGAGCACGATCACGAGCCTGTTCGCGCAAGCGAAGACCGAGATCGTGAAGCGCGAGGGCAACAAGCTCACCACGCATTCGCGCTTCAAGGCGCTCGGCCGCGACAGCGACGCCACGTTCCACTTCACGTTCGCGCCCGACGGCAACCTGCGCTTCGAGAAAGTCTGCGACGGCAACGTCTGGAAGCAGCTGACGGGCAAAATCACGTTCGAGGAGCGCGCTGGGAAGACGCGCGTGCGCCTCGAAATGGACGGCAGCACGAAGGGCTTCCTGCCGGAGTTCGCGATCAAGGGCCCGCTGCAAGATCAACTCGACGGCATGGCGCGCGCGCTGCGCGTGAAGATCGAGAAGGCCTAGGGGAGCAAGCGTGGCATTTATTATTGCGGCCGATGGAACCCAGCTCTACGCCGAGGCCCACGGCGCAGGCGAGCCAATCGTGTTCTCGCCGGGTTACGTGCAGACGCACGAGAACTTCCGCGCGCAGGTGGAGGCGTTTGTCGCGGCCGGCCACCGCGTCGTGCTGTGGGATTACCGCGGGCACGGGCGCTCGCAGGCGCCCGAAGCCGAAAGCGCGTACTCGATCGAACACGTCGTCTCGGATCTCGGGCGCGTGCTCGACTGGGCTGCGCCGGGGCAGCGCGCGGTTCTCGCCGGCCTCTCGTTCGGTGGGCTCGCCTCGCAGCACTTCACGCTCGCGCACCCGGAGCGCGTCTCGGCGCTGGTGCTGATCGCGAGCGGCCCCGGTTTCAAGAACCCGAAGGCGCAGGCGGACTGGGAGGCGCAGATCGCGCGCATCGCGGCGCGCCTCGAGAAAAACGGCTTCAGCGGCTACACGAGCGGGCCGTCGCAGACGCTGAGCATCGGGCTCAAGCCCGAGCTGCCCGCCGCGCGCGCGGCCGGGCGCGAGATCGAGGCGCAGTCGGCGCGCGGCGTCGCGCTGTTCGGCATGGGCGTGTGCGGCCCCGCGCCCGCCACGATGGACCGGCTCGCCGAGATCGCCGCGCCCACGCTCGTGCTGGTAGGCGCGCTCGACACCGGCTACGCGCGCGCAGCCGAAGTGATGACTGCGCGCATCGTCGGCGCAAAGAGCGTGACCATCCCCGAGGCCGGCCACTGCGTGAACATCGAGCAGACCGACGCATTCAACCGCGCCGTGCTCGGTTTCCTCGCCGCACGCGGTTAGCGATACCGAAAAGGGTCAGACCCCTAGCGGCCTCACTTCGCCACGGCGGCCCCTCCTGGCGTCCCGCGAGGTCCCTGCAGCCGAGAATCGAGTCGAAAGGGGTCAGACCCCAAAGGAGTCGATTCTCCACGGCGCGCCCGCTAGCTCTTCCTCGCGCGCGCGCGAAACCTTCCGCGCGACGCGGGGTTGGACGCTTCGAGCGGAGGGCGCGCGCTAGTGCTCGATGAGGATGTGCGGCTCATGCTCGCGTTTCGCGACGGCGACGACGCGGCATTCGATGCCCTCTTCGAGCGCTGGGCGGGGAAGCTCCTCCGCTTCTTGGAGCGCATGGTGAGAGACGCAGCGGTCGCCGAAGAGCTCGTGCAGGAGACGTTCTTGCGGGTCCACCGCGCGCGCGCCCGTTATGCGCCCGACGCGAAGTTCTCGACCTGGCTCTACACGATCGCCTCGAACGTCGCGCGCAACGAACTGCGCCGGCCCTTCCGCCGCGCGCCGCATCTGAGCGCCGACGCCGAGCGCGACGGCGCCCCCCTCGAACTGGCCGCGGAGGAATCGCCGGTGGACGAGATCGTGAACGCACGCCGCGAGGGCGCCGAGGTGGAAGCCGCGCTGGCGCAACTGCCTGAGCGGCAGCGCGCGGCGCTTTGGCTCGCAGCCGTGGATGGCCTCCCGTACGCAGAGGTCGCGAAGGCGCTCGAGACGAGCGAGTCGTCGGTAAAAGCGCTGGTACATCGCGCACGTGTGGCACTTGCCGCGCAGCTTGCGAACGCACGCTCGAAAGTCGCGCCCGCGTCTGCCGGTGCGCTCGCGCGCGGAGGTTCGCGATGACGCTCGCGCGCGATGCGGAACTTTCGGCGCTGCTCGACGGCGCGCTCTCCGCGCATGACGCGACGGCGCTGCGCGCAGAAATCGAGCGCACCCCGGCGCTCGCTTCGCGGCTCGCGGAACTCGCGCGCGTGGATGAGGAACTGCGCGCACTGCCTGCGCGCCCGGTGCCTCGCGACTTGCGCGCGCGCCTGCAGGCGAAGCTCGATGCGGATGCGCGGGTGCGCCCGCCGCTCGGTGCGCCGCGGCGTGGAGCGCCCGCGCGGGCCGGCCGACAGCGGGCTTGGATCGCGGGATTCGCGGCGGCGGCCGCTGCCGCAATCGTCGCAGTGATCGCGCTGCCGGGCCGCGATGGCGGCACGCCGCCGAGCGAACGAGTCGCAGTCTCGCCTGCGCTGGTGGCGAAACCGGCGAGCGAAAATCCCGGCGATTCGAGAGTCGCCGCGGATTTCGCAGCGGTGACGGACGAGAGCGAGCCGTTCCATGCGCAGCCGGCCCCGCCCGTTGAGATCGCGCGCGAGCCGTTGGCCACTACTCCAAAGACACCTGGCGAGGCCGGTCCCGCAAGGAGTGACGAGATTGTCGTGGCCACTGCCGGGCGCGGCGCCTTCGAGCCCGAGGTACCCGCTCTGGAGATCTCCGCCGGGCCGGCGCCGTCACTCGCGACCGTCTCCGGGCCGGCAATCCTCGTGGAGGTGAGCGACGAGGAGTCCGAAGCGCTCGATGAACTCGAACTCGGCGACACGAGTGTCGTCGCGGTGCTCGACCTGCTGAACGAGCTCGACGCGCTCGAGGCGGGAGCGTCCTGATGCGCCGGTTCTCTCAGCTCGCACGCTGCTGGGCGCTCGCCGCGCTGACGCTGTTCTCGGCGAACGCGCCCGCGCGCAGCGATGAGCCTCAGGCTGAGACGCGTGGAGTCGGGACGCCCGAGCCGCGCGCGAGCGGGGTACGCGCGCGGCCGCTCGAGCGACGCGGGCCGATCTTGCGGAACGCGCCGCCCGGCTTCGACGTGTGGGCGCGCGAGTTGCGCCCCGTCCACCGCCGCGCTCTCTCCCGGCAACTGCGCCGCATGCCGGCACAGCGGCAGGACGAGTTCTTCCGCCGCTGGGAGCGCATGTCGATCTCGGAGCGCCGCGAACTCAGTGAGACGCTCGCACTGCGCGCCGAGCGCCGGCGCTCGCGTGAGCTGCCGCCGCGCCTGGCCACGCCCGAAATGCGTGAGCGGCTCGAGCAGATGTCGCCGCAGGAGCGCGCGCGCTTTTTTGCGCGCGTGCGCGATTGGCGCGACATGCAGCCGAGCGAGCGCCACCGCATGCGCGCGCGACTCGCGAAGTTCGGCGCGCTGCCCGACAGCGAGCAGCACGCGCTGGTAGAGAACAAGTTCGCGCGGAAGAGCCCGGAGGAGCGCGCGAAAATTCTGCGCGACCTACGCGAGGCTTCGCAGCAGATGCAGGCGCGTGGCGTCGCGCCCGCGGACGAGTGAGATCGCCCGCGTCCCTCCGCCCGCGCCCGCTTGCCTAAGCTCACCGCCACTCGCGGAGGAGTTCACGGATGGGGAAGCAGTTCGATGGCATCGACGACGCGCTCGCGGTCTGGATCCGCGCGCAGCACGTCTTCTTCGTGGCGAGCGCGCCGCTCTCGGGCGCGGGCCACGTGAACCTCTCGCCGAAGGGCCTCGACTCGCTCGCGATCCTCGGCCCGCGCGAGATCGCGTATCTCGACTTCGTCGGCAGCGGCGTGGAGACGATTGCGCACGCGCGCGAGAACGGGCGCGTCACGCTGATGCTGTGCGCGTTCGACGGCCCACCGCGCATCGTGCGGCTGCAAGGCCGGGCGCGCGTGGTCGAGCCGGATCATGCCGAGTTCGCGTCGCTCGCCGCGAAGTTCGCGCCCCACGCCGGCGCGCGCGCCGTGCTGCGCATCGCGCTCACGCGCATTGCGGATTCGTGCGGCTACGCCGTGCCGCTCATGCGCTACGAGGGCGAGCGCAAACAGCTCGATGCGTGGGCAGAGCGCAAAGGCGCGGAGGGGCTGCGCAAGTATCAGCTGGATAACAACCGCGTGAGTCTCGATGGGCTGCCCGGGCTCGAAGCGAACGCGCTGCGCGCTGGGCAGGACTGAAGCGCGTGCGCTCGCGCGTTCCGCGGAAGCACGGCGGCGCGCGAGTCGTCACACTGCGCTCCTCCCGCAGCCCGAGGCGCCGTTCGTGGATGCATTCGATTTCGAAGTGATCGCCGCCGAAGAGACGCCGATCGGGCTGATTTGGCTGCGCCATCGCCGCTTCGCAGGCGCGCCCGGCGGTTTCGTCGCGGAGATCTCGCTCGACCACGAGTTCCTGATGAGCAGCGAGACGACCGCTTCAGAGCGCGCGCTCTCGTCGTCCGCGCTCGCGCTGCACGGCGGTACGGCGCTGCGCGCGCTCGTCGGCGGCCTCGGCCTTGGCGCCACCGCGCACGAGTTGTTGCGCTCGCCGCGCGTCGCGCAGCTGCTCGTCATCGAACTGCTCCAGCCCGTCATCGATTGGCACGCGCGCGGTCACGTTCCGCTCGCCGCCGAACTGCGCGCCGACGCTCGCTTCGCCGTCGAACGCGACGACGTCTACGCGCGCCTAGTCGCCGCGCCATCCGCGCTGTACGACCTAATACTGATCGATGTCGATCACTCCCCAGACGAGCGGCTCGGGCCGACGAGCGCCTCGTTCTACGCGAGCGCCAGCATTGGGCTCGCGAGGCGCCACCTCGCGCCGCGCGGTGTGTTCGGTGTGTGGTCCTACGCCGAGAGCCCTCGCTTCGAGGAGACGCTGCGCGGCGTGTTCGCGGAGGTGTGGGTGGAGCGCGTCGCGTTCGCGAATGCGGTCGACGCGGCAGCCGAGACGAATTGGCTGTACCTCGCGCGAGGATGAGCGAGCGCATGGACCCAGCGAACTCACTCGATGCCGTCGCGGCAGCGCTCTGCCGCGTGTTCCTGGGCTGGAAGCTGCGCGAGGATCTCGACGCGCTGCTCGCGCTCGGCGAAGGCGCGCTGCGCATCGACCTAATCAGCGGCGAGGCGTGGTGCGACGGCGAGCCGCTGCCGCCGCTGTTCATTGCGGGCGAACTCGGGCGCGAACTCGCGAAAGAGGCCGCGGCTACGCGCTGCGATCTCGCGCAGCTCGACGCCGTGTTCGCGCCTTCGCTGCAGAGCGCGCTGGGAAGGCGCCGCCCCCCGCTCGACCTCAGCTGCCGCGTGACGCTTCGCGCGGGCGACGAGCTATTCGCAGCCGAGGCGAACAACGCGGGCGGGGTCCGTGAAAAAAAAAAAAAAAAAACACGGGCGATATGATGTGTTTGTAACAACCCCCGCAAACAACCAAGGGAACGCCGGCGGGGCGCCCCCGGGCGGGGGAGCGGGAGGGCCCGTGGGGG
>JANNDT010000049.1:0-7740 GCA_031387905.1 Deltaproteobacteria bacterium
GCCGCCGGCGGGCGGCGCGGCGAAGCGTTCCTCGATGCCGGCGGCGAGCGCGGGCCGGGCTGCGGGCGGCGCAGAAGCGGCGGGCGCGGGCGCGGCGGCCCCAACAACTGGCGCGACTGCGGGCGGCATCGCCGCGGGGCCCGGCGCGGGCGGAACGCCGTGCGTGAGCCGCCGAATCTGCTCGCGCGTCAGCGGCCCGCGCAGGTACGACAGCGCCCAGCGCGATTCGAACAACGTGGGCGCATCGTCGTTGACGTTGTGCATCAGGAACTTGCGGTTGCCTAGCCCCGCGAGCGTGCGCTCCATTGCGCCGCGATCGAACGCCTTGCCCGTCGACGCCGAGGCGCCTTCCAGCCCTTCGAGCACGCGCAGCTTGTCGCGCTCGGTCTGCAGGCGGCCGAGGAACCAGGTGCCCGCGTTCGCGAGGCCCTTGTAATCGAGGTCGACCGGGTTCTGCGTCGCGAGCATCACGCCGACGCCATACGCGCGCGCCTGCTTCAAGAGCGTGAGCATCGGTTGCTTCGAGGGCGGGTTCGCGCTGGGCGGGAAGTAACCGAAGATCTCGTCCATGTAGAGCAGCGCGCGCAGCGACTGCGTGCCCGGCTGCGCGCGCATCCAGGCGATCAACTCCGATAACAAGAGCGTCACGAAGAACATGCGCTCGCCGTCGCTCAGGTGCGCGATCGAGAGCACCGTGAGGCGCGGCTTGCCTTCGGGCGTGTAGAGCAGGCGCGCGATGTCGAGCGGCTCGCCTTCGAGCCAGGCGCCAAAGCTCGGCGAAGCGAGCAGGTTATTGAGGTTCATCGCCAGCGTCATGCGCTCTTTGGCGGGATAGAACGATTCGAGGTCGAACACGCCGACGCGCTCGAAGGGCGGCGCCTGAATCGCACGAATCAGCGAGGCGAGATCGAGGTTCTGCCCGGCTCTCCAAGCGGCGTCGATGATGTTTTGCAGCAGGATCGATTCGCGGCTCTGAATCGGATCCGCGCCCTGGCCGAGCAGCGCGAGCAGGCTCGCGACCGCGGCTTGCAGCCGTTCGCGCACCGCCTCGGGGTCGCTCGCGAGCGCGGGCGGCGGCGCGTCGAACGAGCGCAACAAGCGCAGCGGCCGGCCCGCAGTCCCGCCTGGCGTATAGATCGAGATCTCCGCGGCATCGCGCAGCGCCTGAATCCGCGCGGGCGCCTGCCCCCAATCCGCGAGCCCTTGGCGCCAGCGGTCGGCGGTGGTTTTCGCGTAATCCGCGGGCGTCTGGCCCGCGCGCGCCGCCTCCGCCGGATCGATCCACGGCGCGAAATCCGCCGGCGCGAGCGACGGGAAGGTGAGCATCAGGTTGCCGAGATCGCCCTTCGGATCGATCGCAAGCGCGGGAATGCCGTCGATCGCGGCTTCCTCGAGCAGCGAGAGGCACAGCCCAGTCTTGCCGCTGCCGGTCATGCCGACGCAAACCGCGTGCGTCGTCAGATCCTTCGCGTCGTAGAGCAGCGGCGTGTCCGTGGGCGTGCCGTCCGCAGCGAGCACGCGACCGAGATAGAAGCTGCCGAGTTTTTCGTAGTCGTCTGCGCGAAGCATGCGAGCGGGATACATCGCGCGGCGTGTGCGGGGCAAGCGAAATCTCGTGCGCGCGCGCTCGCGATCCGAGCCGCTCGCCTCGGGAACTCGAACGTCGGTTGGCGAAATCGCGCTTGGTTTCCGTCGCCGAATGAACTACCAAAATGAGTCGCAAATTCGGAGCCGCCGCGTGCCCGATCGGATCGTGCAGGAAGAGCTGGAGCTGCTCGCGCGAGTACGCGACACGCTCGCGAAGATGGGCGAGCCCGAGGCGCCCTCCGAGACGGGGATCGTCGAAGACCTGCACGGCATTCGCGACCAGCTGCTGCACGACGCGCCGGATATTTACGATCAGTCCGCGCTCGCCTTGCGCTTCCACGTGCAAAGTTCCGTGCTCGATCAGCTGCGCAAATCGCGCGAAGCGCCGCGCGTCGATCAGGCCTCGCCGTACTTCGCGCACATGCGCCTGCGCGAGAACGGCCGCGTGCGCGATCTCTGCATCGGCAAAGCCACGCGGCTCGACAACGGCCTGCGCATCGTCGATTGGCGCCACGCGCCGATCGCGCAGCTGTTCTATCGCTACCAGCAGGGCGACGAGTACGAAGAAGAGATCAGCGGGCGCGTGCAGGAGGGCCGCGTCGAGGCGCGCCGCACCGTAACAATTCGTCGCGGCGAGCTGGAGCGCGTCGAGGCGCCCGAGGGCGTGTTCGTCGCGGACGACAGCGCGGACGAGGGCTGGCGCGTGTCGGCGAAATCGCTGCCGCGGCTCGCGGGCGGCGAGGGCGCCGCGTTGCGCGTGCTCGAGGGCGAAGGCGGCGCGCGGCGGCTCGGCACCGATCCGAGCGGACGCGCGCTGCGCGCGGACAAGCGGCTGCCCGACATCGCCGGGCTGATCGACGCCGCGCAGTTCGACCTGATCACTCGCCCATCCACCGGCCTCGTCGTGATTCGCGGCGCCGCCGGTTCGGGCAAGACCACGGTGGCCCTGCACCGCATCGCTTTTCTCGCGTACCAAGACCCGAGCGTCGATTCGGGCGCGACGCTCGTGGTGGTGTTCTCGCCGGGCCTGCGCGATTACGTCGGCCACGTGCTGCCTGCGCTCGGCGTGCAGCGCGTCGCGGTGCGCACCTTCCACCAATGGTCGCGCGACGTGCGGCGGCGGCACTTCCCAGCGCTCCCGGACCGCATTCGCGAAGACACGCCCGCGCTCGTCGCGCGCCTCAAGCTGCACCCCGCGCTCGAGCAGGCGCTCACCCAACAAGTGGCGCGCGCGCCCGGCGAACCCTCGCGCGCGCGCGCGATGGACGACTGGATCAGCGTGCTGACGGATCTCGCGTTTCTGCGCGGGGTCTTCGCCGTCGAAGCGCCAGACGCGTTTCGGCCTGCGCATCTGGACGAAGCCGTCTCGCACTGCCGCACGCAGCTCGAAAGCGTGCAGGCTTGGCTCGCCGGCGATCGCGACGCCGAGGCCGAGCTCGACCCCGAGGACGACGCGCTCTTGTTACGGGCGTGGCAGCTTCGCAACGGCCCACTGCAGGGTTCGAGCGGCGCGCCGCTTCAGTACCGCCACATCGCGATCGACGAAGTGCAGGATTTCTCGCCGCTCGAAGTCCGCGTGCTGATGGACTGCGTGGATGAGAGCCGCAGCGTGACGCTCGCCGGCGACACCCAGCAGCACGTGATGCAGGCCGCGGGCTTCAGCGACTGGTCGCAGTTCTTCCGCCACCTTGGCCTCGAAGCCGCCCACGTCGACACGCTGCAGATCAGCTACCGCTCGTCGGCCGAGATCACGCGCTTCGCGATGGAACTGCTCGGCCCGCTGCGCGAGCGCGACCTCGCCCTAATGACCACGCGCTCCGGCCCGCCCGTCGAGGTGTTCCACTACACCGAGCATGGCGCTTGCATCGCATCGCTCGCCGACGCGCTGAACACGCTCGCGAGCTCCGAGCCGCTCGCCTCGGTCGCCGTGCTGACGCCTTCGCGCGAACTCTCCGAGACCTACTACCGCGGCCTCGCGCAGAGCGACGTGCCGCGGCTGCGCTGGGTGCAGCAGCAGAACTTCGCGTTCACGCCCGGCGTCGAGGTGACCGAGATCGAGCAGGTGAAGGGCCTCGAGTACGACTACGTCGTGCTGGTCGGCTGCGACGCCGCGCACTTCCCGCCCGACGCGAAATCGCGGCGCCTCTTGCACGTGGGCGCGACGCGCGCGGTGCACCAATTATGGGTGTCGTGCGTGGGCCAGCCGAGCCGCGTGATCGAGGAAGCGATCCGCGCCTGCGCGCTGGACAGCGCGGACGCAGGGCCAGGCTCGAGCGCCCTTGAATGAGAATGGCAGTGTGCGCCGCCGCGCCTATTCCGTGACTCCGTACAGCGAAAACTGTGCCGCCTGGGCGAGCCGGATAGCGAGATCCTTCTTGGCGAATTTCTCGTTTGGCCAGCCAAGGATATTCGCATGCCGAGGATGCTCGGAGATCTCAGGAACGACGCTGAGCCCCACGGCAAGCACGGCCTGGACGACGAGATCTGCCCGACCACGAAGTACCATCCCGCGCGGTGCTGCCACCTCGGAGCGACCCAGTGACCAGATTAGGTCTTCGCTGAGCTCGATTGATCGATAGACAGAGGTCTCACCGCGTAGATCCGGGAGAAAGATCGTCGAAGATGGCTTCTTCAGCTTGTTACGTTCGAGCGCGAAGCGCACCACGATCTCGCTGGAATCGATCGGTCCCAGACCGTGTGAATCGCGCTTCAAGGAGCTGCGAAATCGACCCAGGAATGAAGCCCAGAAACCTCTCAGTACCCCGCTGACAGCAGCCATCGGCGAACACCCCCGCGTAGTCAATTGCGCCTGTGCCAGAAAAGCTGATCGAGAGTTGGGGAACTTCTTCTGTGTGCCACTCGAGGGCGACGCACCCATCAGGTTCGGGGGCTGCCTCGGGAGCTTCGATGAAACCAGGAAGCTGCGAGAGAAAATCGGCCGCCTCGCCTATCGCTTCAGGCCTTACCGAAACGGCGCCGTAGCCATCCCATCCGGGCTGGTGGCATGCACCCGAGATGCTGAACAACGCTTCTAGGGTTGCGGAGAACGGCGACAACGAGATCGGTTGCGTGACGAATCTCCCGCGAGCCTCTCCGCGTCGGCTTGTCAGAGAAGACCTCCCGCGAAACGGAAGCACGATCCCCCCACTGGCAACACCGGCCATCAGACACCTCCACCGAGCGCGTCCAAGCACTCATCTGTAACGCACCCGAAGAAGATTCTGTTCTTCAGGCCCCGTAGCTCCGCGAGGACGCCAGACAACTCGTCTCTCTCCAATCGGCGATTGATTTGGCGCTGCGCACCAAGTTCAAGGATGCACCCGACCCCAGTCGCGTTGGGCGGAGCTGCTGCATTTCGCGCGAGCACTACCTCCGCGACCGCGCCACTCATCGGATCTGAAAATTTCGCCGAGTGCGTGAAGTCGGCGAGCCGGTCAAACCCTTCGGGCAGTTCGGGAGCAACGCGGAAATACACCTTCAGGTCTTCGCCAAAGGGCACCGTGAAGTTGTTGATGTAACGAACGCCGACGGCAAGGACAGCTTCGGGCGAAATCCCTTCGCTGTATTTCCCGAAGTACGTGAGCGCCCGATCCGTAAGAGCCTCGAATCCTTGATACGGAGCCAATCGGTTTGCCGTAAACCCGTCCATCCTGAACTGAACAATATCCAGTCTGTCCGGAGACCTGAAGAGAAAACCGTCAGCGTCCACAGACTGAGTTTGTGATTGCATGGACCCGTCGGCGAACTGAAACTTCCCTTGCCAACGGCGTCTCGTCTCGAGTTCCGGGTACTCGTCCTTGATCCCTCCGTGCAGTGAACGGAGTTGGTCGAGTGACGCGCCTTTGGGCAGAGACACGAAGATGTCGATCAGCGCTTCCGTAATAGGAGCGTTCGATCCCAAGTCTCGACTTCGTGCCATTTGGCCATCCTAGCCGACAGCCGGCCTCTAGAGCGCTGCCGGAGTCCGTCAATTGGACACAAAAGCTGCCGAATCAACGCGTCGGCTCTGCTACACGCCCACTTCCAGCACTTCGCGCTCGTACGTCGCGGCATCCGCGAACGGCGTGAGCGCGTCAGCGCGCGCGGGATCGGCGGCGGCGAGCGGCGTTGCGCCGCTGCGCGCCACCAGCTGCGCGACGAACGCGCGCAGCGCGGAGAGCGGATCCGGCGCGCTCGCGAGCTTGCGCGGGTCGAAGCGGTCGCTGCGCAGGCGCACGCAGCGCAGTTCGCCGCTCTCCAGTGAGCGCCAGCCCATCAACAAGTCGATCACGAGTACGGGCTTGGCCGCGAATCCGCGCACGGCGGCGAGCGCGACGCCTTCGATCTTCGCGAACGCGAGCTTTGCATTGCGGCCGCCGTCGAGTGCGAGCGTCAAGCCCGCTTCGCTGAGCGCGAGCGGCGTCGCCTCGGTGATCTTCAGCGAGGCGAAGCGCGGCGCGGGCGCGACCACAGAGTCCGATTCGAGCAGCTTCAGCGCGTCCCAGTCGTCATCGGACGACGCGCTCTCGGGCGCGTTCTGTGCCTCGGGCTCGCTGGCTTCGGGTTCTGGGTCCGTGAGCTCGGGGCCGCGCGAAACCTCGGGCTCGGGAGGGGGCGAGTCGTCCTCGAGACTGAGCGCGGTGTGATCCCAGTCTGGGGGCTGCGTAGCGCTCGCGAGCTCAATTCCGTCAGTCGCGAGCGGCGCCGGGTCCCGCGCCTCGGCGTCGAGTTCGTTCGCGAGCGCCGTGAAGCGCTCTCGCAGCGCATCGGGCAGGTCCGTCTGCGCGAGGCGGCGCGCGAGCTGCTTCGCGACGCGCGGGTCGAGTTCGCGCGCTTGCTCGACGACACGCTGCGCGAGCGTTGGCGCGAGCGCGCCGGACTTCGGCTGCGCGAGCCAGCGCAGCGCACCCAGCGCGAGCTCGCGATCCATCTCGCGCAGGTGCGGCACCAGCCGCGCGACGAAACCCGCGTCGAAGCCGTAATCCGGCAGGGCAGCGCGCACTTCGACGAAACGCTGCGCGGCGCGCGCGCCGTCGTTCGACGAGAGTTCGCGCTGCGCGAGCGCGAGCACGGCGTGCGCAGCATCGCCCGCGCAGCCCGCGGCGACGCACGCGTCCCAATGCGCATCCACCGCGTCGGCGTCGCGCGGGCTCTTCTTCAGCTGCGCAGCGAGCCTCTGAATCGCGCCTGTTAGGTCGCCTTGCTCGCGGAGCGCGAGCGCCTCGACGACCGCTGCGTTGCCTTGCAGCGTGACCTTGGCCTCGATCGCGCTGTCGAAGCGCGCTTCGAGCCCCGAGAACTTGATGCCGGCCGCTACCGCGGCGCCGAACAAGAAGCCGCCGATGTGCGCCTCGTAGGCGACGCCGCCGCCCACACCGAACGCGCGGCTCAGCCAGGCCTGAAGCAGCTCGTTCGCGAACCAGAGCGGCAAGATCACCCAGGCTGGCGATTCGAAGGTGCCTTGATAGACCTTGAAGCCGAGGAACGCGAAGTACCAGAAGCGGATCTCGGTGGACCAGAGCCGCACGAGAAACGCGCCGAGCACGCCCGCGATCGCGCCCGAAGCGCCCACCAGCGGAGCGCTCGAGTCGTCCGCGAACGCCGCGAAGAACAAGCCCGACGCGATCCCAGCTGTTAGGTAGAACGCGCCAAACAGGGGCCTGCCCCAGCGATCTTCGAGCGCGGGCGCCGCCATGAAGAACAGCAGCAGGTTGCCGAGCAGGTGCAGCCAGCCCGCGTGCATGAACATGTGGCCGAGCAGGCCACGCAGCCCGATCGCGCCCGGCACGAGCCCGTAAGCGCGATAGGGATGCGCCGCTTTGACCGCGGCGAGCTCCGCGAGCACGCGCGAGACCTGCGTATCCAGCGCCGCCTGCTCCGCGGCGAGATCCAGCGAGCTGAGTGCCTCGGGCGGCGAGCTCCCGAGTTCGCGGAGCTTCTGAACCTCGTCGCGCAGCACAGGCTCGAGTTCGGCAACCGCGCGCGGATCGAGCCGCAGGTAGGGCTGTTCGGTCCAGTCGTCGATCGCCGTAGCGAGCTGCGTTCGCGCCGCTTCGCCGCGCGCTTCGGCCTCATCCACCGAGCCGTTCGTTGCGAGCAGCGCCAGCAGGCAGACAGCCATGATCGCGAACGTCACCCAAGGCAGGCGACGCACCGCGGAATCCTGATGACCGA
>JANNDT010000394.1:0-13390 GCA_031387905.1 Deltaproteobacteria bacterium
CGAGATCGGTGGTCATCGCGCACTCGCCAGCGAGCGGAAAGCGGAACGAGTCGAGGTACTCGAGCAGCGGGTTCGGGCCGAGGACGGCCTTCATCGCGCGCAGGATCGGTGTCATGAACAGGCGCGTAACGCGGCCGTACAGGCGATCCGAAGCGCGCGCGTAATAACCCTTCGCGAATTCGTAGTTCATGTTGCGGTTCGCGATCGGGTAGGCGAGCCGCGAAACCAGCTCGCGGTCGTAGTCGCGGATGTCGCAGTCGTGCACCGCGATCACGCACGCGCGGTCGGTCGCGAGCACGTAGCCGAACGCCAGCCACACACCGCGGCCCTTGCCGTCCGGCCCCGCGTGGAGCCCCTCCTCGGCGAGCGCGCCGTACAGCTCCTGAAGGCGCGGGCCGTCGTTCCAGAGCAGCGTCGCCGCCCGCCCATCCGCGCAGCGCACCGGCGCAAAGGCGTGCTTCATTTCGTCGAACTGCTCGCGCTGCGGCGCGCCTGCAACGCTCACGACCACGTCCGCCAGATACGGCACGCGCGAGAGCTGATCGATGATGCCCTTCAGCGCGACGTCATGTAGCTCGGAGTGGAGGCACGGGAGCACCAGCGCGACGGGCCGCGAGCGCGACGGGTCGCCGAGCTCGCGCTCGAGCCGCGCGAGATCGCGGGGGCCGAGGCGGTGCAGCGTCGAGATCACGCCAGTCTGGTGAAAGTCGCTCACCCCGGGACCCTGGCAGGAAGCCCCGCGCGCGGCAACCCCGTTTGATTAGGCGCCCCGCGGAGCCGAGCCGCTACTCGTCTTTCAGCTCTTCGAGCAGGCGCGCCGCCTCGGGGTCCAGCGATTCGAAGTTGAGGGCGATCTCAGAGGTGACGGAGTCGAGTTCGGTCGACCAAACCACTTCGCCGATCGCCTCGAGCGTTCGCTCGCCCACGTTGAACGTCACGCGGATGCGATCGCCCGGATCGAGTTCGCAGCCGATCGCTTGGAAGCGGATCCCGCTGACGGAGATGTCTTTGCCGACGCCCAGTTGCTCGGAGGCGTCGAGGATCGAGAACGAGATGATCTGGTCCGTCGCGATACGCGTGTACTTGCGGCGTTCTTTGCGCATCTCGCCCCCAATGACCTGGGGGCCTCTTCGGAGCGAGCAGCGGCCGCCTTGAGGCGTTTGCCTAGGAGCGAACTGCGAACAGGTCGAGCTGGCGGTCGTCGCGGCGCGCGCGCGCCAGTTCGCTCGCGACCAGGCCGAGCCCGCGCACCGGCCGCGTGCCGATCTGGGTGCGGTCGAGCAGCGGGGCTGCCTGCGCCAGCAATTCGCGCGCGCTCGCCATCGCATGCACCACGGTGCGGCTGCGCGTGGTCAGCTGGTCGTCGGCGTAGCGGATCTTCACCGCGACGCGCTTCGCAGCGAGCCGCTCTCGCGCCAGCGCCTCCTCCACCCGCAGCGCCAGGCCCGCGAGGCGCTCCTCGAGTGCGACCCGGTCGTTCTCGGGCTCAGCGAAGGTGGCCTCCTGGCTCACGCTGCGCGGATGCGGCGCGGCGCGCAGCCCGGCCGGGTCGCGGCCCTGCGCGTACGACAGGATCGCGAGGCCGTGGTTTCCGAGGCGCTCCTCCAACCAGCGCCGATCGACCCGCGCGAGATCGCCGGCAGTGCGAACGCCGAGTTCGGCGAGCGTCGCCTCGGTCTTTGGACCGACACCGGGCAGTCGCCCCACCGCGAGGGGATCAAGGAACGCATGCACACCGCTCGGCAAGATCTGAAAAACACCTTCGCGGTCGAGCGACTCAGCCGCGAGCTTGGCGAGAAACTTGATGCTCGAAATGCCGACGCGCAGCGGCAGCGAAAGCGCAGCGCCGACCGCCTCGCGCAACTGCTCTGCGACGCGCTCCGGCGCTTCGGGCCGTTGCGAAATATCCAGGTACGCGGCGGCGACACCCGCCGGCTCGAGCCGATCGGTGGCGCGCCGGAACTGCGAGCGGAGATCCGCGCCCGCTTCCCGATAGCGGCGCATGTTGGTGGTGACCGCGCGCGCGCGCGGGCAGCGTTCGAGCGCCTCGAGCATGGGCATTCCCGCGACAACGCCGAGGGCGCGCGCATCCGCCGTCGCAGCCTGCACCGCACCGCGCTTGCGCGGGTCGCCGCCGACGATCACCGGACGGTCTGCGAGCGCCGGGTCGGCAACGCGCTCGACCTCGGCGTAGAAGCCCGGCACCTCCGCGAATAACAACATCAGGGCGCCGGCTCCAAATGCAGCACGTGCACGGCGCCGTCCTCGATCACGGGGTCGCTGGTCGAGAGCAAGCTCGGCTTGCCGAGCCGCCAGCGTGCGAGCGCGTCCGTCACGTGCGGATGGCCCACGTGCTCGCTTTGACCCGGCGCGAACGCCGTGAGCGCTTGGTCGAGGTTGCCTGCGTCCACCAGCAGCCGATAGCCCGCAACCACCTCGGCGTCGAAGCCCTCGCCGAGCGTCGCGTACTCCGAGACCGCGATCGTGTCGCCCGCGCCGCCCACTTCGAAGGGGCCGAGCGCTTCCGGGTCGCCTTGCCACGCGCCGGGCCAGAGCGGCGCAAAACGCACGTGGTGGAGCCGCCCCCACGTCCACTTCTCGCGGTTCGCACCGAGCTTCGAGGAGAGCATGAGCGACGTTTCGCGCAGGCTGCGCGCGAGGCTCGCGCGCACGAGCGCTTGGTCGGCCCAGGGCGACTCCGGGGCGCCCCCGAGCGCCGCGAGCGCGAGCGTTTCGCTGAGCAGCGAATCCGCCGGCACGCGCGGCAGCGAGAGGTAGGCGCCCGCGAGTTTTTCTCCGAGCGCGGGCGCGAACAACATTGGAAGCACTCGCGACGAGAGCACGTGGAATGCCGCGGCACCGCGGCTGTCCGCGCTGCTCACGCCGTCCCACTCGCGCAGCAACGTGAGCACCTCGCGTTCCTCACGCCCCAGGTTCGGCGCGCCATCCATCAACGCGAGCACCAAGGCCACGCTGCGCCTCGCGAGCTGTGAGCCTTCGTCCGCCTGGAGCGAGACGAGCTGCGCCAGATCCGGGCGGCCGCTGGCTACTGCGGCGCGGAGCCGTGCGCGCAGCTGCTCAGCACGGGCGCCGGGCCGCCACAAGTACTCGACTCGGCTCCCGCTCTCGCGGAGCGAGGCGTCGGCCGCCACGAGCCACGGCGTATCAGGGCCAAGCCACTCGGCGGGCAAGTCTTCGAGCGCGAGACGCGCGCTCCACTCGTAGGCGGAGTTCGAAGAGGGCACAGGCTGCAGTCCACTTGGGAACTCGCGCCGCGGCACGGCGCCGGCGAGTTGCAACAGCCCGGCACCGCGGGCGTCCACGAGCAGCGCGGCCTCGACGGGCTCGACGTGCGCGCGCAGCGCCTCGCGCGCGCCCTCGACGTCGCGCGCGTGCGCGAGTGCGAGGAGGCCATCGACGCCACCCCCGAGCAACCCGGTCCAGCGCAGCGCGAGCGGCCGACCCGCCTCGGGAAAGAGTGTGTCGATCAGCGGCCCGCGCGGAGTCGCGCGCACCGCGAGCAGCTCTTCGGGCCCGCCCTTCACAGCGATCCGCTCCTCGCGCAGCGTGAGCGGGCGCCACTTCCCGGCGTCGAAGAAACGCTTCGGATCCTTGGCGTAGAGCGTCTCCTCGAACAGGTCGGCGACCACCACCGGCGTTTGCACGAGCGCCCAGGCCACTTCCGGGTTGAAGCCCGCCCAGAAGCCGGGAATCCCCGGCAGCGTGGCGCCGGCCACCTCGAGCGCGCCGCCGCGCAGATGCGCCTCGTACATGCGTGAGGGCATCCGCGGCGGGAAATGCAGATCCGCCGCGAGCAGCGCGCGCCCGCGGCGCGTGCCCTCGCCCGAGACGATCCAGCCCGCGCTGCCAACGGATCCACCGCGCAGACCGAGCGCGCGGCGCGCTATCGCGAGGCGGTCCACAGCGCGCGCATCGAGCTCGCGGCCCGCCTGCCGAACGCGCGCCGCGGGTGATGCCCCGCCGACCCCACCGGGAAAGAGTGCTCGTGCCGGGCCCGCGCCGAGCGATCGAACGACCTGCTCCAGGACCAGGATCTCGGCGATCGGGTCGGCCAGCGCGAAGGCCTGGTGCTTTGCGAGCGCGAGCGAATCTGCCGGCGTCCAGGGCGCGATCTCGGCGACGGGCTCGAGCAACCCGAGCGACGGCGCGGTCTCTCCGTCGCGCAGCCGCGCGAGCCAGGCGTTCACACCCGCGGCGTAGGCCTCGAGTACTTGGCGCGATTCGGGGCGGGCGCGCGCGAGGTCGCGCTCCGCTAGGCCAGCGAAATCGAGCGTTCGCGAAAGCCGGTCCGAGGCCAGCCCATCGCGTCCGATCAACTCCGCGCTGCGGCCTTGCGCGAGCCTGCGCAGCCAGATCAGCTGCGCGAAGCGGTCCTGCGCGTGCACAAAGCCGAGCGCGAACCAGGCGTCGCGTTCCGAGCGGGCGCGCGCATGCGGCACACCTCGCCGATCGCGCACCACCACCAGTTCGGCTTCGAGGCCCGCGAGTTCGAGGCGCCCCTCGCTGGGCGGGTGCGCGCTGCGGCGCTCGCGTCGCGCTTCTCGCCAGAGCGCGAGACCCGAAAGCGCGAGCGCAACTGCCGCGATCAAGAGCACGAAGCGTGAGCGCGTCGACCACGGCCCAGCACGGTGTGCGTGCGACTCGCTCAACCCCGATCACCTCCCAGGAACCGCAGTATCGGAGCCGCACACCCGCAAGAGAAGTGCGGATCGCTGCGATCTGCCGATGCACGAGCCAAAGCCGGTGGGTAGATTGCGCGCGCTTTTGCGCAGGGCAACGCTGAGCCGCATTTCCGCGACTCCCGGCGGCGCGCTTCGGGCACTCACGCGGCACCACTTTTCAGAGGAGTTTTGAGCGATGGCAGTCAAGGTCGGTATCAACGGCTTCGGACGAATCGGACGCAACGCCTTCCGCGCCATGCAAACGCGCGCGGTCGAAGTCGTCGGCGTGAACGACCTGGTCGACGCTAAGACGCTCGCGCACCTGCTCAAGTACGACTCGGTGCACGGGAAATTCAAGGGCGACGTCGCCGCGGACGGCAACGCGCTGGTGGTGAACGGCAAGAAAATCCCGGTTTTCAGCGAGCGCGACCCGGCCAAGATTCCCTGGGGCAGCGTCGGCGCGAAGATCGTGGTCGAATCAACGGGCCTGTTCACCGCGCGCGACAAAGCGGAACTCCACCTTCGTGGCGGCGCCGAGCGCGTGATCATCAGCGCACCCGCCAGCGGCGACGACGCGACCTTCGTGATCGGCGTGAACGACAAGAGTTACGACGCGAGCAAGCACCGCGTCGTCTCGAACGCCTCGTGCACCACGAACTGCCTCGCGCCGGTCGCGAAGGTGCTGAACGACAACTTCGGCATCGAGCGTGGGCTGATGGTGACGATTCACTCGTACACCTCGGATCAGGCGTTGGTCGACACGCCGCACAAGGACCTGCGCCGCGCGCGCGCCGGCGCGATGTCGATGATTCCCACGAGCACCGGCGCCGCGAAGGCGATTGGCCTCGTGCTGCCCGAGCTGAAGGGCAAGCTCGACGGCTACGCGATGCGCGTGCCGACGCCGGACGTTTCATGCGTCGATCTCACGCTCGTGCTGAAGAAGCCCGCGACGGACAAGGAGATCAACGCCGCAATCCAGAGCGCCGCGAACGGCGCAATGAACGGCATCCTCGAGTACTGCGACGAGCCGTTAGTTTCGGTGGACTTCATCGGCAACCAGCATTCCTCGATCTTCGATGCGCTCTCGACCAAAGTGATCGACGGCAACTTCGCCAAAGTGCTCGCCTGGTACGACAACGAGATGGGCTACGCGACGCGCGTAGCCGATCTCTGCGTGCTGATGGGCCGTTAGCGCAAACCCGCGCTCAGCGCGGGCGCGCAGCGGGACACCGACGTGATGGCGATTCGTAAATGACTGTTGCAACGCTCGACGATCTGCTCGCTGCGCCCGGCGGCGTGCGTGGCCGGCGCGTGTTCGTGCGCGCCGACCTGAACGTGCCGTTGAAGGGCGGCGTAATCCGCGACGACACGCGCATTCGCGCCTCGCTCGGCACGCTGCGGCGGCTGCTCGCGGGTGGCGCGCATGTGGTGCTCGCCTCGCATCTCGGGCGGCCGAAGGGCGGCCCGAGCGCGGAACTCTCGCTCGCGCCGGTCGCCGCGAAGCTCGGCGAGTTGTTGGGTCGCGGCGTCGCGTTCTGCGCGGCGACGATCGGCCCCGAGGCGGAGGCCGCGATCGCGAAGCTGGGCGACGGCGAACTGCTGCTGCTCGAGAACTTGCGGTTCGACCCGCGCGAGGAGAAGAACGACCCCGCCTTCGCGAGGGCGCTGGCCGCCCTCGTGGATGATTATGTGAACGACGCGTTCGGCACGGCGCACCGCGCGCATGCCTCCACCACGGGCATCGTGCCGTTCGTGAAACGCGCCGCGGCCGGCGACTTGTTGCGGGCCGAGCTGAAGCACCTGCAAGCCGTGCGCGAGCCCGCGCGGCCCCTGCTCTGCTTCCTCGGCGGCGCGAAGGTGTCCGACAAGCTCGCGGTGCTCGAAGCACTCGCGCCGCACGCCGACGTGATCGCGATCGGCGGTGCGATGGCCTACACGTTCCTGCGCGCACTCGGACAGCCAACCGGCTCGTCGCTGGTCGAGGCGGATCGCGTCGAAGACGCGCGACGCGTGATCAACGCCGCCAACAAGGCCGGGCGCAAGCTGCTGCTGCCCGTCGACCATGTGGTCGCCCAGAAGTTCGACGCCGACGCGGCCTTCGCGATCGTCGAGACGATCGCCGACGGCTGGCTCGCCCTCGACATCGGGCCGGTCACCGCCAAGCGTTATGCCGAGGAGGCGTCGCGCGCACGCACGATCTTCTGGAACGGCCCGATGGGCGTGTTCGAGATGGACGCGTTCGCCAAGGGCACCGAGGCCGTGGCGCGAGCGGTCGCGGCGTCGTCGGCGCACAGCGTGGTGGGCGGCGGCGATTCGCTCGCGGCGATCAACAAGCTCGGGCTCGGCGACAAGATCGGGCACCTCTCGACCGGCGGCGGCGCTTCGCTCGAGTTCGTACAGGGGCTCGCGCTGCCGGGCGTCACCGCACTCGAAGGCAAAACCCGATGACGCGACGACCCCTGATCGCTGCGAACTGGAAGATGCACAAGACGCTGGCGGAGACCGAGAGCTTCGCGCGCGAGTTCCTGCCGCTCGTCGCGGGTGCGAGCGCCGAAATCGCGCTCGCGCCGAGCTTCGTCTCCCTCGCCGCGCTCGGTCGCGCGCTCGCGGGCAGCGAAGTCGCCCTCGCCGCGCAGAACGTGAATCCCAACGAGCAGGGCGCCTTCACCGGCGAGACGTCGGCCGGAATGCTCGCGGATGCCGGCTGTCGTTACGGAATTGTCGGCCACAGCGAGCGGCGCGCGCTGTACGGCGAATCGAGCGCGGTGGTCGCGCAGAAGGCGAGCGCGCTGCTCGCGAGGAACTTGCGCCCGATCGTGTGTGTGGGCGAATCGCTCGCGGAGCGCGAGGCGGGCCAGACGCTCGCGATCGTGGGAGCGCAGCTGCGCGAGAGCCTTGCTAGCGCGCCCCGCGAGCGAACCAGCGAGCTCGCGATCGCTTATGAGCCCGTTTGGGCGATCGGCACGGGGCGAACGGCCACGCCAGAAATGGCCCAACAGGTGCACGCGGCACTGCGGGCCGAGCTCGCGGCGCTTTATGGCGCCGCGAGCGCACAGATTCGGATTCTTTATGGTGGCTCGGTGAAGCCGGACAACACCGCGGACCTGATGAGTCAGGCCGACATCGACGGGGCGCTGGTCGGCGGCGCGAGCCTCGACCCCAAAAGTTTCGCTGCGATCGTTCGTGCAGCGGGAGGGAAACGATGACCTGGTTCGTGACGATTTTGCACTGGGCGGTTTGCATCATGCTCGTGTTCGTCGTGCTGTTACAGCGCGGCAAGGGCGCCGAGATCGGCGCAGTCTTCAGCGGTGGAGGCGCGTCGACGCTGTTCGGCAGCCGCGGCGCGGGAAACTTCCTAACGAAGCTCACGACCGCTGCGGCGGTCGTGTTCATGTGCACCAGCTTCTATTTGGCTTACGTCTCCCTGAGCGCTGAGCGGAGCGGCGTGTACGACGCGGAAGTAACACTCCCGGCTGCCGCGCCCGGCGCACCGGCCGCCGCCGCAGCGACTCCCGGCGCGAGCACAGGCGACTTCGTCGAAGTGATGACCGAGCCCGCGGCAGAAGCGGCGCCCGCCGATCCCGCAACACTCGAGGGATCGACCGCGGCCGACGCGGCCAATCAGCCAGCGCAATAAATCATCTTTTCCCGCGCACTTGTGTTGGGTAGAGTGCGCTCCGCGCGTGCGGCAGTGGCGGAACTGGCAGACGCACCAGCTTGAGGGGCTGGCGGGAGCAATCTCGTGAAGGT
Source organism: Deltaproteobacteria bacterium (assembly GCA_031387905.1). Classification (GTDB taxonomy): domain Bacteria; phylum Myxococcota_A; class UBA9160; order UBA9160; family UBA6930; genus VGRF01. Next base: position 8,433 of record JANNDT010000394.1, read on the forward strand.
TCGAACCCTTTCTGCCGCACCAATCATTCGTCCAGAACCTAATTCATCGCGCTTCGGACTTCAGGGTGGATGCGCCGCCCGCAGCCGGAGCCCAATAGCGCGGAAACCGTAACAAGGGCCATCGCCGAACCGGCAGTCAGACCCACGGCGCCGCGCGCAAGGAACGAGATGCAAAACCTACCCAACGTTTATTGGATCGAGACGAGCGACACCCGCGGCTGGTACGTGAACATCCAGCGCAACGGCAAGAAGCACCAGAAGTTCTTCGCGATTCGCCTGCACGGCGGAAAGGGCCAAGCCCGTATCGCGGCGGCGCGCTGGCGCGACACCGTGCTCGCGAAGTTCAAGCCGAAGGCGAAGAAGGCCCCGGCGAAGGCGGCTGGCAAGAAGTAGTTCGCCAACTGCGTGGCTCGCGCTCCGCGCGAGTTCGCAGCTAGACGATCGTCCAGCCTCCATCGACGACGAGCACGTGACCCGTCACGAAGCTCGATGCGTCGGAGGCCAGGAACAGGAGGGGGCCGGCGAGCTCGCTGAGCTCGCCCCCCCGTCCCATCGGCGTGCGGTTCTTCATCCAGCGCATCGAGCGCTCGTCTTGGAACATGTCGCCGGTCATCTCGGTCGGGAACCAGCCGGGCGCCAGCGCGTTCACGCGCACGCCTTTGCGCGCCCACTGCGCAGCGAGTTCGCGCGTCAGGTTCACCTGACCGCCCTTCGCAGCCGCATAGGCGGCTTGGCGTACTTGGCCTCCGCCCACCACCCCGAGCATCGACGCGACATTGATGATGTTGCCCTTCCCCGCCGCGAGCATGTGGCGGGCGAAGCGCTGCGCACACAGGAACGAGCCCGTCAGCATTACGTCGACGTGCGCGCGCCAGTCCGCGAGCGATTGATCCTCGGCGGGTACGATCGTCGTGAAGCCCGCGTTCTTGACGATCACGTCGATGCTGCCGAACGCGGCCAACGTCTTCGCCACGAGCGCGTCGATCTCGTCCTCGCGCGCGACGTCGCAGCGCACGACGAGCGCTTCGCCGCCGCGTTTTCGGATGCCCTCGGCGACCGCGCTGAGCAGCTCTTCGCGCCGCGCCGCCAGCACGGCTCGCGCGCCCGCGCTGGCAAGCGTCTCCGCGAAGCCGACGCCCATGCCAGACGACGCGCCTGTAACAACCGCGACGCGTCCATCGAGGCGGAACGGCCGCAGCGGGTCCGTCACGCCTGCTCTTGTCCCCGCGCACGCAACTTCTCTACCCAACGGCGATACACCGCGAGCGGCTGGGCGCCCATCACGAACGCCTCACTGCCGGGCACGCGCACGGCGGGCACGCCCGTAATCCCCAGTTCGACCGCCTCGTTGTGATCGTCGATCGTCTCGCGCATCAGCTCGGGCGCCGCACACGCCTCGAAGCCGCTCGCCGGCAAACCGGCTTCGCTCCAAAGCGCGCGCAGCGTCGGCTCGCGGCTGATGTCGCGGTTCTCTTCGAAATACGCGCGCAGCAGCCGCTCGTGTATCGCGCGCCCGGCCTCGGGGCTGTGCTTGCGCGCCGCCCGCGCGACGACGTGCGCGGGGATGCTGTGCGTCGGCGGGCCTTCGCTGCTCTCCCACACCTGGAAGCGCGGCGCGTCGGGCTCTGCGGCGGGGCGCGACCACGATTGCGTGTAGCGCACGAACTTCAGCAGATCGCGCTCCGGCTCGGGGCGCGGCCGTAACAAGTAGCTTCTCCAGACCAACTCGATCCCGCCGGCGTTCTCGGCTTCGAGTCGCTGCAAGCGATGCGCCGCGAGGTGACACCAGGGGCACAGGTAGTCCGAGAACACCTCGAGCCGGAGCGGACTCACGCGCGTTCCGCGAGAGCGCGATAGGCGCCGCTGAAGAACAACAGCGGTTCGCCGGCGCTGCGCTGGGTGGCCTCGATCTGGCCGACCACGACGACGTGGTCGCCGGCGTCGTGCTGCGCGACCACCGTGCAATCGAGGCTCGCGAGCGCGCCCGGAATCAGCGGCGCGCCGGTCACCGCGCGCCCGCAGTCGAGGCCCTCGAAGCGCGTCCATTCGTCCTTCTTCGAGGCGAACTTATTGGAGAGCGCGTCTTGCCCATTGGCCAGCAGGTTGATCGCGAAGTTGCCGCCCCGCTGGATCACTCGCAGCGTGTTGGCGGACTTGTCGGCGCAGATCAGCACCAGTGGCGGATTCAGTGAGACGCCCGCGAAATCCGACATCGTCATGCCGTGAATCTCGTCGCCTGCGCGGGCGGTCACGATCGCGACGCCGCTCGCACGGAGTCCCATCACAGCTTTGAACTCGTCGGCGTTGATCGCCATGCGGCCTCCGTGAAAACGCGCAGCAGTCTATCGGCTCGGCACGGCCGCCGCGCCGGTCCGAATCGGCGCTGCGCCCAAGAAACGGATCACGTACGGCCCGACCACGTCCATCGGACGAATCCCAGGCGCGAGTTCCGACGCGAGCCCCAACAACAGGCCAAACGCGCGGCCCCACAGCACCAGCCCGTCCGGAATCTGGAAGCTCTTCACACGCTTCATCTGCGTGCGCATGCGCGAGACGTACGCGCCCAGATCGATCTGCGCGAGTTCCTTCGGCGTGAGATTGAAATACTTCGGGTCGAACGAGATGCGCCCGATCTCCTCGACCGTCGACAGATCTTCCGGGCGAATCATGCCGCCCTCGAGAAACGCGCGCGCGTAACGAATCGGGTCGCGCGAGACCGTTGCCAGCAAGCTCTCGCGCAGGAGTGTCAGCACGCGCGCCTCGAGGCGCTGATGCATGCCGAAATCGAGGATGCCGATGCGGCCCGCCGCGTCGACCACGAGGTTGCCCGGGTGCGGATCGCAGTGGAAGAAACCGTTGCGGAACATTTGGTGGAGAAACGCGCGCACGGTCCAGGTCGCGATCTCGCGCGGGTCGATGCCGCGCGCTTCGAGCGCCGCGCGGTCGTTGATCTTCACGCCCTCCACGAACTCCATGGTGAGCACACGTTTGCGCGTCGCGCCCCAATAAATTGCCGGCACGCGCGTGCGCTGTGCGAGTTCCGGATCGGCCGCGAGATTGCGCGCGATTTCCTCCGCAGCGCGACCCTCGGCGAGGTAGTCCATCTCACCGCGGATCGAATCGCGCAGCTGCGCGTAGACCTGATCGAGTTCCGCGACGGTGACGAAATCGAATAGCCAGAGCCCCACGCGGGCGGCGGCGAGATCGACGGCGACGGAACGCTCGACGCGCGGGTAGAGCACCTTCACCGCGACACGCTCGCCGCTCGGGAGCCTCGCCTCGTGCACCTGGCCAAGGCTGGCCGCCGCGATCGCTTCGTTCGAGAACGCGGCGAAGTGATCCTCCAGCCGCCCGCCCAACTCGTGCTCGATCTGCGCGCGAATCTCGCTGAGTGGATGCGCATCGACGCGATCCTGAAGCTTCGCGAGTTCGGCGCTCACTTCGGCCGGCAGCACGTCCACGCGCAGGCTCGCGACCTGCCCGAGCTTGATCAGCCCGCCCTTGTAGCGCCCCGCGATGCCGACGAAGCGCACCGCGAAGCGCTGCATCTGCGCGGCGATCGCGCCATCGGCCGTGCGCACGACGCCGCGGTCATCGAGCCAGTAGCGCGCATAGATCCAGGCAGCCTGCGCGACCAACCCGAGCAGCACGGCGAAGCGAACAGCGAGCAGATGGAGCGAGGGGCCGCGGTCGGGCATGTGAGGGCGGGCAGTCTAGGAACGCGGGCCGCAGAGAACCAGCACGATGTCGAGCGCATTCGTGCCGGTCGGGCCGGTGCGAAAGAGCCCGCCTTCGCGCGCGAAGAAGCCGTGGGAGTCGTTACGGGCAAGCGCGTCGGCGGCATCGACACCGAGCGTGTGGCCACGCGCGACGGTATCGCCGTCCGCAAAGGCGCCCGCCGCATCGGTCGGCCCATCGCTGCCGTCGGTCCCCGCGGCGAGCAGAACGAAGCCGCGCTCACCCGCGAGCGCGAGCGCCGCGGCGAGCGCGAACTCCTGGCAGCGCCCGCCGCGGCCACCTCCATGCACGCTGACGGTCGTCTCCCCGCCCGCAACGACGACTCGCGGTGGATCCCACGGAGTTCTGATCGCGTTGCGGGCGAAGCTCGGGGCGATCTCGCGCGCCTCGCCGCGTAGCGGAACCTGAACGCGAATCGTCGCGAAGCCGCGCGCCTGTGCCGCCGCCGTCGCCGCAGCGAGCGCCGTCTGGTTGTTGGCGATCACGCCGTGGTGAACGCTCGCGAAGCGCGCAGCGCCAGGCTTGGGCGATTCCGCGAGATCGCCGGACGCGCCGCGCTCGAAGTGCGCGCGCACGCGCGCCGGGGCGCGCTCCCAGGCGCCGCGCACCCGTAACACCTCGAGTGCGTCAGCGAACGTCGTCGGATCGGGCGCACAAGGGCCGGAGCCGATCGTTGCGAGATCGTCGCCAATCACGTCGGAGAGTACGAGCACGACGACCGCGCGGGCTTTGGTCGCCGCCGCGAGCCGCCCGCCACTCGCGGCTGTCAGGTGCTTCCTCACGCAGTTCAACTCGCCGATCTCGGCGCCGCTGCGCAACAACAGTCGCGTCGTCTCGCGCAGGTCGGCGAGCGTGAGGCTCGCGAGCGGCGCGCTCATCAATGCCGACGCGCCGCCTGAGAGCAGCACCACCAGCGCGTCGTCCGGCGGCACGCTCGCGGCGAGCGCGAGCGCTGCCTTGCCTGCGGCTTCGCTCGCGTCGTTCGGCAGCGGATGCCCGCCAATGAGAACGCGCCACGGCGCCGGCAACTCGCCCGGCTCGCGCGCGATCGCGAGCCCAGCTCGCGGCGCGCCCGCTCGCGCGTGCCAGGAGCGCGCCATCGCGAGCGCAGCCTTCCCCGCAGCGATTACGGTGCAGCGCTCGGGCGCCAGCGTTTCACCCGCGACGCGAACTGCAGCGCCCGTGCGCTCGATTGCGCGCGCGACCGCGGCGCCCGGCTC
>JANNDT010000504.1:0-7990 GCA_031387905.1 Deltaproteobacteria bacterium
GTGCCGATGGACTTGCTCGATCGCGAGAGCACGCGCGCCGCTGCACGCGCCGCGCTGGCGGCCTTCGGCCGCATCGACCGGCTGGTGAACAACGCGATCTATCAGGGCCCCGGCGTACTGGACGCGCTGCTCACGCTCGACCTCGCGCACGTCGATCGCGTGCTGCTCGGCAACGTCACGCACCAACTGCTGATCGTGCAGGAAGTGCTGCCGCAGATGCTCGCGCGCAGGAGCGGCGCGATCGTGAACCTGGTTTCCGCTGCGGGCATGTCCGACCCGCCGCCGGGTAGCGGCGCCTGGGGCTTCGCGTATGGCGCTTCGAAGGCGGCGCTGATTCGCATGGCGGGCGTGCTCGCCGCCGAACACGCGGGGGCAGGCGTCTCGTTCTTCAATCTCGAGCCGGGCCTCGTGCTCACCGAAAGCATGCGCGAGCAAGGGCTGACGGAAGCGCTCGTCGAGCAAGTGGGGGGTGGCGCGCCGCCCGAAGTGCCGGCGGCTGTAATTGCTTGGCTCGCGACGAGCCCCGACGCCGCGAAGTGGCACGCCAAAACGCTTCACGCGCAGCGGCTCTGCAAGGAACTCGGGCTCGTCGCGGGTTGGCCAGCCGCCTAATGAGTGCAGCCGCCGCGTGCGCGCCGCTGCGATCGCGCACTGCGGCGCTCCTCGCGCTGCTCTCCGCGGTGCTCACGGTCGCGGCGTTTCCTCCGATCGGCGGGTGGCCGCTCGCCTTCGTGATGCTCGCACCTCTGGCCGCCGCGCTCGCGCTCGCGAGACCGCTCGGCGCGTTCGCGCTGACTTACGGCTACTCGCTCGCGATGGCCGTCGCGATCGTGCGCTGGCTCGTGCACGCGCTCGCGGTCGAGTCCGGCACGCCGCTCGCGACCGCCTGGGGCGCGACGCTCGGACTTGTTGCGGTGTACGCGCTGGTTCCCGCGAGCGCGATGGCGCTGTTCGCGTGGTTGCGCCCGCGCGCGTACCCGCCTCTCGCTCCGCTCGTGTTCGCCGCGCTGTACGCGTTCTCCGAGTGGCTGCGCGCTGCGCCGCTCGGGCTGCCGTGGCTGCTCGCGGGCCACGCGCTCGCGCCTGCGCCCGCGCTGCTGCAAAGCGCGGACGTGTTCGGCGCCAGCGGCGTGAGCTTTCTCGCGCTCGCGTTGTCGGGCGGGCTCGGCTTCGCGCTCGCGACGCGGAATGCGTCGCGCCTAATCGCACCCGCCGCGCTGCTCGCGCTCGCGCTCGGCTACGGCGCCGTGCGCGGGGAGACGCTCGCAGAGGGCGAGCCGCTGCGCGCGGGCATCGTGCAGGCCTCCATCCCGCAGGGCGAGCGCTGGCGCGCGGGCGAAGCGCTCGAGCACGTGAACCAGCAGCTCGCCTTCACGCGCGACCTAATCGCACGCGCGGGCGGCCTCGACGTGGTGGTCTGGCCCGAGACGGCGATCGACGCCGTGCTCGAGAGCGACGCGCGCCTGCTGGCTGCGGTGCGCCGCCAAGTGGAGGCGAGCGGAATCCCGATTGTTACGGGCGCGCAGCGCCTGCTCGGCGGCGTCACCAACTCCGCCTTCCTGGTGATTCCGCGCGCGGGCTTGATCGAGAGCTACGAGAAGCAAGTGCTCGTGCCGTTCGCCGAGTACGACCCGAGCTGGGGCGCGCCGCTCGCGCCGATCTTCGGGAGCCTCGGCGAGGGCACGCCGTACCGCGCGGGCACCGAGGCCAGAGTGTTCCGCCGCCTCGGGGTGAAGTTCGCCACTCCTATTTGTTTCGAGATCACCTATCCGAAGCTCGTGCGCGAGTTCCACGCGGGCGGCGCGCGCGTGCTCTTCAATCTCTCGAACGACGCCTGGTTCGGGCGCACCGGTTACGCCGAGATGCACCTCGCGCACGCGATCTTTCGCGCGGTCGAACTGCGCGTGCCGGTGGTGCGGGCCGCCAACACGGGCGTCTCGGCGCTGATCGATGCGCGCGGCACAGTGCTGGAATCGCTCGGGGTGGACGCACGCGGCGGCATTCACACAACGCTCCGGGCCGGCGCCGCGCCAACGCTCTACTCGCGCTTCGGCGACGCGCCGCTGCTGGCGCTGCTGGTGGCCGCCGCGCTCGCGCCGGTGTTGATGCAGCCCCGGCGATAGCTCGGCTGCGTGTTACTGCGAATCCCGGCAGCCGACCGCGGTGCCAGTGCAGATCGGCAAGTCGTTCGAGAACAAGCCCGAGGGGTTCTGCACTTGCAGCAGGTGCAGCCCCGAGCCTGGGTTGCTCACGAGGTCGATCGAGACGTTGCCCGGGTTGCAGAACCCGCCCGTCGAGCCTGCGCCGCACGTGAGGGCGGCCGACGCCACGGCGCCATCCACCAGCACGGTTGCGCCGAGCGCGACATCCGTGCCCGTCACGTTGAACGCCGGCGGGCTGCCGCTCGCCGAGAAGCTCGGCAGCGGCGGGTCGCCAATCACGCTGGTTGTGTTCGCGGCGCCGACCGTGCCGAGCAGCGGCTGCGGCGTGGTGCCCGAGCGCTCACGCAGGTGCGCCGTCAACGTGACGAAGGTGATGCCGCTCGCGGCTTCGGCGCGGAGCGCCGCGGGAGTCAGCGAGAGCGCCGCGTCCGCGTAGACGGCGCCGTTGAAGCTGAGCAGCAGCGTCGCGTTGTTGCGGCGGCCGAGCGCGCGCAGGTTCACGGCGCCACGCAGGTCGGCCGCTTCGAGCGCGCTCATCAGGGTCGTCGTCGCCGCCGCCGAAGCGGTGGCGGTGTTGAGCGTCAGCTGGCGGCCAGTCGCGCCCGAGGTGCCCGTGCTGGCCTCTTCGAACATCTCGAACAGGTCCGGCGGGCGGACACCATAAACGGCGTCGAACGCGAAGAACGAGGCGCCGAAGGTGGATTGCTCGCGGAAGCCGACGTTCGGATCCCAGTTGAAGCCTGGCTCGTTCGCGCTCGCGAACGCGAGCAGGATCTCCTCGGCGCTGGTCGGCGCCAGGGAGAACTGCACAGAGCGGTCGGTCAGGCCCCGCAAGGTGGGCGCGTCGAAGCCATTGAGCGTGGACGAGTTGGTGGACACGCCGAGCGGAAGCGCGTGGCAACCGCCGTCTGCATCGGCGCAGGAGCGCGGCTGGCCGCCGCCGTCTTGATTGACGAAGAAATCTGCGAAGCCCTTGCGAGCCGAGACCGCGACGCCGCCTTGCGTGGCGGGCGCGGCGTCGGCGAGGCGCGAGATGTTGTCGCCGATGCGGCGCGAGCGCGCGGGCGGGTAGGCGACCGACGCGAGGAAGGTCGCGAGGTCGTCCTTCTCCTGCGCGCTGAGTTCGTTGCCGCCGGGCGGGCAGGCGCCGGCCTGGTCGCACATCACGCCGGACAGGCTCGCGTTCACCAGATCCAGGAAGCAGTCGTGATCGCCGTCGGCGTCGCCGAGCGTGCAGTCCGTGCCGCCGCTGCCCGCGAACCCGACCGAGCCGTTGCCGCCGCCGAACGGATCGCCGAGCGTGCCGTCCCAGTGCAGCGGCAGAGTGTTCCTGAGGCCGCGCACCGGCATCGTGATGCGTGGCTCGTCGCCGCTCGGGCAGCCGATCGCGGCGCACTCGCCGCCGATGCGCCATAACAGCTGGTCGACGTTGGCGTCGGGGTGACAGCTGCCGCACGAGAAGTTTCCCGAGCTCGAGGCGAAGGCGTTGTTGAAGGCGATCGCGCCAAGCCGCACCGCGAGTGGCGTCGGGTCGCGGCCGACATTCACGGTCGCGACCAGCGCGAGCGCGCCGCCGCTGCCGAGCGAGACCTTCGAGAGCGTGTTGTCGAGCGAGTTCAGCACGTAGGCCGTGCCGGTCGCGCCGCTTGGCGAGTGCAGCGCGACGCCGCGCGGAATCGCACCGACGTCGAGGGTGGCGAGCGGGCCGCCGGCGAGGCTCGAGGAGAAGCTCGCGATGCGGCTCGCGCCGGCGGCGGTCATCAGCAGTACCGAGCCGTCGCCGGAGAGCGCGACGCCGTACGGTGTCGCGAGCGAGTTCGCCTGCGTCGTGCCGCCGGGTTCGAGGTTCGCAACCGTGGCTGCGCCGCAGCCGCCGGCCGTGCAGGTCACCGCCGCGAGTTCGTTCTCGAACATGCGGTTCTGCAACGTTGCGAGCACTTCCCGGTGATTGCCGTTCAGCTGGTTTCGCGCGTCGGTCTGAGTCACGAAGGCGCGCCCGTTCGCATCGACCGCGATGCCGTAGAGCAGGGTGCCGAGCCCCGAGACCACGCCGACTTCGAGATCGGTGGCGGTGTCGTAGACGAACAGATCGCGGTCCGGCACGTCGGGGTCGATCACGATGTTCTTCACGGCCAGCGGGATGTTCGGCTGCGTCACGAAGGTCTGGAGTTGCGAGATCCCGAGCGAGCAGAGCGAGCCGATCTGGTTGTTGCCGCCGGGAATGGCACAGGCGGAGAGCTGGCTGCGGTTGCCGCTCTCGAAGGCGGCGACGTAGAGCAGGCCGTTGCGCACGGCGATCGCGCGCGGCTCGCCGGCGCGCACCGGGATGAAGCCGGTGACCTGATAAGTGGCGGTGTCGATCACCGCGATCGCGTCGCGAGACGAGAGCGCGACGTAGGCCTTCGCATTGCTGGCGAATGCGATGCCCGCGGGTTCATCGAACAGCGTCGCGAGCGACGCATCGAGCACCTGAATCGTCTCGACGACTTCGCGATAGCTCGCGCTGCCCGGCACGACGTCGATCACGCTGATCGAATCGGAGACGTGGTTCGCGACCCAGACCTCGCTGCCGTCGGGCTTCACCGCGATCGCGACGGGCTCGATGCCGACGTCCACCTGCCGGCGCTGCTGAAACGGCGACGCGGTGAGGATGCTGACGGTGTTGCTGGTCGTGTTCGCGACGTAGACCTCGGCGCCGCTCGGCGAAACGGCGACGGGGTTCACCTGCGGGCTCGCGAAAGTCTGGAACCCGGGGGCTTCGTGAACCGGGGCCCCGCCGGCGATGGCGGCGGCGGGTGCAAAGAACAAACACGCACTCAGCAGGGAACGCAGGTTCGGCATAGGCACCCCGGCGGCGAACGGTTCAACTTGGACGCTTCGTCCGGCGCGCAGCATAGGCGGAAAAAACCCGCAGCTGATGCGCAAGTTGCGCCCGAGCCCGCGCGGCGTGGTGAAAAATCGCAGTAGGATGCGCCGACTCCGAGTCAACCGAGGAGAACCCGTGATCGTGATCCACGCCTCTGTCCTGGTCGACCCTGCGAACAGCGAAGCCGCGGTCGCCGCCGCGAAGCAGATGATGGCCGAGTCGCGCAAAGAGCCCGGTTGCCACGCCTACACCTTCGCGCGCGATCTCAGCGAGCCGGGGCGCTTCTGGATTCTCGAAGAGTGGGAGAACGACGCGGCGCTGGCGATCCACTTCAAGGCGCCGCACATGGCGATGTTTCAGCAGGCGGTGGGCGGGCTCGGCGTCAAAGAGATGAAAGCCGAGCGCTTCGAGGTTTCGTCGAAGGGGCCGCTCAGGCCTTAGGGCGTTGGAATTGTGCGAGCTGGTCGAGGCGCAGGTGGCGAGTGAGGTCGCCGATTAGGTCCATGAAGATGTGGCGCGCGCTGAAGCGCCAGGCGCCATCGACCTTTTCGAAGCGGTCGTGGTAGCGGCCCGCGACGATCACCTGGAGCGCGGCGCCGGGCGCGGCTTGCAGCACCGTGAAGCGCGAGCGCGCGCTGGCGGCCGCGCTGCCGGGCTCGAGTTCGATGAGCACGTTTGTGGTGACGTGCTGGGTTTTCGGCGTGCCGTCCTCGTACAGCAGCACGAGCGACTGATTGAGCCGCTCGACCTCGCGCCAATCCGTGAGCGGTGCCTGATCGCCCGCGCGGTAGGCGGCGTGCTCGAACAGGCGCGCCATGCCCGTGATGTCGCCGCGGTCGATGCGCTCCGCATACGTGAACAGCAGGTTACGGATCGCTTGCTCATCGCTGATCACTGGGCGTCTCCATTTTCGCGTCTTTCAGAAGGCGAGACCGTTTGGGGTCTGACCCCTTTCGGTATCGCCCTTCGGGGATCAGTCGGCTTGGCGGTGCGCCTCAACTCGGGAACTGGGGGATCACTTCGCTCGTGAGCAGCGCGAGCGACTCGTCCCACCACGCCTGCTCGCTGCTGAAGTCGTAGTGCATCACGAGCAGCGTGCCGAAGCCGCCGGTCGTGGCGGCGAGCGCGGCGAGCTTGCGGGCGACGGTGTCCGGCGAGCCGACCAGCCAGGAGCGCTCGATCAGGTAATCGACATCGAGCAGCCTCTCGGGATCGCCAGAGTGCAGGAAATGTTGCGCCATGCCGCTGCCCAAATAGAAGGGCAGCAGGTAATCGCGCCAGCAGCGCCCGAGCGCTCCCTCGCGCGCGCGGCGCTTCGCTTCGGCGTCCGTACGCGCGACGTAGACCTCGCGCACGAGCCGCCAATCCGCACGCTTCGGCGTGCGTCCGCTGCGCCGCGCGCCTTCTTCGACGCTCTGCCAGTGAGAAGCCGTGTGCGCGTCGTTCAGCGAGATCGAGAGCGGCAGGAAGCCGCGCTCGCCAGCGAGTTTCAGCGTCTCGGAGCCGGCCGAGAGCCCCGCGATACCGATCGGCGGGTGGGGCTGCTGGTAGGGTGTTAGGTGGAGCCTCAGGAAGTCGAAGCTCGAAGCGGGCTTCCGCACTTTCCAGAAGGCGCCGTCGAAATCGAACGGCTCGCCGCGCCAGAGCCGCAGCATGATGTCGAGCGACTCGAGCGTCATGCGCCGGTTCTCGCCGCCCGCCGCGTCGATGCCGTAGAGCGAGAGATCGCTCGGCAGCGCGCTGATGCCGATCCCTAACATGTATCGGCCGCGCGCCAGGTGATCGAGGAACGCCACGCGGTGCGCGAGTTCGATCGGGTGGTGGTAGGGCAGCAGGTGCGCGCCGGGGCAGAGCTTGATCTGCGAGGTGCGCAGCAGCGCCTGCGCGATCAACAAATCTGGCGCGGGCACGGGCTCCCACGGCGCGGTGAAGTGCTCGCCGATCCAGGCCTCATGGAAGCCGAGACGGTCGAGCCGCTCGAGCTGCGCGAGATCCCACTGCACGGCGTCAAAGAGCGCGCGCTCGGGAGGGTGCGACGGCATGAAGAACGCGCCGAGCTTCATCGGGTCAGTACCTCGCAGCGGACGCGTCCGCCCACAGTTTCCGGTCGGCCTCGTTCGGCGCGTCCTGCACGCTGCACGGATCGCCGAGTTCGAGCGTCGCGCGGCGCGACGGCTCATAGCGCGGCCATGGGCCGACACTCGCGTGCGCCGGGTCCCCGCTGCGCGCGAAGCTCGCCCAAGCATCCATTACGGCGTGTGCGACGCGCGTGGCGGCCGGGCCGTCGCCTGCGAACTCGCGCAGTGCCGGCGAATCGGCGTGAGTGCCCAGCGCGAACGGCACATCGAGCGCGTGGCAGGCGCCGAGCGCGCCGCCGCTGTGCGGTGAGCGCCACGCGAAGCGATACATCCACGTGTCGCGCTGCTGGCGCGCGTGAGATTCGGCGAGCTGTGCGCTCGGCACGAACAAGCTCGCGTCGGTCTCGAGCGCGAAGAAGCGATCGAGCGGCGAGCCACTCGAGTACGCGGCGAGAATGCGCTGCCCAGCCGCGAGGCGTGCCTCGCGCGGTCCCGCGAGCTTCGCGGCGATGAACGGCGCGAGCGCCTGTTCCGGCATCGCGCCGAAGCCCGGCACGAGCTGGAAGAGGCGCATCTCGTCAGCGGTCGTGCCGATCACCAGCGCGACCTCGCGCGCTGCACCCGCCGCGATCGCGCGCATCGGCCACTCGGGCAGCGAGGCGCCGTCGACCACCGGCGCGAAGAACATTCCGATGCGCCGCGGCCCCGGCTCCGCGAGCGCGCTCTGCGCTGCGACGATGCGCGCCGCCGGCAGCGAGCGCAGCCACGCAAGGTCGCCCGCGTCGCCGCCGAGCTTCGCGCCTAACAGCTTCGCTCGCGCCGCGGCTTCCTCCGCGCTCAGTTGCCCCGCCGGCGCGGCGCTCTGCACGATCGCGCGGGCGAAC
>JANNDT010000505.1:0-12161 GCA_031387905.1 Deltaproteobacteria bacterium
GGCAGCGGGGTCTGACCCCACTGCCTCTCTGGATGACGCGGCGTGGGCGTTAGCGGGCGCGATCGACCGCTTTCATCGGGTCGCCGGCGGCGCCGGGCGCAGGCACCTCGACGATCCGCTCCGGCACGTCGTCGTACTCGAGCCGCAGCGCGCGCGTCATGGTCGCGTGCATCTCGTAGAGGCACGTGATGTACGTCAACTCGAGGATCTCCTCCTCCGAGAGCCCGGCGCGCAGCGCGGCGAACACGCCGTCAGGCACGCGGCCGCCCTCGAGCACGAGCGCATCGGTGTACGCGAGCACCGCGCGCTCGAGCGGCGAGAAGCACGCCGCCACCGCCCAGTGCGGAATCGCGGCGATCTGCTGCTCGCTGCAGCCGACATCGCGCATCGACTTGCAGTGCTGCGAGAACACGAACTGGCTGCCACGCGCAAAACCGGCGCGCGTCTGGCCGAGCTCGCGCAGTCTCGGATCGAGCTTGCGACGCGGGCTGCGGTAGACCCCGAAGCCCGCGAGCGCGTGATCGAACACGTCGGGCACGAGCGCGAACACGGTCCACCAGTTGCCGGGCGTACCGGTCGCTGTCCCCGGCTGCGTGAGCGGATCGCGCTCGCCAAACAGCACCTGATACATGCGTCGTGCGGGCTCGTGAGCTTCGGAACGCGGGACTTGGCGGAGGCGCGGCATCGGGAGTCTCCTTATCGGGCGCACTCTAGAGCGGATGCAGCCGGCGGCGCCTTGCGCCGCGGCTGATCCGCTTTGCTTCACGCGCTTGGCGCGAGACGACTCGCGTGGCATCGCTTGTAGAGTGCCCGCATGCCCATCCGCCTCGAACGCCCCGCCGATCACCCGCACGTCGCGCTCGTCACGCTCGATCGCCCTGATAAGGCCAACGCGCTCGACCCCGGCATGCTGTGCGATCTCGCGGCCGCCTGGCGCGAACTGGCGGCGGACGCTGCGATCCGCGCCGTCGTCCTAACAGGCGCCGGCGCGCGCGTGTTCTGCTCGGGCATGGACATGTCGCGCACGATTCCTGCCGCCCAGGCGCTCGCGCGCGGCGAGCCCATCGAGCCGCGCGACTTCGAGGGACTGCGCAACGTCGCGACAGCGCTGCTCGCCGGCTTCGATCTCGGCAAGCCGCTGATCTGCGCGATCAACGGCCACGCGCGCGCGGGCGGCTTCGACCTCATGCTCGCGAGCGAACTGCGCTTCGCCGTTTTGGAGGCGACGTTCGCGCTCGAGGAGGTCGCGCTCGGGCTCTACCCCACCGGCAACGCCAGCGTGCTCTTGCCGCGCCAGATCGGCTGGGTGCACGCGCACGCGTTGTTACTGACTGCGCGGCCGATCAGCGCTGACGAGGCGCTGCGCATCGGCCTCGTGAATCAGCTCGTGCCACGCGCCGAACTGCTGCCCGCGGCGTTCGCTGCCGCGGACGCCATCGCAGCCAACGCGCCGCTCGCGGTGCGCGCCACTCGCAGCGGCGTGCGCGAACTGCTCACTCTGCCGCTCGCCGACGCCTACCGCCGCCAGGAAGAACTCGGCCGCCCACTGCGCAAGACCGAGGACGCGCGCGAAGCGCAGCGCGCGTTCACAGAGAAGCGGCGGCCGCGTTTCCAAGGGCGTTGAAGCAAGGCTTCAGCCGAGCCCCGCCATCAGCAGATACTTCCACTCGATGAACTCCGAGAGCCCGTGGCGGCCGCCTTCGCGCCCGAGCCCGGATTGTTTCACGCCGCCGAACGGCGCGACCTCGGTGGACAGAACGCCCGCGTTGACGGCGACCATGCCGGCCTCGAGCGCGCCCGCCACGCGCCACGCGCGGCCGAGATCGCGCGTGTACACGTAGGCCGCGAGTCCGTACTCGGTGGCGTTCGCGAGCCGCACGGCCTCCGCTTCGTCGGCTACGCGGAACAGCGCGGCGACCGGCCCGAACGTCTCCTCCTGCGCGAGCTGCACGCCGGGCTTCAGCTCGGTGAGCACGGTCGGCTCGTAATAGGTCCCGCCGCGCGGGTGGCGGCGGCCGCCGCACACGAGCTTTGCGCCGTGGGCGAGCGCATCCGCGACGTGGCGCTCCACCTTTGCGAGCGCCGCCTGCGTAATCAGCGGCCCCTGCGCGACGCCCTCCTCGCGCCCATCGCCCACTTTCAGCGCACGCACGCGCTCGGCGAGCCGCGCCGCAAAAGCGTCGTAGATGCCGGCCTGCACCAAGAAGCGGTTCGCGCACACGCAGGTCTGGCCGGTGTTACGGAACTTCGAGGCCAGCGCGCCTTCGACTGCGGCCTCGAGGTCCGCGTCGTCGAACACCAAGAACGGCGCGTTGCCGCCGAGTTCGAGCGAGACGCGCTTCACGCTGCTCGCAGATTGCGCGAGCAGCAGCTTGCCCGTGGCGGTCGAGCCGGTGAAGGAGAGCGCGCGCACCACGGGGCTCGAGGTGAGCACCGCGCCGACTTCTGCTGGCACGCCCGTAACCACGTTGAATACGCCTGGCGGGAGGCCGGCGCGCTGTGAGAGCAGCGCCAGCGCGAGCGCCGAGAACGGCGTCGCCTCCGCGGGCTTCGCCACCACCGTGCAGCCCGCGGCGAGCGCCGGGCCGACTTTGCGCGTCAGCATCGCCGCCGGGAAGTTCCATGGAGTGATTACGGCGCACACGCCGACCGGCTCCGGCAGCACCAGCACGCGCGCGCCCGGGAACGGGCTGGGGATCGTCTCGCCGTAGGCGCGCTTCGCCTCCTCGCCGAACCATTCGAGGAACGAGGCTGCGTAGGCGATCTCGCCGCGCGCCTCGGCGAGCGGCTTGCCCTGCTCGCTCGTCATGAGCAGCGCCAGATCCTCGCGGTGCTCGAGCATTAGGTCCGCCCACCGCCGCAGGATCGCAGCGCGCTCCTTCGCCGGCCTCGCGCGCCACGCCGGCAGCGCGCGCTCGGCGGCGGCGATCGCGCTCGTCACCTCGCTCGCCGCGAGCTGCGGCACCGCGCCGAGTCTCTCGCGCGTGGCCGGGTCGAATACGTCGAAGCTCGCGCCACTCGCCGCGCGCACGGCCGCGCCGTCCACCCAACAAGCTTCGAGCAGGAGCTGTGCGTCCTGAAGTTTCATGCGGATCGTTCTCCTCGCCGCCGGCCGCCGCTGCTTAGCAGGAGAAGCGCGTCAGGGGCCCGGCGCCGCGCCTACTGCAGCGTGCCCGAGCGGCTCGCAGCGCTCGCCCTCGCGCCAGCGCCGCACACAGGCCACGCCGCGCCCGAGCCGCACGACCACCGCGCCGTCGCGCCCCGTCCACGCGAGCGCGATGCCACTCGCCGCGAGCCGCTCGCGCACTTCCGCGTGCGGCCAGCCGAAGCGCCCGCGCAGTGGCGCCGACGCGATCGCGAGCCGCGGGCGGATCGCGGCCAGCAGCGCGGGCGTCGACGACGAGCGGCTGCCGTGATGCGCGAGCTTCACGATCTCCGCACGCAGTTCGGCCCCACTCGCGAGCAGCGCGGCCTCGCCGCTGGCTTCGAGATCGCCGAGCAGGAGCGCGCGCGTGCCCGCGACTTCGACGCTTAGGACCAGCGAACGATTGTTATCGGACATGCCTGCCGTTCGCGCTGCGGGCCAGAGCGGCGTCACGCGCAGCGCGCCACCGCCGCGAACGAGTGGCGCGTCGCCGGCGCCGCGCCCGCGAACGCGGACGCCGAGCGCCCTCGCCTGCGCGGCGAGCGCACGAAAAGCGGCGTCGCCGAGCGTGCCGCGCGGCAGCCAGAGTTCGTCGCACGGGAGCGCGCCGAGCACGCTCGCCGCGCCGCCCCGGTGATCGAGGTCCGCGTGCGAGATCGCGAGGACGTCGAGCCGCCGCACACCGAGCGCAGCGAGTGCGGGCACCACCACGCGCGCGCCCGCATCCCAGCCGTCCGGCGCCCTAACACCCGTGTCCACCAGCATCGCGAACTCGCCGGCTTGCACGAGCGCCGCGTCGCCATGTCCGACATCGAGGAAAACAATGCGCGGCGCGCTCGGCGCGAGCGCGGGCGGCGGCACGAATGCGAGCGCGAGTTGCGCGGCGAGCGCGCACGCAACGCGCAGCCACAGCCTGCGCGTGCGCAGCGCGAGCAGCAGGAGCGGAATACAGGCCGCGAGCGCGATGCCGTGCGGAGGCTGCGGAGCGGTGCTCGGCGCGAGCTTCGCGAGCGCGAGCGCAGCATCGAGCAGCCCCTCAGCGAGCGCGGCCGCCGGCGCGAGCCACGCGCTGGGCGCGGCCTCGGGCGCTGCGAGCGCGAGCGCCGCTGCCGCGAGCGCGACGGGCATTAACAAGACGCCCGTGAGCGGCACCGCCACGAGGTTCGCGAGCCCCGCGAGCGGCGGCGCCGCGCCGAAGTGCAGCGCGGCGATGGGTGCGGTCGCGAGCGTCGCGCGGGCGGTGGTGGAGAGCGAGAGCGCAAGCGCTCGCTCGAGGCGCGAGCCGCGGCGCTCGGCATCGCTCACGTGGCCGAGCACCAGCGCCGCCGTCGCCGCGAACGAGAGCTGCGCGCCGGGCGCGAACAACGCCGCGGGCTCGAGCGCGAGCACGGCGAGCGCGGCGCCGACGAGCGCGCTGGCGGGCGGTGAACTGCGCCGGAGCAGCGCGCTGCAGCCTGCTGCTGCGAGCATCGCGAGCGAGCGCAGCGCGGGCACCGCCATGCCGGAGACGAGCGCGTAGCTCGCGGCGGCTAACAGCGCGGCGGCAAGCGCAGCGCGGCGCACATCGGCGCGAGCCGCCAGGCGCGCACTGCGCGCGAGTGCGCGCACCGCTAGCGCGTAAGCGCCCGCGGCTGCGAGCGCGAGGTGAAGCCCGGAGACGGAGAGAATGTGCGCGATGCCGAGCACCGCCCACGCGCGGCGATCCCGCTCCGGCAGGCCGTACTCGTCGCCCAAGCCAATCGCTGCGAGCAGCGCGCCTCCGCGCCCGAATCGAAGCAAGGTCGCGATCGCTCGAAGCCGACGATTCGCGAGCAAAGTCCATGGGTTTGAAGGTGGGGCCTCGACGATCTGGAGAAGCGTCGGAGCGACCCCGCGTGCGGACGCGCCGATGCCGCTGCGAGCGAGGCTCCGCATAGGGTCGCCGCCGCCGGGATTCGCAGCGCCGGCCAAGAACTCCCGCGTGCGGACGGCCACGCGAAGTGTCGCGCCGGGGGGCGGCGCCATAGCCGCCGCGCCTTGCGAGAGCAGCATCCGCGCTGGGCCGACGCGGTGAGGCTGCACCCAAGCAACGCGATCGAGTTCGATGCGCAGCCCGCTCGGGACACGCTCCGCCCGCGCAACGCGGCCCTCTACCACGGCTTCGCGCGCTGGCAGCGCGAGTTGCGCGCTGGCCTCCTCCACCCGCGCGCCCAGCAGCGCAGCGCCCGCTGCGAACGCCGCGAAGCACGCAAGCGCGGCGGACGTGCGCAGCCGGCGCGTCGCGAACGCAAGCGCAGCGAGCAGGCAGGCGAGCACGGCGAGCGCGCGCAGTGCGTGCGCGCTGCCCGGCCAGGCATCGCCAATGATTATGCCGAGCGCGAACGCTGCGCTGACGAGCGGCAGCTGCGCGCCCATCGCGCTCTCCACGTGGACCGGGAGCGCAGGCAGCCTAGGCGAGCCGCACGCGCTTGCGGAGTGCCGCGGCGAAATCTGTGGCACGCGAGCGCGCGGCTGCGTGCGCTTGCGTCAGGACTCGCGCGTTTTCAGTGCAACACCCGCCGCGGCGGCGCGGGCTGCGGGTTCTTCATGCGCACGACGTAGGCCGCCAGCGTCTCGAGCGCCTCATCGAGCTTCTTCAACTCGTCGGTGAAGCTGCCGAGCAGCCGCTGCACCTCGCCGAGTTCATCGGCGGCCTTGCGCAGCTCGGCGATCTCCTTGTTCTGCGCAGTCACCGCGAGCGCGATGCCTGCGACAACACCCTGATAACGCCCGCCGTCGAGCACCGCGGTGCGCTTCGCGATCGCTTCGGCGAGGCGGCGCGCGAGCGGCTTGGTGACGCCGCGCGTCTCCAGATCCGCCTGAATCGTTTCGACCGTTCGTTCCGACACGTGCGGGTGTTGAGCAAGACGAGTGCCAGCCGCGGAGCCTCCCGCAACTCGCGCGCAACTCGCGCTCAAAGCGTTAGCCCGTTTCAGGATTCCAGCGAAGTTGCCGGCTCTCCCGAGAGCTCCGGCGTGGGCGCGTCCGCCTCCACTCCTGGGTACTCCGCTACCCCAGCGAGCGCGCGGAAGAAGCCGTGGATGCGCTCCGCGTCGGCGCGCGCGATGCCCGAGACGGCGGCCAACCCCTCGACGTCCGCCTCGCGCACCCGCTTCAGCGAGCCGAGCTCGCGCAGCAGCGCGCGCCGCTTGGTCGGCCCGATGCCGGGGATCTCCTCGAGCACCGAGAGCATGCCGACGCGCTTGCGCAGCGAGCGCTGGAACTCGATTGCGAAGCGGTGCGCCTCGTCGCGGATGCGCTGCAGCAGCAGCAGACCGCGCGAACTGGGCAGTAACAACACGGGGTTCACGCGATCGGGCAGAAAGACGCGCTCAGCCTTCAACCCGCCACCGCGCTTCACGCGCAGCGAGGGGCTCTGCTCGTCGCGTTCCTTGGCGAGCCCGACGTGGTCCTGGGCAAGCGCGCGATCGCGCAGCAGCACGCTGGCGACCTTCAGCTGTCCGCGCCCGCCATCGAGCACCCACAGATCCGGCAGCGGCTCCTTCGAGAGCTTCGCGAGGCGGCGCGTGAGCACCTCGCGCATGCAGGCGAGGTCGTCGCCGGCGGCGGCTTCCTTGATGCGGTAGCGGCGGTAACCGTTCTTGTCTGCGATGCCGTTCTCGAATGCGACGCGACTGCCCACCGCGAGCGTGCCCGCGAGGTTCGAAATGTCATAACACTCGATGCGGCGCGGCAGGCGCGCGAGCCCGAGCTTCTCCTGCAAATCCGCGAGTGCGCTGTCGATGCTCTCGCGCGCCGCGAGCCGGCGCTCGAGCGCGCCTTCGGCGTTCCGGAGCGCGAGATCGCACAGTTCGCGCGGGGCGCCGCGCTGCGGCACGCGCAGGTCGACAGCCCTCCCCGAGCGCTCCCCAAGCCAGAGCGCGAGCGCATCGTCGTCACTCGGCAGCACCGAGACGAGCACCTCCACGGGCGCGGCGCCGGTCGCCTCGCCCGCGTAG
Organism: Deltaproteobacteria bacterium; assembly: GCA_031387905.1. Classification (GTDB taxonomy): domain Bacteria; phylum Myxococcota_A; class UBA9160; order UBA9160; family UBA6930; genus VGRF01. The sequence goes on from JANNDT010000505.1 coordinate 7,123, forward strand.
AACTGCGCGAGGAAGCTCGCCATCACGTCCTCGTCGGGAATCTCGACGTCCGAGAACTCGTGCTCGGAAGCCCCAATCACGCGGCCCTCCCGCACGTGCAGCACTTGCAGCTGGAGTTCTCCGCCGCGGCGCGCGAGCCCGAACACGTCGCGGTCCTGCGCGCGCTCCGAGACGATCTGCTGGCGCATCACGGTCTCCGCCACGCCGTCGATGCGATCGCGCAGCTGCGCCGCTTCTTCGAAGCGCTCCTCCGCGGCGGCCGCGGACATCTTCGCCCGTAACAGTTCGCTGAGTTCGCCGCTGCGCCCACGCAGGAACATCTCGGTGCCATCGAGCAGCTCGCTGTAGGCCTCGCTCGTCACGCGCGCGACGCACGGCGCCGGGCAGCGCTTCATCTCGTGCTCGATGCAGGGCCGGCCGCGCCGCGCGTAATCGCGGAACACCGCTTCGCTGCAGCTGCGCAGCGGAAACAGCCGGCGCAGGTGATTCAGCGAGGCGCGCAAGTTCGTGCTCGACGTGTACGGCCCGAAGTACGTGGCGCCGTCCTTCGCGAAGCGCCGCACCTGGGTGAGCCGCGGCCATTCCTCGCGCCGGTCGAGGCGCAGCGCGAGGTACTGCTTGTCGTCGCGCAGCCGCACGTTGAACGGCGGCTTGTGCTGCTTGATCAGCTCGTTCTCGAGCAGCAGCGCGTCCTTCACGCTGGCGGTGACGAGCACGCTGACGTCGCCGACGCGCGACACCAGCTTCGGCACCTGATGGCGCCCGTCGCCGCCTGAGAAGTACTGCCGCACGCGGCTGCGCAGGTTTTGCGCCTTGCCGACGTAGAGCACTCTGCCGCGCGCGCTCTTCAGCAAGTACACGCCGGGCGTCTGCGGCAGCGCATCGACGCGTTCGTCGAGCACGCGAGCGGCTTCGGGATCGAGACTCACGCGCGCAATCTACCGAGCGCGCGCGCGGCGAGCCCTCAGGGTTTCACTTCCGGCAGAGCGAATACGAAGAGCGTTGGCGTGCCTGGGTTGCCGCGCACGAAGTTGAGGCCCGGAGGCCCGGACGCGACGGCGACGTACTGCTTCCCGGCAAGCGCGTAGGTCACGATGCCGCCGCCGATCCCGCCGCCCGTGTTGAAGCGATAGAGCACGTCGCCGCTGGTGGCGTCGAGCGCGATGAAGTCGCCGGTCGTCTCGCCGGCGAATACCAGGTTGCCGGATGTCGTTGTCACGCCTGCCATCACGGGCTCGCTCGAGCGGTAGCGCCAGCGCGTCTCGCCGGTCGCCGCGTCGACGGCGCTGAGCCAGCCAGCGGGCGTGGGATCGAGCTGATAAGCGCCACCCAAGTACATCCGGCCAGGCATGAAGCGGAAGTCCTCGGCGGACCAGAACGTCGCGCACCAATCGACCGCTCCCACGTAAAGCAGGCGCGTCGCGGGGTTGTAGGCCGGGCCGTTCCATTCGACGCCGCCCAGTATGCCCGGGCAGGCGTGGGTGCCGGCCGGCGTCACGGGCGCTTCGACGTTCTCGATCGTCGTGACGGGCGTCGCGTACAGCGCCTCGTGGCTGTCGCGATCGAGCGTGCGCAGGATGCCGTCCTTGCCCGCCGTGACGACCAGGCGGCGCGGCTTGCCGCCGATCTCGAGCGACAGGATCGGGCTCACCTGCGTCAGGTCCCAGTCGTGCGAATCATTAGGGACCGTCTGCTTGTACCAGCGCAGCGCGCCGGTGTGAACGTCGAGGGCCACGATCGAGTTCGTGTAGAGGTTGTCGCCGGGGCGAAGCTCGGCCGGCAGATCGGGCGCGGGATTCGTCACCGCCACGTACAGCTCGCCGGCTGCGGGATCGAGGGAAAGCGGCGTCCAGACCGCACCACCGCCGGCTTTGATCTTCGCGCCGTGGCCCCAGCTCTCCCCGCCGGGCGCATCGGCCCCGGGCACCGTCTTGAACTTCCAGACCGGCGAGCCATCCGCGAGCTTGAAGGCGCCGATCCAACCCGAGACGGCGTTCTCACTGCCGGCCGGACCGATCACGATCAGGTCGTCGGTGATCAGCGGCGGCATCGTGATCGTCTCGCCGTGCGCCGAGTCGGCGACGCGGCGCGCCCAGACGAGTTCGCCGCTCTCGGCGTTCAGCGCCAGCAGGTAGCCGTCGCTCGTGCCGCGCACGACCCAGCCATCCTTGATCGCGACGCCCCGGTTGTTAGTCCAGCCGGCGGGCGCCTTCATCTCCCAGATGTGGCGCCACTTCACGCGGCAGGTCGCCGCGTCGAGCGCGACCGTGCGGGTGTTCGTGGTCACGTACATCACACCCTGATAAACGATCGGCCCGGACTGAAACGTGGACAGCTCCCCGAGCTGCAGCGCGCACGCCACCTGCAAGCGCTCAACGTTCGCGGGCGTGATCTGATCGAGCGCGACGAAGCGCGCGCCCGCGTAATCGTGATTGTGATAGAGCCAATCGCGCGTCGAACTCGCGGCCCCGTCCAGCTCTGGTTGGGTGGGACCACCGCCGCTCGGAACCGCCTCGGCGCGCCCTTGCACGAACTCCGGCGGCGGCTCGGGCGTGCCGCCGTGCGCCGCGCCGGGAGAGAGATCCAGCACGATCTCCTTCAGTTGCGGCGCTCCAAGCGCGAGCGGCGTAGCGCCCGCGGCGAAGCCGTTGCGCTCGAGCAGGTACGCGAGCACCGCGGCGTGATCCTCGGGCAGCGTCTGCTTCGCGCCACCGGGCGGCATCGTGGTCGAAACGAAGAAGGCGAGATCGTCGACGCTGAACGGCTTGCCCATCGAACGCGCGTAGATGCTGTCCTTGCCCCAGTTCTCGGCGAACTTCGTCCCGCTGAGCGGCTGTGCGGTGCCGCCATCGAGCCCCGCGCCGTGACAGCCAGCGCAGCGTTCGGCGTAGACCGCAGCACCCCGCTCGGCCTGCCCGGCGGTAAAGACTCCCGCGTCGCCCGGCGCGTCCTGGCAGCCGAGCGCGGCTGCGGTGATTGCGGCGAGCGCGAACGGCGAGCGCGATGTGAGCACGAAACCCCCTAATGCGCGCAGCATACGCTGAGGCGCTCCGCGCTTTGCACGAATTTTGCGTCCGAGCGCCGCCCCGCCCGCGATACGCCGCCGCCTCCTCGCACACTCGGAGCCCGAGATGAAGCGGCTCCGCGTCCGCGTCGCCGTCGTAACAGGTGCAGCCAGCGGCATCGGCCTCGGCCTCGCGCTGTGCGAACGCTTTGCCACCGAGGGCATGCGCGTCGTGCTCGCCGACGTCGAGGAGCGCGCGCTTTCGAGACGTTCGGCGCCGTGCACGTCGTCCGTAACAACGCGGGCGTCGGCGGCGACGCGGTGTCGTGCTGCGAGCAGTCGCTCGCAAACTGGAAGTGGGTGCTCGACGTCAACCTGTGGGGCGTGATCCACGGCATCCGCAGCTTCGTGCCGCGCATGCTGAAGGGCGGCGACGAGGGGCACGTGGTGAACACCGCGTCGATGGCGGGCCACATCTCGGTCCCGATGTTCGCGCCGTATCACGCCTCGAAGTTCGCAGTGGTGACGCTCAGCGAAACGCTGCACTTCGAGTTGGCCGTCGTGAACGCAAAGCTGAAGGCATCGGTGCTGTGCCGCGGCTTCGTGAAGACGCGCATCATGGAATCGGCGCGCAACCGGCCCGCGCAGTTGCGCGAGGACGGACGGAAGCTGTCCGAGGGCGAGCGCGCTTTCCAGTCCGCTTATCAGGATTTCGTCGGCGCCGGCATCCCGCCCGCCGAGGTCGCCGGCCGCGTGTTCGATGCGATTCGCGAAGAGCGCTTCTGGGTGTTCCCGCACCCCGATGCGCTCGACAGCGTGCGCACGCGCATGCAGGGCATGCTCGCGCAGAGCAACCCCGAGTTCGCGCCGCCTGCGGGCATGCGAGAGCGGCTGGGACTCTGCGGCGGCGCTAGCTCTGATTCAGGATCGCATAGACGCGCTTCGCGAAGTACCAGCGCCCACCGCGCTTCACGTAATCGTCCTCGTAGCGTCCGTTCATCGCGCGCTTCGTACCGTCCTTGCCGTGCAGGAGTTCCTGCTGCCACCAGGTCGCGTGCGCGGCGTCGCCCTTCACGACGATCAGGCCCGCCGACGCGTAGAACCCGACGAACGAGAAGCCCGCCATCATGCCCTGCCACATCGGGAAGAACTTCGCGCGCCCGACCACGTCGCCCATGCCGGGCAGCGACCAGATCGCGTCCTCGAGCCAGTTCGCCGCCCACGCTTCGCCATCGAAGCGCATCACGGCGTCGTTGTAGGACTCGACGAGTTCGCGAATCGCCAGGCGATCTTCAACCGGTCCGCTGCTGATCATGCTTGCCTCCTCCGAACTGGGTTCTGTCGCCACTCGCTCACTTCGCGAATGGCACCACTCGCGAGCGTAGGAGTTTCTTGTCGCGCGTTACAAGCGGAACGCGATGCAGGACGCTCGTGGCGGCGATCAGCTCGTCGGCCGGATCGACGCGCACGTCGAGGCTCGCGACTTCGCGGCACACCTCCAGCGTGAGCGGCCAGACGTGGATCCGAGCGAGTAGGCGCGTCAACTCGATGTCGTCCAAATCGAGCTCGATCCGCCGGAGCTGCGCGAGCTTCGCGATCTCCCACAGCACGATCCCCGAGATGCTCCACGAATCGCCCTCGAGCAGGCGGCGCTCGCGCGCAGTGAGGCGGCCTCCGAGCGCGTGAAGCAAGACGTGCGTGTCAAGATTCAGCAACCCAGCGCTCGCCCGTGGAGAGGATGTCGCCGCGGATCGTGAGCTTTCCGCGCAGTGCGCCGATCAATCCCTTCGAATCGCTCTCGATCGGAACGAGCTTCGCGACTGGCCGCCCGTGCTTGGTGATCACGAGCCCCTCGGGCCCGACGCGGTCCAGCAGCGCGAGACACTGCTCCTTGAACTTCGCCGCCGCGATCTGCTTCATGGCCAGTAATCTACGGCCGGCCAGACTTTCTGTCCAGATCGTCCGGCCTCCGCGGGCGCAAGCGCCACATCCGTGAAACGCGCAGCGCGCGCGGGAGGCGCGGCTCAAAGCCGCG
>JANNDT010000534.1:0-6300 GCA_031387905.1 Deltaproteobacteria bacterium
CGAGGGCGCGAGCCGGCGGCTCCCACAGCAGTCGTCGCTGCCTTCTGCGACGGCGGTCACCAAGCCGGGGCGCCCACTCCCAGGAATGCGGCTGATATCGAGCCTCCGGCGGCCCTATTGGAAGCGGGATCACGTGCTCACGTGAATCAGCTCATAACCTCAACACAGTTCGAACGCGCTTCGGCGCAACGGAGACTCATTTGAGTGGAAGACTTGTCTTGGCGACTCTGCTGTTCCTGGCCCCTCTCGAATCCATGGCCCTGGGCACGACCATCAATTTCTCGACGTACCTCGGCAGCAACGGCGCCGACACGACGCGCGACATCGCCGTCGATGCACAGGGCAACGTCTACGCGGTCGGAGGAACGCGATCGTCGAACCTCCCGACCACGCTCGGCACCGCGCAGCCGGTATTCGGCGGTTACGAGGATGCGTTCGCAGTGAAGTTGAGCCCACAGGGCAAGGTCCTCTGGTCGACCTACTTGGGAGGGCCGGAGCTCGATCGCGCCTACGCCGTCGAGCTCGACGGGCAGGGAGGGCTCGTGATCGCGGGCCGCGCGGGCGCGCACTTCCCGGTGACGGCGGGCGCGGCGCAGACGCAGTTTCGCGGTGGCTCGACCGTCCCGAACATCTACCCGCATCCGCAGGACGGGTTCGTCGCGAAGCTGAACGCGACGACGGGTAAGAAGCTCTGGGCGACGTTCTTCGGCGCCATCGACCATCACGCGGCGATCGTGCGCGACGTAGCGGTCGACCGGGTGAGCGGCGCGATCTACCTCGCGGCCTCGACCGACACGGGCACGTACCCGAGCGCGGTGCTGCAGGCGTTCCAGCGCGGCCACCGGTCGACGCGGCTCGGTGGGTTCGACGGCGTGCTCGCGAAGCTCGCTGCGAACGGCGCGTCCTTCGCATGGGCGACCTACGTCGGCGGAAGCCGCGAGGACCAGCCGACGCCGTCGGTGCGCGTCGATGCGCTCGGCAATCCGATCTACCTGATCGCGAGCAACTCCACCAACGCGCAGACGACCCCCGGCGCCTACGACCGCACACAGAATGGCGGTGTCGATTGGTACCTAGCGAAGTACTCCGCGCAGGGTCCGATGCTCTGGGCAACGTACGTTGGTGGCAATCGCGACGAAGGCACCGAGACGCACAACCTCGCGATGAGGTCCGATGGCGCCGTCGTCATCGCAGGCCGCACCGCCTCGACCAATCTTCCGACCGCAGCTGGGGCCTTCGACCGCGTGCTCAGCGGTTCGGCCGAGTGCGCGATCGAGATCCTGAGCGGCGCCGCAACGAACTTCGTCGCAGGCACTTACCTCGGCGGCGACGACGCCGAGATCTGCGAGGGGGTTGGGGTCGACATCAACCTCGGCGTGTACGTCAGCGGGCGCACCTACTCGAGCAACTTCCCGACCACCGCGTCGGCGTTTCAGCGCACACGGCCCGCGACGTTGTCGCCCTTCGTCGCGATGCTCTCCCCCGACCTTCGGGCGCTCCGCTACGGCAGCTACTTCGGCGGGCCCGGCAACGCGGCCGCACGCGACATCGCGGTGCACAGCCCCAATCACTTCGCGTTCGGCGGCGAATCGACCGGGGTCGGCTTCCCGCTAGCGAATGCGGCCCGCAGCGCGGTCGACGCGAAGATCCACGGCTTCCTTACCGACATCAGCGTGCCGTGATCCAGCTCTCGTTCGCTCACGCGCCTCCCCGCGCGGAGCGAGCGCGGATGCGCTGAGTCTCCTCACCCAACAACTGCGGGATCCACGATGCTCTTCAGCTGCCCGCGGAAGTTGAACATCCCCGGGGCATGAACGCCGTCATCACGATCACGATCAGCTCTTCGTTCGGGTAGATCCAGACCGCCGTGCTGGCCGCGCCGACCCAGGAGCCGAAGCCGACGCCTAGGTCGGGAGTGTCTTGCAGGGTGCGAGCGGCGGTGCCCCTTGAACAACCGCAGAACTTCGGCGCATCTTCCTCAACAACACCCCGGCCCTTCGCCGGTATCCCCTTCGTCGTGCCAGTGCGGGCGATCGAGAAACAGGCCGCGCTCTGCGGCGAGGGCGAGCGCACGGCGCACGTCGATCTGCCACGGGCCGTCGCGCACGACGCGCAGCTCCACGCGCTCGCCTGGCGCGAGCACGCGCTCGCGGTCGCCGTCGAACTCGATGATGCCTGGCCCTTCGATAATGACTTGCTCGCCGAGCGCGACGCGGCGGGCATCGGTCACGAACGCGGTGCGGTAGAGCCCGGGCGAGATCGGCACGAGCAGCGCGCGGCCGCCCTGCCCCGGCGCGCAGCACGTCACGTCCACGCCCGCGTCGTCTTCCTTGCGCGTCGGCAATAACAAGCCGCCGAGCGGCGACATGCCCACCGCGTCGGGCTCGGCGCGCGAGAGCAGCGCGCGGCGGATCTTGCCCGCGTCGAACGGCAGCAGCGAGCCCGGGTGATCGCCCTCCACCAGCACGGCGTCGATCAGCGCGAGCGTCTCCTGGCCGTCGGCGAAGCGCGCGCGCACCACTTTGGCGCGCTGCGCGACTTCTGCGAGCGCGATGCGCCCGCTTGCAACGAGGCCGAGCGCGGCGCCGGCGAGCGTCGCCTCGACGCGCTCGGGGAACACGTTGTTGGTGCCGAGCGAGAGTGCGACCAGCGGCGCATCCGGCCACGCGCCCGCGACGATGCGGCTCGTCCCATCACCGCCCATCACGAGCAGCGCGCCGCAGCCGGCCTCGCGCATCGCGAGCGTGGCGCGCGCGGTGTCGGCGGGCGTGGTGGTGAGCGCGCCGATCTCGAGCTGCGAGATCTTCACGTCGTCGAGTTGCAGGTACTCGAGCGCCTGCTCGGAGAGGCGGAAGACGTCGCGCACGAAGTGGAACTGCGTGGCGCCCGCGGCCGCGGCGCCCACCACCGCGCGGGCGAGTTGGCTGCGTTTCACCTCGAGCGATTCGGTTTGCGCGCGGCCGACGAGCCGCCGAACGTCGCGGCCCGACAGCGGGTTCAGGATCAGGCCGACGGGTCGCGCAGCGGTTTGCATCGGCGAAGGGTTCAATCGCCGCGCGGGTTCGGCAAGCTCAGGGCGAGGAGATCGACGCGGATGAACCGACCTCACCGAACCCGAGGGGTCGCAGCTCTCGCAGTGTGCGCGCTCGCGCTCGCGACGGGGTGCGTCACCGCGAAGCAGCGGGACGCCGCGCTCGCCAGCGAACTGGGCGCGAGCGGCTTCGAGACGCGCGTCGATGAGCGCGGCGTGACGGTGCTCGTGACGGACGTGTTGTTCGCGTACGACAGCGATGCGCTCGCGCCGGACGGCGCCGCCGCGGTCGGCAAGATCGCGAGCATCGTGCAGCGCCTCGCCGCAGATCGCTCCCTGATCTGCGAAGGCCACACCGATGCCCGCGGCACGGAGGCCTACAACTTCGAGCTGTCGCTGCGGCGCGCGCGACGAGTCGCGGACGCGCTCGGGGCGGCCGGCATCGAGGCCTCGCGCATCAGCGCGCAGGGCTACGGCGAGACGCGCCCGCTCGCGGCCGAAGCGAAACCGGACGGCGCGGACGATCCCACCGGGCGCGCGCGCAACCGCCGCGTCGAGGTCGTCATCGCGAGCAGCGAATAGCTCGCGATACTGCGCGCGATGCAGCCCGTCCCGAACGCTCACTTCCGCATTGGCCAAGTCGTACGCCACCGCATTCACCCGTTCCGCGGCGTGATCTTCGACGTCGACCCGGTTTTCGCGAACAGCGAGGCGTGGTGGCTCGCGATCCCCGAAGCGCTGCGGCCGCGCAAGGAGCAGCCCTATTATCACCTGCTCGCGGAGAACGCGCAGACCAGTTACGTCGCGTACGTCTCCGAGCAGAACCTGCTCGCGGACGCGGAGCACGGCCCGGTCGCGCACCCGCAGGTGGCGGAATTGTTCGGCGCGCTGCGCGAAGGCGTCTACGAGCTGCGCTTCCCGCGAAGCGCGCACTGAGCGCGATGCCGGCCAATCCGCTGCACGGCGTCGCGATCGTCGGCGCGTACAACACGAAGCAAGCGCGCACGCTCGGCGTGCCCGAGACGGACGTGCTGCTCGATGCGATGCGCGGCGCTGTGCGCTCTGCGGGCCTCACGTTCGCGGACGTCGACGGCATGCACTGCAGCTCCTCGGTGTGGCGCTGGTCGCCGCGCGAAACCGCGATGTGGCTCGGCGGCCGGCCCGTGTGGACGGGCACGGGCGACGTCGGCATCCCGGCCGTGATCGAAGCCGCGCTCGCGATCTCGGCCGGGCTGTGCGAGACGGCGCTGATTGCGACCGCCCAAGTTGGCGAATACGCGAACCGCGCAGAAACCGCGCCCTGGACCAAGCCCAGCAACGAGTTCACCGAATGCTTCGGCCTGTTCACCGCCGCCGAGTTCGCGCTGATCGCGCGGCGGCACATGCACGTGTATGGGACGCGCGCGGAGGATCTCGCAGAAGTCGCGGCAAGCATTCGGAATCACGGGGCGCAAAACCCGGAGGCGGTGATGTTCGGGCGCCGCGTCTCACGCGACGACGTGCTCGCGTCGCGCCTAATCGCTGAGCCGTTTCACCTGCTCGATTGCGCGCTCACCTCGGAGGGCGGCGCGGGCGTCGTGCTGACCTCGGCGGCGCGCGCGCGCGATCTCGGCGTCACACCGATCTGGATTCTCGGCGGCGCGCTCGATCGCTGCGGCATGTCGTACGTGACGCCGCCGGTCTGGGACCGCTATGGCGATGTCGGCGCGCGCGCTGCGAAGATTGCCTTCGGCCAGTGCGGCCTCGCGCCGGCTGACGTGGATGTCGCGGAGCTCTACGACCCGTTTTCGTTCGAAGTGATCCGCCAACTCGAAGCGTTCGGCTTCTGCGCGCACGGCGAAGGCGGCGCGTTCGTCCGCGACGGCCGCATCTCCGTCGGCGGCGCGCTGCCGGTCGCGACCAACGGCGGGCTGTTGTCGTTCAGCCACGCGGGCCTCGCGCAGCTCTTACAGAAACCGATCGCAGCGGTGCAGCAGCTGCGCGGCGAACTGCCGCCCGCGCTGACGGTGCCCGGCGCGAAAATCGCGCTCGCGACCAACGGCGGCGCAGGCGCGCTGTTCTGCGATGTGCTCGTGCTCGGCAGGGACGCGGCGTGACGCAGCGCCCACTGCCGCGGCCGAGCACGCTCACGCAGCCGCACTGGGATGGCTGCCTGGCAGGGGAACTGCGCGTGCAGCGTTGTCGCGATTGCGGTGCGCACATCTTCATCCCGCAACCGCTCTGCAGCGCGTGTTTCGGAGGCGCTGTGGAGTGGGTCGTCAGCGCGGGACACGGAACTGTGTACAGCTTCACGATCGTGCACCGCGCGCCGCACCCGGCCTTCGCGACGCCGTACCTCGTTGCGATCGTCACGCTCGACGAGGGCTTCGAAATGCTCGCGAACCTCGAATGCGAGCCTGCGCGAGCGGCGATCGGATTGCGCGTGCGCGCCCTGTTTCGGGCAGCCTCGCGCGAGATCGCGTTGCCCTACTTCGTCGCCGAGTGATGCGAGCGCGAGTGCGTCGCGCGAAAGATGAAGCGCGAGTGAAGAGCGGCTTCTCGTCTCAGAATTTCTGGTTTAGAACGGCGTACATGCTTGACTCTGCGATTGCGCCGCGTTTACCCTGCCAAACCTCGGGGCTGGCTCTTCCGTCGGCACCGCAGTGCACGTCCCCCACATTTTTTTATCAGGAGATGCGCGCCAAATGACGCAGGTCACATCACAACACGCGAGGGCCGTCGCCTTCGCAATTCTCGCTGCGGTTCCGACGGCGACGGGGGCTGGCGCGCAATCGCTCGACTCCATCATCCAGGCTCAGGCCTCTTCCGACCGCGAGGCCGCGGGCGCGCAGGAGCGCATCAACAAGCTGGCCGACCAGGCTCAAGACGCCGCCGGCCAGTACCGCCAGGCGCTCTCCGACGTCGACAGCCTCTCCCGCTACAACGTCCAGTTGAGCAAGCAGGTGACTTCACAGGACGAGGAGGTCCAGTCGATCAAGCGCCAGCTCGTCGAGATCGACACGACGCAGCGCGAGATCCAGCCGCTGATGCAGAAGATGGTCGACACGCTCGCGGAGTTCGTGAAACGCGACGTGCCGTTCCTGATCGAGGAGCGCACGCGCCGCGTCGACACGCTGGTTTCGATCATGCCGCGCGCCGACGTGACGATCTCGGAGAAGTACCGCCGGATTCTCGAGGCGTACCAGATCGAGATGGACTACGGCCGGTCGGTCGAAGCCCAGGAAGGCAAGCTGCTCGACGGCGGCGTGGAGAAGGCCGTGCAGTTCCTG
>JANNDT010000002.1:0-20258 GCA_031387905.1 Deltaproteobacteria bacterium
GCGGGAGGGTTACCTCGCAACCGCCGGCGTGGCTGCCGGCGTGCGCGTCGTCACCCGCGGCGCCCAACACCTGCTCTCGTAGCAGCTCGTCAGCGGCGATGCGGACGCGGACTTAGTGCACGCGGCGCTTCGCCGCGCGCAGCGAGCCGCAGGCGAGCGGAGTCGGCGCGCTAGCCAGCGGGCGCGCAGCGTCCGCCCAGCGGCGCTTCGCCGCGCGCAGCGAGCCGCAGGCGAGCGGAGTCGAACAGTGGACTCCGCGCCGCAATGCGCCCGCCCGCTCGAATTCCTTCATCGCCGGTAGGGGACACCCAACGTGTTGCAGCGCATCCTCGAGCTTTCGCTGCGTCAGCGCCGCGCCGTGCTGGTGCTTGCGATCGCGTGGGTCGCCTACGGCCTCCACGTCGCAGCCAACGCACCGCTCGAGGTGCTGCCCGACTTCGCGCCGCCGCAGGCCGACGTGCAAACCGAGGCGCCTGGCTTCTCGCCCGAGCAGGTAGAGCAGCTCGTGACGCGGCCCGTCGAGAGCGCGCTCGGCGGCGTGCCCGGCCTCGAGACGCTGCGCTCCAGCTCGATCCAAGGACTCTCCGTCGTCAACGTGGTGTTCCAAGAGAACACGGATCCGTTCCGGGTGCGGCAACTGATCGCGGAGAGCCTCACCGACGCGGCGTCGCAGCTGCCGGCCGGTGTGGCCGCACCGCACGTCTCGCCGCTCACGTCGGCCACGATGGATGTGCTCAAGGTGGCGTTGCTCTCGAAAGAGCGGACGCCGATGGAGTTGCGCACGCTGGCGGCCACAGTGGTGCGGCCGCGGTTGTTGATGGTTCCCGGTGTCGCGCGCGTGAACCTGTTCGGCGGCGAGGCGCGCGAGATCCAGATCCAGCCGCGCATGGCGGCGCTGCAGGCGCACGGCGTCACGTTCGCGGACCTGCTCGCCGCTGCGCGCTCGGCGACGACGAACCCGGGCGCCGGCTACATCGACACGCCGAACCAGCGCATCGTGATCGAGGCCGCTGGCGTCGGGGCGACGGCCGAGGCGATCGGGCAGACGATCGTGCGCCAGACGGCCAGCGCGCCGCTGCGCATCGCCGACGTCGCGCGCGTCGCGGAGGCGCCGGCGCTCGCGTTCGGCGATGCGCTGATCGACGGCGAGCCGGGGGTGTTGCTCTCGATCTCGGGCGCGTACGGCGCGAACACAGTCGATGTCACGCTGCGCCTCGAAGCCGCGCTCGCGGAACTCGCGCCGCTGTTCGCGAGCGAGCGCGTGACGCTCTCGGCGGCACTGCACCGGCCCGCGAACTTCGTCGACCGCTCGCTCGAGAATCTGCGCAGCACGCTCGCGATCGGCGGCGCGCTGGTGATTGCGGTGTTGGTCGCGCTGCTGCGCAATCGCCGCGCGGTCGCAGTCTCGCTCGCAGCGATTCCGCTCTCGCTGCTCTCCGCGGTGATCGTGCTCGTGAAGCTCGGCGTCACGCTCAACACGATGTCGCTCGGCGGGCTCGCGATCGCGATCGGCGAGGTGGTCGATGACGCGATCATCGACATCGAGAACATCGTGCGCCGACTGCGCGAGAACGAGCGAGCCGGACGCCCGCGCACGGCGTTCGCGGTGGTGTTCGCTGCGTCGCTCGAAGTTCGCGGCGCCGTGATCTTCGCGACGCTGGCAGTGGCGCTGGTGTTCATACCGCTGCTCTCGCTGCGCGGCTTGCAAGGCAGATTTTTCGCGCCGCTCGCGCTCGCGTATCTGGCGGCCGTACTGGCCTCGCTGGTGACCGCGCTGGTTGTTACGCCCGCGCTCGCGCTCTCGCTGTTCGGCGAGCGCGAGGCGCCCCGCGAAGCCCCGGGTGTTCAGGAGCGCCTGCGTGTGCGCTACCGGCGGCTGCTGCTCGCGGTCCGCCAGCGACCGCTGCTAGCGGCCACGCCCATGATCGCCGCCACGCTGGCTGCGCTCGCGATCCTGCCGTCGCTCGGCGGTGAGTTCTTGCCAGACTTCCGCGAGGGCCACCTCGTGCTGCAGGTCGGCATGGCGCCCGGCACTGGGCTCGCCGAGATGCGCCGGCTCGGCCGCCAACTGGCAGGCGAGCTCAAACAGATTCCGGGCATCGCCACCTTCGAACAACAGATGGGCCGCGCCGAAGCCGGTGAAGACACCTGGGGCACGAACATGAGCGAGTTTCACGTCGAGCTCACGCGCGACGCCGACGCCGATGCGACCAGCGAAGCGGTGCGCGAACTGCTCCGCGAGACGCCCGGGATTCAGTCGGAGGTCGTCACGTTCGTCGGCGACCGGATCTCGGAGACGATTTCGGGCGAGACCTCCGAGTTCGTGGTGAACGTGTTTGCGGAAGACCTCGATCTGCTCGACGCGAAGGCGGCGGAGATCGCGAGCGTACTCGCGCGGATTCCGGGTGCGGTGGACGTGCAAGGCGCGTCGAGTTCGCGGGGGCCGCACATCGCGGTGCGCCTCCGCCCCGAGCGGCTCGCGCTGCTCGGCTTTCGCCCGGACGAAGTGCTCGACCCGCTGCGCGTCGCGTTCGCGGGCGAGCGCGCCGGCGAAGTCAACCGCGGCGCGCAGGCAATCGACGTGGTGTTATTGCCGGAGCTCGCGGAGCGTCAGCGGCCGGATCAGGTAGCTGCCCTGCTCGTGCGCAATGCCGCTGGCGCGGTGGCGCCGCTCGGCGCGCTCGCCGACGTGCGCTCGATCGAAGGCCGCGACGAGATCTCCCACGAAGGCGCGCGGCGGCGGCAGACCGTGACCTGCAACGTCGAGGGCCGCGACATCGCCTCGTTCGCCGCCGAGGCGCGCGCGCGCATTCAGCGAGACGTGCGCTTCCCGAGCGGCGCGTTCTTCTCGCTCGGCGGCGCCTCCGAGGCGCGCGCCGCCGCGATCAGCGACCTCGCGACGCAAGCGGGGCTCGGCACGCTCGGCGTGATCGGGCTGCTCGCGCTCGCGGCGGGCCACTGGCGCAACCTGTTGTTACTGCTCGGCAGCGCGCCGCTCGCGCTGGTGGGCGGCGTGCTCTCGGCCACGGCGGTCTCGCTGCTCACGGGCCACGAAGCGTCGCTCACGCTCGGCTCGCTGGTCGGCTTCGTCACGCTGTTCGGCATCACGCTGCGCAACGCGATCATGGTGGTGTCGCACTACCGGCACCTCGTCGAGGTGGACGGGCGCACTTGGAACGCCGAGACCGCGCTCGACGGCGCGGCCGACCGGCTCGTGCCGGTGCTCATGACCGCAGGTGTTACGGCGCTCGCGCTCTTACCGGTGGCGGTGCGCTGGCGCGAAGCGGGCGGCGAGCTCGACGGCCCGATGGCGATCGTGATCCTCGGCGGGCTCGCGACCTCCACCGCGGCGAACCTGCTCGCGCTGCCGTGGCTCGCGCTGCGCTTCGGCGCGTTCGCGCCGCGCGAGGACGCGAGCGCTCGAGCGGCGAGCGCGCTGAACTAGCGCGCTTCCTCGGTCCCCGTATCGCTGCGCCCTTCGCGCAAGCCCGCGCGCGCGCGCTCCGCGAGTTGCACGTAGGCAGCGCGAATCTGGTCGAGGTCGCGCTCCTCCAGCTCCTCGAGATCGAGCAGCGCGTTGTGCGCGCCCTGGGTAGAGCGCAATAACTCGTCGAGCTTGATCTGGATCGCCTCGGCGTCGCGGTTCTGCGTGGTCTGGATCAAGAACACCATCAGGAACGTGACGACCGTCGTGCCCGTGTTGATCACGAGCTGCCAGGTGTCGCTGAACCCGAACAGCGGGCCGCTGACGAGCCAGACGAGAATTATGCACACCGCGACGCCGAACGCAGAGGGCCGGCCCGCGGCGCGCGAAGTCGCCTTGGCGAGGCGGGTGAACGTCGAAGCCGATTTCAAGGGACGCATGCCGAACCTCCGATCTCCCGCGCAGTGTGCGGATCGAGCCGGCGGAACGCCGGCCCGATCCGCACCCTCCCTTGCAAAACCCTCGACCGAGCCACTCGAGCACGAGCAGGCGCGGCGTCCGTTCAGGCGCTCTTCACCACCTCGCTCCTGAAACACCGCGAAACCTCGCCGCCGCCGATCGAGTAGAGGCGCGGCTCTTCAGCGCTGCAGCGCGCGAAAACCTCCGGGCACCGCGTGTGAAACCGACAACCCGATGGCGGCGCCGACGCCGAAGGCACATCGCCCTGCACGCGCGCCTGTATTCCCCGCCGCAGCGGATCGATGGACGGCGCCGCCGCCAAGAGCCCCTGCGTGTACGGATGCGCCGGCGCCGAGAAAATGCGCGCGGTGGCGCCGCGTTCGACGATCTGGCCGACGTACATGACCGCGACTTCGTCCGCGAGATAACGCACCACGGAGAGATCGTGCGTGATGAACAAGTACGCGAGCCCGAGCTCGTCCTGCAGATCCCCCAACAAGTTGAGGATTTGCGCCTGGATCGAGACGTCGAGCGCGGAGACGGCCTCGTCGCAGATGATCAGCTCTGGTTCGACCGCCAACGCGCGCGCGATACCGATGCGCTGGCGTTGCCCGCCCGAGAACTCGTGCGGGTAGCGCCACAAGTGATCCGGGTTCATCTGCACGCGCTTCAGCACCGCGGCCGCACGCTCGGTGCGCTCCTTCTCGTTCGCGCCGATGCCGAAGGACTGCATGCCCTCGGCGATCAGGTCGCGCACGCGCATGCGCGGGTCGAGCGAAGCCATCGGATCCTGAAACACGATCTGCAGTTTGCGGCGCAGCGGGCGCAGTTCGTCCTGCGAAAGCGCGCGCAAATCCTTGCCTTCGAACCAGACGTGGCCGGCGAGTGACGGCACCAGGCCGAGAATGGACCGGCCAACGGTCGTCTTGCCGCAACCGGATTCACCGACCAACGCGAGCGTCTTGCCGGAGTGGATCTCGAGATCGACGCCGTCGACGGCGCGCACCTGGCCGACCGTCTTGCGAAAGAGGCCCTTCTTGATCGGGAACCAAGTGGTCAGCCCTTCGATCTTGAGCAGCGGCGCCGCGTCCGTCATGACGCCAGCTCCTGCTCGACGGCGAAGCACGCGGCCCAGTGCCCGCTGCCGAGCGAGGTCGCCCTGGGCACTTCGGCGCGGCAGCGCTCCATTGCGCGCGGGCAGCGCGTCGAGAAACGGCAGCCCGCGGGCCACTCATTAGGCGCGGGCACCACACCGGGGATTTCGTGCAGACGCTCGCCGGGCTTCGCGAGCCCGGGCATCGATTTGAGCAGGCCCACCGTGTACGGATGCCGCGGGCGCGCGAGCACGTCTTCGCGCGTGCCCTGCTCGACGATGCGACCCGCATACATCACGGCGACGCGATCGGCGAGTTCGTTCACCACGCCGAGGTCATGCGTGATCAGCAGAATCGCGGCGCCGGTTTCGCGCTGCAGTTCGCGCATCAGCTCGAGCACCTGCGCTTGGATCGTCACGTCGAGTGCAGTGGTGGGCTCGTCGGCGATCAGCACGTGTGGCCTCGTCGAGAGCGCCATCGCGATCATCACGCGCTGCTTGAGGCCGCCCGACATTTGGTGCGGGTAGGCGTCGAAGCGCTCCGCCGCGTCGGGAATGCGCACCCGCTCGAACAATTCCACCGTGCGCTTCTTGGCAGCGCGAACCGAAATCTTCTCGTGCAATCGAATCGCCTCGACGACTTGATCGCCGACCCTGAGAACTGGCGAGAGGCTCGTCATCGGTTCTTGGAAGATCATGCCGATCTCGGTGCCGCGCACCGCACGCATCTCCGGCACGGGCAGCTTCAAAATGTCCCGGCCCGCGAGTTGGATGCCGCCCTCGATTCGGCCCGGCTTCGGCACGAGCCGCATCGCGGCCAGCGCCGTCATCGATTTGCCGCAGCCAGATTCGCCGACCAGTGCGAGCACTTCGCCCTTCTCGATCGAGAGCGAGATGCCGTCGACGACAGGCAGGCGCGCACCGGCATTCGGGAACGTGACGCGCAGGTTGTCGATGGAGAGAGCGCTCACTCGCGCTCCCGAGCCGTGCGCGGATCGAGCACGTCGCGCATCGCGTCGCCGATGAAGTTGACCGCGAGCAGCAACGAGAACACCGACATGCCCGCCGCTGCGATGTTCCACCAGATGATCGGCTCGCGAGAGAGTTCATTGCGCGCCTGATCGATCATCTGGCCCCAGCTGCCGTCAACGCCAATACCGAGGTAAGCGAGGATCGTCTCCGCGATCACTTGCCCTGAGAACAGCAGCACGAACGAGATCACGATCAGGTGCAACAAGTTCGGCAGGATGTGGCGCCGAATGATGCGCAGTTCGGAGACGCCGAGAGCGCGCGCGGCCTGAACGTAGTCGAGTTCGCGCAGCTTCAGCGTTTCACCGCGCGAGACGCGGCAAAGCGAGACCCAACTCGTGATGCCGAGCGCGAAGCACACCTGCCAGGTGCCGCGGCCGAGCGCCATCACGATCGCGATCAGCAGCAGCAGGGACGGAATCGAGGCGAGCGTCGACATCACGAAGAAGACGGCGTCATCGAGTCTGCCGCCGAAGTAGCCGGCGCTGACGCCCAACAACAGCGCGAGTGGGATCGCGATCGCACTCGTTAGACCGCCGATCAGCAGCGCGACGCGTGCGCCCTTCAGCATGCGGTGCAGAACGTCGCGGCCGAGGATATCGGTGCCGAGCAAGTGCCCGCCGGGATCGTTCAGTCTCTGGAGCGGATCCTCGAACAACACTTCTGCGCGCGGCTCGGAGTACCCGAGCTCACTGACGCCTTGGAACGTGCGATCGATCAGCGAGCGCGCCTGATGCTGCGCGAGCACATCCTCGCCGCTCACTTTGCCGCCGATCCACGCGATGGAATCGAGCAGCGCGATCGCGATGAACGCGGCGAGCACGAGAATCGCGATCGGCTGTCGCCGCCACACCTGGACGAGGCTCTCGCGCCACAGCCGGTCCCGGCGGATCGCGCGGCCAACGAACACGCCGACAGCCACGATGGCCAGGGCGAGCAGGTTGACGAGGACGTGCGTCTCCACGGCTTACTCCAGGCGCACGCGCGGATCGACCAACGCGTAGGAAAGATCCGTGACGATCTGCGCGACCACGAACAGGATCGCGGCGATGAACACCCAGACGCGCAACGTCGCGAAGTCGTTGTTGTTGATCGAGTCGACCAACAACGAACCGAGGCCGGGGATCCCGAAGAACGACTCGAGCAAGAGCGCGCCCGTGAACAAGAACGGGATCTGCATCACGACGCGCGTCAGCACCGGGATCAAGCTGTTACGGAGCACGTGGTACAGCATCACGCGCATCTCGCTCGCGCCTTTCGCGCGCGCGGTGCGCACGTAGTCGCGGCTCGTCTCCTCGACGAACACGGTGCGCAGGAAGCGCACTTCGCCGCCGAGACCGCTGATCACGCCGACCAGCACCGGCAACGCGAGGAAGCGCGACATCAACTCGAGGCTGCGGTCGTAGCCCGAGAGCGGGAACCACGCGAGCGTTTTCGCGATCAGGTACTGCGCGCCGATGATCGACAGCACGATCGGCAGCGACATCATCAGCACCGAGACCACGAGACCTGCTCGATCGATGTAAGTGCCGCGGAACACTGCGACGAACAGCGCGACCAGGATCGAGACGCTGACCTCGAGCACGAACAGCGGCACCGTGAGCGTCAGGCTCGGACCGGCGCCCGCTCGCATGCGTTCGGCGATCGGCACGCCGTCATAATCGCTGTCGCCAAACTCGAAGCGCAGCATCGTCGCGTAGTGGTGGAAGAGCAGACTGTCGGCGCGAAACTGGCCGTCCTCGATCGGCCACATCGGACGGTCGTAGCCGTGGTTGGCCTTCCACGTGTCGATTGCGCTCTGACGCGCCTTGTCGCCGAGCGCGCGCCGCGCGATGTCGTCCGGCGACGCGATCGCGAAGAACAGCACGAACAGAACGCCCAGCACGCCGAGCACCACCGCGCCGCCGTACGCGAACCGGCGCAACACGAAGGCGAGCATTATTGCCGCTCCCGGAAGAACGTTCGGAAGGCGGGAATCACGCCGAGCACGAGCGCGAGACCGAGCGCGTAGGCGGGCCAGCGCGTCGGCTGATTCCACTCGATGCGCCGCCGCGCGCGCAATTCGGGCTCGACGTCGTAGTACTTGCCCATCGGGTTCGACATCCCGAACTGCTTCAAGTTGTGGAACCACGCGTGCACCAGCAGGTACTCGGACTGGTGGTACAGCTCGACGTGCGGCTGCTCGTACTCGAGGATCGCCAGCATCTTCTGGATGGCCGCGAGGCGCTCGGCGTCGTTCTCACGCACGCGCATCTCCTGGAAGAGCGCGTCGAAACGCGGATCGCAGAAGTTCGTCGCGTTCGGCCCGCCATTGGTCGAGCGCCGCTGCGCGCAGGTGCGCAGGAACAGGAAGTTCTCAGGGTCCGGGTAATCCGCCGACCAGCCCCAGAAGTAGACCTGATACGCCAGCCGCTGGACCTTGTTCTGGAACTCGTTGTAGCTCGTAACAGAGAGCTCGACGTCGATGCCGAGCTTGCGCCAAGCATCGACGAAGTACTCGTTCATCAGCTGCTGCTGCGTGCTCGTGGCGTAGACGTCGAACGTGAGGTGCAGGGGCTTCTTCGTTTCCGGGTTGATGCCGTCCGGATAGCCAGCTTCGGCGAGCAACTTGCGGGCGCGCGGGAGGTCGAGGCCGGCGTTCGGGTCCTTGTGGTTCGGGTCGTAGCCGAACAAGCCTGGCGGAATCATCGACTCGGCGGGAAGCCCTCGCCCGTTCAGGAACGTCTTGATCCACTGCTCGCGGTCGATCGCGAGGCTCATCGCGTGCCGCAACTTCCTCGAGCGCTCGCCGGCTTTTGCCCCGACCGTTTCGTCCTCCATGTTGAAGCCCAGGTAGAACCAAGACGGCGACACCACGGTCGAGAGCCGCACGCCTCTCGCAGCCATGTCCGGCGACACGCTGCTGTTCACGACGACCTGATTGAAGCTCTCCTTGATGATCTCGGAGCGGTCGTAATAACCCTGCAGGAACTTGTAGAAACCGGGGATGCTCTCCTTGTCGCGGCGGACCTCGATGCGGTCGACGAAGGGCAAGCGCCGACCGACGTATTGCGGATCGAGCAGCCCGGCCTCCGCGTCGCCCGGCTCGCCTTCGGTCGGGTAGAACGCCCCGGGCGCGGAGAGCGGATCACTCGCCTGCTTCCCCCACCAGTGCTCGTTCCGGACGAACACGAGCTTCGACTGCTTGTCGTATTCGGCGATACGGAACGGCCCGGTGCCGGGTACGTGATCTTTGAACAGCGCGCGGCCTTGCTTGCCGTCGTAATACTGCACAGCCTCCCACGCGATCGGCGAAGTGAACTCGAGCGCGAACCAGTACAGAATCTGCGGGTACGGCCCCGTGAGTTCGAGTTCGAGTTCGGTCGCGCTCGGCGTGCGCACGCCGGACATCGGCCCGATCGCCTCGTACTGCTGCTTCACCGGCAGCGCGGCAAACGCGGGCTCCGCCTTGCGGCGCTCCCCAAGTGCCTGCATGAACTCGCCGAAGCCGCGGATGTACATGAACGAATCGCGCACCTGCACTTCCAGCGCCGGGTCCGCGAGGCGCTGAATCTGAAAGGCGATGTCTTGGGTCGTCGCATCGCGCGTGCGCGCGCCCCTCCCGCCGCTCAACTCGAAACACTCGTCTTCGCCGAAGCCGACGCCGCGCCGCATCTGGAAGCGGTAGATGACTCCGCCGCCCGGCTGCGGCTCGGCTCTGGGCACCGCGAGCGCCAGCCCGGGCATTAGAGTGAACGGCCGTTTCAAGTAGTGGTATTCGAGCAGCTTGTCGTGAACGAGCCCGATGATGCGGTGCGCGACGACGTCGTACGCCTCGGCGGGATCGAGCCGGCGCGGCGCGTCCTGAAACACGCCGTAGATCACGCGCTCGCCGGAATCGTCGTCTGCGTACGGGTTGTTATTGCAGGAGAGCGCGAGGAGAGAGCTCACCAGCGCGATTGCAAAACGCAGAGTTCTCATGGGCGCGGCTCTCCGGGCGCCGAAGATACCTGGGGCTTCGCGAGCCGAAACCATTTTGTATCGAGCGCCGCGTTTACTTCGGCCTCGCGGAACTCGATCAGCGCGCTGCCCTTGTAGGAGATGAAGTCGAGTTCGATGCGGTGCGGGAACGCCGCTGTGCCCGCGCCTCGCCAATCGCGGAAGCGCGCGACTGCGAGTTCCTCGCCGCCGTCGCCTGCCAGGACGCGCGCTTCAGCGAGCACGCCCGCCGCGTCGAAGGTGACGCTGCGATCGGGCCAGACGAGCCGCACTTCGCCGGCCGGCCCGGCTTCCGCGCGCGGCGCTTCCTCGGGAACGCTCGGCGCGGCCAGCAGGAGGCCGACCGCCTCGCTCGGCAAGAGAGGAATGCGCGCGATGCGCCAAAGAACACCGGCATCCACCGCGCCCGTCTCTGTCTTGCCGGTTTCCGCGCGGTAGACGTCGTAAACGACGCCGTCGCTCGCGAGCACGAGCGCGCGCTGCCCGAGCAGGCCGATCACCTCGATGCGGAGCTTTGCGTCGCGTTCCACGAGCACGAGCTGCTTCGAGAACGATTCGCCCGCGGAGCCCGCGAGCGAGACGCGCGCGGTCGCCCGCAGCGAGTGCCGCTGCTGTGTGAGTTCGCGCAGCGCTGCGAGCCGCAGGGCGACGCGCGCGTCATCGGCCGAGAGCGGCGTCCACGCGGGCGCTGCGGGCGGCGGCGTCGCGCAGCTTGCGAGCACGGCGAGCAGCGCCAACGCGCACAGCGTTCGCGCGGGCCGCACGGCTCGCCTCATCGCGGGCCGAGTTCGCGGCGCAGTCGCTCGAGCTTATGCTGGAGCTCGGGCTGCTCGCCCGCTCGCGGCGTCTGCGTGACCGCCTCCTCGTATTTTTCGAGCGCGGTGCGCTTCTTGCCGAGCGCGGCGTACACGTCGCCGAGATGCTCGGAAATCACCGGGTCCCCGCCTGTTAGGTCCTCGGCTTGCTCGAGTTTCGCGCGCGCTTGCTCGAGCCAGCCCGCAGCCTCGTGCGAATCCGCCGCGGCGCGCGCGCGCATGAACAGCACCCAGCCGAGACTGTCGACGATGAAACCGTCCTCGGGCCGCTGCGCGAGCGCGCGTTCGATTAGGGCCTGCGCCTCGTCGAGGCGTTGGCCGCGCTCCGCCCAGCTGTAGCCGATGAAGTTGAGCGCGCCGGCATGGTTCGGCTCGAGCGCGAGCGCGCGTTCCATCGCGGCGACTGCGGCTTCGATTTCGCGCGCTTCGCCGCGCAGCACGCCAATGTTGTAATGCACCTCGGCGTCGTCGGTCCCGCCGCGCAGCATCGACTCGAGTTCGGCGATGCCCGCGGCGAGATCGCCGCCTTTGGCGAGGAGACTTGCGTGGTAGTAAGTCAGCGCGCGCGAGTTCTCGGCGTGCTGCGCGCGCTCGACCTCGATGCGCGCCGCCGCATAATCGCCCGCGGCCTCGAGCACCCCCGCGACCTGCACGCGCCCGTCCGCGAAGCGCGCGTGGTTCTCGGCGATGCGGTCGAAGGCGGCGAGCGCGCCCTCGGTATCGCCGAGCCGGCGCCGCGAGACACCTAAGAAGTACGCGATCTCGTACTGCTCGGGATACAACTCGGAGACACGCGCGAGGCGGCTCTCGGCATCCGCGAACGCGCCGCGTTGCAAGTCGAGCAGCGCGATGCGCATGGTCGTGCGGAGGTCGTCGGGCTGGAGTTCCTCGGCGCGCGCGAGCGAGCGGCGCCCGTCTTCCTCACGGCCGAGATCGAACTCCGCTTCCGCCTTCGCGAGCCACGAGGCCGCATCCTTCGGCGCGCGCGCCAGCAACTCGCTGAGCACGCCGAGTTCCCCGAGTCGGTCGCCGCGGCCGCGCCGGCTGTTCGCGAGTGCAGACAGGAAATCGACCGCGCCGGGAAGCTTCGCGTCGGCCTCGCGCAGAATTTTCTCCGCGCCCGCCGCGTCGCCGCGCTGCTCGGTGATCTCCGCGAGGTTCAGCCAACCCACGGGCAGATCCGGCTGCGCATCGACCTGCCAGCGCGCGACGCGGCCGGCTTTCTCGAGATCGCCGCTCTGCAGCCACGCCTGATAAAGCACGGCCGCGGCGTCGGCGTTCAGCGGGTCGCCAGTCGGCGCGGTGAGTACGCTCGCCATGCGCGCGGTGTCGCCCTCCGCGCGGTAGCTCTCCGCGAGGAACAGCCGCAGCCACGCGTCGTCGGAATCGCTCGCGACGGCGCGCTCGGCGAACTCGCGCGCCTCGCTTTGCTTGTCGAGCCGGAACGCCAGTTCGGCAAGATGCTTCAGCAGGGCGACGTTCCGCGGGTCGGCGTCGAGCGCGACCAGATAGGCCGCGTACGCCTCGTCGAGCTTGCCGTCCTGCTCGAGCCCCTGCGCCGCGAGGAACTCGATTTCGGGCGTGCGCTGTTCGAACTCGACGACGGGAGGCGCGGGCGCGCTTTGCGGAGACGCCGCGGGCGCCGCAGTCTCGGGCTGCGCCACGGGCGACGCGCACGCCAGCGCAGCGAGCGCGAACCCGAGCAGCGCGAGTCGCTTCATCGCGGCTCTTCCTGTTCGCGCCTAACGAGTCAGATAACCGTTCTTTTCGAGATACCCGAGCACGGTCTTCACGCTCTCTTCGAGCGTCTGCGCGCCGGTATCGAGCAACAACTCCGGCTTCTCCGGCGCTTCGTACGGCGCGGAGATGCCAGTGAACTCGGGGATCTGCCCCGCGCGCGCCTTCTTGTAGAGCCCCTTCGGGTCGCGGCCCTCACAGGTGGCGACATCCGCGGCGACGTACACCTCGACGAAATCGCCGGCCGGGAACAGCGCGCGCACCTGCTCGCGATCCGCTCGGTACGGCGAGATGAACGAGGTGAACACCAGCACGCCGCAATCCGTGAACAGCTTCGAGACTTCGCCGATCCGGCGGATGTTCTCGGTGCGGTCTGCCGGCGAGAAGCCGAGGTTCTTGTTGAGGCCGTGGCGCACGTTGTCGCCGTCGAGCACGTAGGCGAGCTTGCCGCGCTTCACGAGCTCCGCTTCGACTGCGACCGCAACCGTCGACTTGCCCGAGCCCGAGAGGCCCGTGAGCCACACCGTCGCGCCCTTCTGGCCGAGGATGCGTTCCCGGTCCGGTCTAGCGATCTGCCCGGCATGCCAAGTGATGTTCGTTGCTTTGGTTCCGCTCACGGAAGTCTCCTGGGTTCGCGCGATGAGCTTGGGTGCTGCGCGTTCTTCCTTGTTTACTTCGCTCGGCTCCGAAGACTGCGCCTCGCTGCGCGCTTCGCTTGCGGCCTCGCGCCCTGCCTAGGAGGCGCTGCGTCATCGAGGTTGGCGCGATCGCCTTCTCACCTCGCGATGCGGTCCCCTTCCTCGGGCGGCGCAAGCTAGCGGGCGGGCTCGCGCGCAGCGATGCCGGAAACGCGGTCGGCGCGCTGTTTGCGCACTTCTTCGGCGATGCGATCGGCGGCGAAATCGACTTCGGCCTCGGTGGTGAAGCGGCCGAGGCCGATGCGCAGCGAGGCTTTGATGCGCGCGAGCGGCAAGCCGAGTGCAACGAGTACGTGGCTCGGCTCGGGCCTAGCGGAGCTGCACGCGGAGCCGGTCGAGAGCGCGACGTCGGGGAGGCGCGCGATTACGGCGTCCGCCTCGATGCCGTCGAACGCGACGTTCAGGTTGCCCGCTAGCCGAGGCGCGGCCGGGCCGTTGAGTTGTACGCCGCCCGCGCGTTCGACGAGCCGTGCGAAGAGGCGATCGCGCAGCGCGCTGAGGCGCGTCGATTCGGCGGGCTGTTCCGCGACCGCCAGCGCGACCGCGCGCGCGAAGCCGACGATCAGCGGCGTCGGCAGCGTGCCACTGCGCATGCCGCGCTCTTGGCCGCCGCCGTAGACGAGCGCTGCGAGCGTGAGCCGCTCACCGCTGCGGCGGCGCCTACGCACGTAAAGCGCGCCAATGCCCTTCGGGCCGTAGAGCTTATGGCCGGAGATCGAGAGCAGATCGATGCCGAGCGCCTCGACGTTCAGCGGAATTTTTCCGACCGCCTGCGCGGCATCGCTGTGAAGGAGCACGCCGCGTTCGGCGCAGAGTGCGCCGATCTCGGCGAGCTTTGCCAGCGCGCCGACTTCGCCGTTCGCAGCCATTAGGGAGACGAGCACGCTGTCGCGGGTGATGGCGCGCGCCACGTCCGCGGGATCGACGCGCCCGCTCGCATCGACGGGCAGCACGCTGAGCGCAGCGCCTTGCTTCGCGAGCGCGCGGGCGGTGTCGAGCACCGCAGCGTGCTCCGTCGCGCCCGTTACAAGCCCCGCGCCCGCGACGCCGCGCGCGCGCAGGGCGCCTTGCAGCGCGAGGTTGTCGCTCTCGGTGGCGCCGCTGGTGAACACGATCTCGCGCGGATCCGCGGCACCGATCGCGCGCGCGATCTCCTCGCGCGCCGCCTCCACCGCCGCCTCGGCGCGCCAACCAAAGGCATGCGAGGCGCTCGCGGGGTTGCCGAAATCCTCGGCCCAATACGGCCGCATCGCGGCGACGACGCGCGGATCGCAGGGCGTCGTCGCGTGGTGATCGAGGTAGACGACCTTTGTGGAACTCACAGCCGAGTCACCGAGCGATTCTCGGCGGCCCTCGCTGCCCGTCACGCGCTCTGCACGGCGTCAGATCGTCTCCGCTGTCGAGGCGCCTCCCGAGCAGGTCTGCATAGGCCGCAAGCGAAGCGCGCAGCGAGCCGGAGTCCTCGGAGGCGAGCGGAGTAAACAAGGAGGAACCGCGCTTCTCGATGTCGCTTGAGGCCGACAACTCCCGCACCGCCACCACCCCTACGCCGAGAACGAGCTTCCACACCCGCACGAATTTTTCGCATTCGGGTTCTGGATCTTGAAGCCCGATTCCATCAGCGTGTCGATGTAGTCGAGCGTGGTGCCCACCAGATAGAGCGCGCTCTTCTCGTCGATCACGACGCGCACGCCGGCGTTCTCCACCTGGGCGTCCGTCTCCTTGAGATTGGGATCGAACGAAAGCTGGTACTGGAGGCCCGAACAGCCGCCTCCGACCACCTTCATGCGCAGCGCGTGGCTCGCAGTTTTGCCTTCGGCATCGAGCAGACGCTTGATCTGGCCTGCGGCGGATTCGGTCACTTGGATGAGCGACATGGCGAAATCTCCCTCGGCGCGAAAGTCGCAAGCTAGCAGCGGGCCGCATATCGGACGAGATCAGTCTGAATTAGAGGGCTTCAGCCAAACAAAGACCTCTCGATTTCCAGCGGGCCCGGCCAGCCGGCTCTCGGCCTCCCCGCAGGCGGCATAGTCGAGCGCTTCGGCCGCCGCGCGCACTTTCGCGACAGCGGCCGAGCGGTCGGCGTCGTCGCGCACGACGCCGCCCTTCCCCACGCGCTCGCGCCCCACCTCAAACTGCGGCTTCACCATCACCAGCACATCCGCCCGCGCTGCGACCGCGGCGATGCGCGGCAAGACGAGCGTTGCCGAGATGAAGCTCACGTCGACGACGACGAGCTCGACCGGCGGGCTCGGCGGCACGTGCTCGGCGCTCATCTCGCGCGCGTTGACGCGCTCGATCACGCTGACGCGCGCATCCCCGCGCATGCGCACGTCGAGCTGCCCGTAGCCGACGTCGAGCGCGATCACGTGGGCGGCGCCGTGCTGCAGCAGGCAATCCGTGAAGCCGCCGGTGGAGGCGCCGACATCGAGGCAGCGTTTGCCTGTTACGGCCACGCCGAGATCCGCCAGCGCGCCCGCGAGTTTATCGCCGCCGCGCGAGACGAAGCGGCGCTCTTCGCCGCGCACGCGCACTGCCGCGTCCTCAGAAACGCGCGTGCCGGGCTTGTCGATCGGCGCGTCGTTCACGAGCACGCGGCCCGCGAGGATCAGCGCCTGCGCTCTGCTGCGCGTCTCGGCGAGCCCACGCGCGTGCACGAGCTCGTCGAGGCGCTGCTTCGCGCGCTTTCCGCGCGCCGCCGCGGGCTCGCGCGCACCGCTCACTGCGCTGCCGCCACGCCGCGCGCGAGGCGGCGCGCGAGCTCTGTGATCTCCTCGCGCATCGCGAGCTGCGCGAGCCAGTGCGGCGGGATGCCCGCTTCGCCGTAATGAGCGCCCGCGAGCTGCCCGCACACGGCGGCGGTGGTGTCGGCGTCGTCGCCGTGGTTCGCGGCGCGAAGCACGGCGACGGCGAAGCTGCTGCTGCGCGCGAAGCACCAGAGCGCGGCTTCGAGGCACTCGACGACGTAGCCGCTGCCGCGAATCGCGCGCTCGGGCTGATCGCGATACGCGCCGCGCGCGAGCGCCTCGAGGCTCGCCGCGCCGCGGAAGTGCCCGGCGGCGCCCAACAACATCTGCTCCTTGCTGGCGCCTGCGAGTGCGCGGCAGAGCATGCCGCTCAGGAGGCGGCACGCATCGACCGCTTCGGGCGCGGCGTGCGTGGTGCGCGAACTCTCGGCTGCGTGCTGCTCGGCCGCGCGTTCGTCGCTCGCGAAGAACATCGGGATCGGCGCCAGCCGCATGATCGAACCGTTGCCTGCCGTCTGCGGATCGGCGCTGCCCGCGAACGGATCGCCCGCATCGATGAAGCGCGCGAGTGCGCGGCGCGTCGTGGTGCCGATATCGAAGCAACGGCCCGTGCTGCTGAGGTAGCCGTCTCGCCACCAGCGCACGTACCGCTGCATCTGGTCGCGGGCGTCAAAGCCTCCGCACTCGACCAGACTCGTCGCGAGGCAAAGCGCCAGCGAGGTGTCGTCGGTCCACTGCCCGGGGGTTAGGCCGAACGGCCCACCGCCGAGCATGTCCGTGATCGGCTCGAAACTTCCGCGCCGCGCGAACTCGAGCGTCGTACCGACCGCATCGCCCACGGCGAGCCCGAGCAGGCAGCCTGTGAAGCGATCCAGCTCCGGCACTTCTCCTAAGCGCCCGGCCCGAGCAACCCACGCACCGCGGCCAGCATGCCTGGCACGTCGAGGCCATACGCGGCGCGCTGCTTCGCGGGGCTGGCGTGCTCGTGCAGGCGATCGCCGAGCGCCAGCGTGCGCACCGGCAGCAGTACGCTCTCGCGCGCGAGCAACTCGAGCACCGCGCTGCCGAAGCCGCCCATGCCGGCGTGCTCTTCCACCGTAATCAGTGCGCGCACTTTGCGGGCGAGCGCGAGGATGCGCGCCTCGTCGAGCGGCTTGGCGAAGCGCGCGTTCAGCACCGCACACGAAACGCCGTCGGCCGCGAGCTCCGCGGCAGCTTCGAGTGCGGAATGCGCGACGGTGCCGTAGGCGATGATCGCGACGTCGCTGCCGTCGCTCAGCAACTCTGCCTCGCCGACCGGAATCGCCTTGATGTCCTGATCCATCGGCACGCCAAAGCCTTCGCCGCGCGGGTAGCGAATCGCGGCTGGGCCCGGGTACTCGACCGCGGTGCGCAGCAGGTGCTGCAGCTCGTTCTCGTCCTTGGGCGCGAGGCAAATCATGTTGGGCAGCGTGCGCAGGAACGCGATGTCGTACATGCCCTGATGCGTCGCGCCGTCGGGGCCGACGAGCCCGGCGCGATCCATCGCGAACGTCACGTCGAGGTTCTGCAAGCAGACGTCGTGAACGACTTGGTCGTAGGCGCGCTGGAGGAACGTCGAGTAGATCGCCGCGACCGGCTTCATGCCTTCGGTCGCGAGGCCCGCGGCGAAGGTCACGGCGTGCTGCTCGGCGATGCCCACGTCGTAGAAGCGGCTCGGAAACTCGCGCTGAAACAAGTCGAGACTCGTGCCGTCCGCCATCGCGGCCGTAATGCCCACGATGCGTTGGTCTTCGCGCGCGAGGCGGATCAGCGTGTCGGCGAACACGCGCTGGTATTTCGGCGGGCCCGGCTTCGAGGGGTGGAACTTGCCCGACGCGATGTCGAACGGGTTCACGCCGTGATACTTGAACGGATCGTTCTGCGCGGGCTCGTAGCCGTAGCCCTTCGCGGTGAGCGCGTGCACCAGCACGGGGCCGTCGCCCGCGCGCAGCATCTGCTTCACGTTCTCGAAGGTCTCGAGCACGACCTCGACGCGGTGGCCCTGGATCGGGCCGACGTACTTGAAGTTCAGCGCTTCGAATAACAAGCCGGGCGAAAAGAAGACCTTGAGCGACTCCTCGGCCTTCTGGGCCCAGTGCAGCATGTCGCCGGGCATCGAGGAGAGGAATTCCTTCGCCCAGCCTTTCATGCGCCGCACCATCGGCGCGGAGAGCTTGCGCGAGAGGTACGACGACATCGCGCCCACGTTCGGCGAAATCGACATCTCGTTGTCGTTGAGCACCACGATCAGGTTCTTCTGCTTGAGATCGCCGGCGTGATTGAGCGCCTCGAACGCCATGCCTGCGGTGATGCCGCCGTCGCCGATGAACGCGATTGCACAGTTGTCGCGGCCCTGGTGCTGCATCGCGCGCGCCATGCCGAGCGCGGCGGAAATCGAGGTGCCCGCGTGGCCCGCCCCGAAATGGTCGTAAGCGGATTCGCTGCGGCGCAGGAACTTCGAGATGCCGCCTTCCAAGCCGATCTTCTCGAAGCCCGTGCGGCGGCCGGTCAGCATTTTGTGCGCGTACGCCTGATGACCGACGTCGAATACGAGGCGGTCGCGCGGCGTGTCGAAGACGTAGTGCAGCGCCGTAATCAGTTCGACCGCGCCGAGGCTCGAGGCCAAGTGCCCGCCGGTCTTCGCGACAGTGCGCACGATCTCGGCGCGCAGCGCGGTCGCCACTGCGGCGACCTGCTCGCGCGGCAGCGCACGCAGGTCTTCCGGCGAACTGATTCGCTCGAGCAACGTCCGCTCGACGTCCGCTGCGTTCATATCGCTCTCCGGACCGCGAGCACGGCCAGCGCGCGCAGCGCCGCCCCCTTCTCGCCGAGCCCCTCGACGCGCCGAAGCGCCCGCGCGAGTCCCTCTTCCGCCAGCGCTCTCGCGCCGGCCAAGCCTGTTACGGACACCAGCGAACACGCTTCGTTCCGGTCCGCGTCGAGCACGTCGTCAGCGATCTGAAAGGCCACGCCGACTTCTTCGCCGAAAGCCGCGAGGTTCGCCAGCAAATCTCGGTCCGCGCCGCCGAGCCGCGCGCCGCAGGCGATCGAGGCCGCAATCAGCGCCGCCGATTTGCGGCGATGCACCGAGATCACGCGCGCCTCCGTTGCCGGCCCGCCCGCGGCAAAGGCGAGATCGTCCGCCTGCCCGCCCACGAGCCGGCGCGAGCCCGCGGCCACCGCGAGCGTGCGCGTGCACCACGCCACTGCCGCCGCACCGCAGCTGCCCTCCGCATCCGCGAGCACCTCGAACGCGAGCGCCAAGAGCGCGTCGCCTGCGAGCAGCGCGGTCGCCTCGCCGTAAGCGATGTGCACGGTGGGCTTGCCGCGCCGCAGCGCGTCGTTGTCCATGCACGGCAGATCGTCGTGAATCAACGAGTACGTGTGAACGAGCTCGACGGCGGCGGCGGCGGGCAGCGCGAGATCGGGCTTCGCGCCCGCGGCCTCGCAGCCGGCGAGCACGAAGGCGGGGCGCAGCCGCTTCCCGGGCGGGAATACGAGATGGCGCATGGCGGCATGCAGCGCGGCGGGCGGCTCAGTGGCGGGCGGGAGCCGGCCGTCGAGATAGCGATCCACGAGCGCCATGCGCTGCGCGAGCCAGGCGCTGGCGTCCATCAGCCGCCGTTGCCCTCTTCTTCGGGCGCCTCGAACGGTTCGGTCGTTAGGCCCGAGCCGCTTTGCACGAGCACCTCGATGCGGCGCTCGGCGGATTCCAGCTGCGCCGCGCATTGCCGCGAGAGCGCGACGCCACGTTCGAAGGACGCGAGCGCTTCTTCGAGCGGCAGCTCGCCGGATTCGAGCCGGTCGACGATGCCTTCGAGCTGCTCCATCGCAGCCTCGAACGGAACTTCGGTCTCGGTTTTCTCGGTGCGGCGCGCGGGCATCGGCGCACTCTATCAGAGCGGCGCGCTGCTCATTTCGAGTCGCGCTCGCTCGCTAGGGAGACCGACCCAAGAGTGGGACGGGTCGCCCGATCGCCGCTGCATCCGCCCCACCTGCGTTGCGCTCCTTGCGCCGTAGCTATGGCTACGGCTCAGTCGCGCGCCTTGTTGGGGCGGCGCATCAGCGCTCGTGCTCAGCCGCCCATCTTGGGTCGGTCTCCTAGCACCGCGCGCACGGT
The DNA here is from genome assembly GCA_031387905.1 of Deltaproteobacteria bacterium. Classification (GTDB taxonomy): domain Bacteria; phylum Myxococcota_A; class UBA9160; order UBA9160; family UBA6930; genus VGRF01. Next base: position 20,122 of record JANNDT010000002.1, read on the forward strand.
CGCTGTGAGTTCGCCGCGCGCGAGCCGCAGCGCGATCTCGTCGCCCGGCGCGACCGCGCTTGCGTCGCGCAGGATCTCGCCGCGCGGGCCGCGCGCGAGTGCATAGCCGCGGCCCAGCACCGCCAGCGGCGAGAGCG
>JANNDT010000005.1:0-40024 GCA_031387905.1 Deltaproteobacteria bacterium
TGTTCGGACAAGTAGGACCGGGCTGCGCTTTACCTCGCCTCCGCCCGCCCGGCCCGGCCCCGCGGCCTCTTGCTCGGCTCGAAGAGCGATCGGCGTCGTGACTGGGTTGGGAGGGTGAATCGACGGCGCCGTCGAGGCGCCGTCGATTCATTATTTCCAGTTGCGCGTTTGGATGGCGGCTTCCCAGTGGGCGCCGTCGAATTTTTGGATTCGCAGCTTGGTCGGGTCGACGCCTTCGAGGCAGCGCACGTTCACGTCGATTAGATGGGGATCCGAACGCGGGGTGCGGAAGGGGGAGATGCCGCAGGTGGTGCAGAAGTGGTTGCGAGAAGTGGCGGTGCCGAATTGGTAAGTGCGGTAGGCGGCCTCGCCGCGCACGAGCCGGAACTGTTGGGGCTCGACGTTCCAGTGCAGGTAGCCGGCGCGGGCGCAGTAGGAGCAGTTGCAGTCGACGACGTGCTCGAGTTCGCCGTTCACTTCGAAGGCGACGGCGCCGCAGTGGCACGATCCTTGGAACTTCGGCATTGGATTCCTCCAGGCTCGGAGGAAAGAGCATGCATCACGGTTCTTGCTTGTGCGGCGGCATCGCGTACGAGATCGACGGCGAGATCGGGACGATCCTGCATTGTCATTGTTCGATGTGTCGGCGCTGGCACGGCTCGGCGTTTCGCACGCGCGCCGCGGTGAAGCGCAGTGAGTTCCGCTTTCTGCGCGGCGAGGAATTGCTGACGAGCTACCGCTCGTCGCCGGACACGCTGAAGACGTTCTGCCGCGTCTGCGGCTCGCCCGTCATCAATTCTTGGGATCCGGACCCCGAGCATTATGGGCTGGCGCTCGGCACGCTCGCGACCGATCCAGGCGGGCGGCCGGTGTGCCACATCTTCGTCGGCTCGAAGGCGCACTGGTTCGAGATCACGGATGGCTTGCCGCAGTACGACGAGTTCCCCCCGAGGTCGAGCTGATCGAACCGCGCGCACTCAGATCGGTTCGAGCACCACCTTGATGGCGCCCGCCGCGCGGTCGCGCGCAGTGAGGAATGCCTCTGCCGCGGCTTCGAGCGGGAAGCGGTGCGTAATCAGCAGCTCTCCGAGTTCGGGCCGTGCTGCGAGCAGCGCCGCGGCGGCGTCGATGTCGCGGCCTTGTGCGCTGCGCCCGTACATCGAGGAAACGCTGAGCGCGAGTTCCTTCGCGACGAACACGAAGCCCGGCAGCGCGAGCGGGCCCCAGGCCGCCGCGAGCAGCAGCAGCATGCCGTTCGGCCGTAACACCTCGGCGCACTGCGCAAGCGATTCCGTGCTGCCAGCGCAGTCGATCGCGACGTCCGCCTCGAGCGCGCCGAGCGGCTGCGCCCCGAGCCGCCCGCCCACTTCGCGTTGGCGGTCGTGGCGCGCGGCGAGGAACACGGGGCAACCCGCGGCAACTGCGGCGGCCACCGCGCACAGGCCGATCGCGCCGCCGCCAACGATCGCGACGCGCTCGCCGCCGCGAATGCCCGCGCGGCGCAGCCCGTGCACCGCGACTGCGAGCGGCTCGATCAGCGATGCGTGGCGCGGATCGAGCCCGCGCGGCAGCGCGACGAGACAGCGCGCGGGCACGAGGATCTCGCTCGCCATGCCGCCGTTCCGCCCGACGCCGTAGATCATCTCGACACCCGAGCGGCACACCTGATAATCGCCCGTGCGGCAGCGCTCGCAGGCGCCGCACGGCGCGACCGGCTCGATCGCCACTGGCGTGCCGTCGGCGAGCACGCCCGCGATTTCGTGGCCCGGAATGCCCGCCATCGGGAAGCGGGCATCGAGCATTGCGAGATCCGAGCCGCAAATGCCGCAGCTCGTGACGCGCACGCGCACACCCTCGCCGCGCGGCTCGCCGGCATCGATCACGCGCACTGCGCCGTTCTCGTATCGCACGGCTCGCATCGCTCACTCGCCTCCGCTGCGCGCGCCGTGCGCTCTGCTTCGCCCGGCGCGCGAGCCTACGCCAACATGCGCGCACTGTGTCGTTCGCCTCGGGCTGGAACATCTACGAGCTGCATCGCCGCCCCGATCTGCACGCGGCGCTCGCAGAGCTGCGCGAAGAGGCCGCGGTGCATGCGCTGCCGGGCGGCGTGTTCGTGGTGACGCGCTTCGCCGAAGCCGAGCGCGCGCTCAAGGCGCCCGAGCTGCACGCGGGCAGCGGCGTCGCCGAATCGTTCGGCGCGCGAGCGGGCCCGCTTCACGACGTAATGACTCACTGGTTGATGGCGCAGGACGGCGCGGCGCACGAGCGCGCGCGCGGACTCGTGCGCCGCGAGTTCACGCCGCGGCGCGTCCTGGCGCTGCGCCCGTTCATCGCGCAGACGGCGACGCGCCTCGCGGCCGAGATTGCGCGCGACGCCGCACACGCGCGCATCGACCTCGTTTCGCGCTTCGCGTTCGCGCTCCCCTCCGAGGTGATTCGCACGCTGTTCGGCGTGCCGCAGGGCGAGTGGCGCGAGCGCGTCGAGCCGCTCTTCGCGCCCGCCGCTGCTGGCAGCGCCGCGGCAGGCGGCTTCCTCGAAGCGCTCGCGGCGTATTTCTTCGAGGCGAGCGCGAGCGCTGCCAACGCGCAGCCTGAGAGCTTGCTCGCGCGGCTGCGCGTCGCGGACGCGGAGCTCGGCGCACTCAGCGAACTCGAGATCGTGGCGAACGCGGTGCTGCTCGTTTCCGCTGCGATCGACACCACCACGGGCCTGATCGCGAACGCGCTCGTCTGCCTGCACCAATTCCCGGCGCAGCTCGCGCGGGTGCGCGCGGACGAGCGCCTGCTCGCGGGCGCGGTGGAGGAGACGCTGCGCTTCGAGCCGCCGGCGCTCTCGTGCAGCCGCTTTGCCGTGCGCGCGCTCGAACTCGGTGGCGTCGCGATTCCGCGCGGCGCGAACCTGCTCATCTCGATTGCCGCCGCGAGCCGCGACCCCGCGCGCTTCGCTTCCCCGAATGCCTACGACGTCTCCCGCGCGCCGGAGCGATCGATCGCGTTCGGCGGCGGCAAGCATGTCTGCCTCGGCGCGGCGCTCGCGCGGCTCGAAGCGGAGCTCGCGCTTGGCGCGCTATTGCGCGCGATGCCTCGGCTCACGCTCGAAGCCGATGTCGCGTGGCGCACGGACAGCCCCACCGTGCGCGCGCCACGCGCGCTGTGGGCGACGGCGTGAGCGCGGCGCTGAAGCCCGCCGACGCGAGCCTGCTCGATCCCGCGGTTCAGCAGAGCCCGTACGCTTATTATGGCGTGCTGCGCGAGCAGGCGCCGGTCTACTTCATGCCCGAGATCAACGCGTTCGTCATCACGCGCTATCGCGACGTGCAGCACGTCCTCTCGCACCCGGAGATCTGGTCGAACGACCTGCTCGCGAAAGCGGGCTTCTCGATGTTCCGGCACCCCGAAGCCGCGGCGCTGCTCACGCGCGAAGGGTTCCCGCGTAACACGCAGCTGCAAACCGATCCACCCGAGCACAAGGGTTTCCGCGCGCTCGCGAACGCCTCGTTCACCGCGAGCCGTGTGCGCGCGAGCGAGCCGTTCATTCGCAGCATCGTGTCGCGCCTCGCGGATGCGCTGTGCAGCGCGCGCGAATGTGAGTTCATCGCGCGCTTCGCTGCGCCGCTTCCGATGCACGTGATCGCGAACCGGCTCGGTCTGCCGGCGGAGGACGTGCCGCGCATCAAGCGCTGGAGCGACGCGTGGGTGGAGCCGCTCGGCTTTACGCTTTCGCTCGAACGCGAACTCGAAGTGGCGCGACTCGGCGTCGAGCTCCAGCGCTACCTGGCCGCGCACTTCGCCGAGCGCGAGCGCGCGCCGCGCGAGGACATTCTCTCCGATCTCGCGCACGGCAGGCGGCCGGATGGCTCGCGCCTCAGCGAAGCCGATCGCATGGGCATCGCCGAGCACCTGCTGGTGGGCGGCCACGAGACCGCCACCAGCGCGCTGGCCTCGGGCGTGTTGTTATTGGCGCAGCGCCCGGAGCTAGCAGTGCAGCTGCGCCGCGAGCCGGCTGCGCTGCGCGGCTTCGTCGAGGAAGTGCTGCGGCTCGAATCGCCGAGCCAGGGTTTCTTCCGCTACGCGCTGGCGGACGGCGTGCTGAACGGCGTAGCGATTCCGCGCGGTGCGATGCTGCATGTGCGCTTCGCCGCGGCGAACCGCGACCCCGAGGTGTTCGCGAACCCCGACGCGCTCGACCTGCATCGCCACAACGCCGGCGCGCACATGGCCTTCAGCCAAGGCGAGCACCACTGCATTGGCGCGCCGCTCGCGCGCCTCGAGTTGCAGCTTGCGTTCGCGGCGCTGCTGGAGCGGCTCGACGAACTCACACTCGCGCCGGGCTTCACGCCCGAGTACCTGCCGGGCCTTTCGCTGCGCACGCTGCGCGAGCTGCGCATCCGCTATCGACCCCGAACCTAAGGAGCACTCGATGAAAGCCGGCGCTGCGAGAGCAACGCTCACCACCGAAGCGACGGAAACTCTAGTCTCCGCCGCCGCCGCGAAAGCGCGCGAGCTCGGCATTCGCGTGCACATCGCCGTAATGGATTCGTCCGCGCTCGTGGTGGGCTGGCTCAGCTTCGAGGGCGCGCCCCGCCTCGCCGCCAAGACCGCGCGCGACAAGGCCTTCACCGCGGTGAACACCGGCATGTCGACGCTCGCCTGGAAGCAGTACGTCGAGAGCATCCCCGCGAGCGAGTCGCGCATCATCGACAAGATCGACGGCACCATCGCTGCGGACGGCGGTTACCCGGTGATCGAGAACGGCTTGTTGTTGGGTGCGATCGGCGTGTCGGGTGCGGACCAAGAGCGCGACGCCGTGGTCGCGCGAGCCGCGCTCGCCGCGCTCGGACTCGCGGTGCGCTGAGCGAGCGCGTCCCCTGCGCAACGCAGAACGCAATGAGCTGGTCCTCACGCCAAAGGAGGGACCGGCTCGCATGTCGCCCGCACTTCAGACCGTCGTGCTGCTCACGCTCTCGAACTTGTTCATGACCTACGCCTGGTACGGGCACCTGCGAACACTCGCTGAAGATCGTGCAGGAAGTCATCACGCTGGTGGTGTTCGTACCGTTCGCGATCTGGTTCATGCGGGTGCCCGTCGGGCTCAACTTTGCGTGGGCCGGGCTGTGCCTGCTCGGCGCGGTGTTCTTCACGTTCCGGGGCGTCGGCGCGCCCTTGTGAGCGCACACTCGGCAGCGCGATAGGCTCGGCCTCTGGCCGCAACCCGAACTCGCGCGCTGGGTTCCCGTTTTCAGAGGTGTGCACATGCGACGGCTCCCGACGCTTCTCGCACTCGCCGCGCTCGCTTGCACGACCCCACAGCGGCCCGTGCTCTATCCCAACGCGAAGATCGAGCGTGTTGGCCGCGAGGCGGCTCAGAGCGACATCGATGCCTGCCTCGCGCTCGCAGAAACGGACGTCGGCAAGGGCAACGACAGCGACGCGGAGCGCATGGCCAAAGGCACGGCGCGGCGCACCGCCACGGGCGCGGCAACCGGCGCGGCGGTAGGCGCCGCGGTAGGACGCGGTGCAGCGCGTGGCGCGGCGGGCGGCGCTGCCGGCGTGGCGACGCACTCAGTCGTCAGCGCGATCCTCAACCCGGGACGGCGGCGTGGCGGACCCGACCCCGTGTTCAGGCGTTATGTAGATCGTTGCTTGCACGAACGCGGGTATGACGTAATCGGCTGGCGCAGGCCCTGAACGATGAGTCCGTTCACGACGCAGATCGGTGAAGGCTTCGCAGGCGACGGCGGCGACGCCGCGCACATCAACACCGTGCTCGGCGCGCGCGGCGGGCCCACCGAGGCGGCGTTCGCGACCGCGCTCGCCCAGCCGTCGCCGGGCCACACGCCGTTCCTCGTCGTGCTGAAACCCGGCCTGCCGGTGAAGCCGTTCACGCTGTTCGTGAACAAGGCGACGGTCGCGGGCGAGTTGCACGGCAAGCTCACCTGGGGCGCGGCGCAGGCGGGCGTCGCGCGCGGCGTGGCGGAAGCCGTCGCCGCGGGCGTGATTGCGCGCGAACTCGTGGACGGGCTCGTGTTGATCGCGGCGGTGTGGGTTTCAGCCGATGCACGCGACGAGGAAGCCGTTTACCACAACAACTTCGCCGCCACGCGCGACGCCCTCGCCGCCGGCGCAAGCCGCCTGCCGAGACTCGAGGAAGTGCTCGCGGCGCGCAGCGCGCCTGAGAACCCGTACTTCCGGCGTTAGCAGGGCTCCGCGTACAATCGCGCGATGCGTTTTGCGCGTTTCGTGTTGCTCGCGAGTGCGCTGCCGTTCGCCGCGATCGGGCTCGCGTTCTTGGTCGCTCCGCAGGAGTTCGCCGCGCACGTGGGCATTGCACTGATCAACGCCAGCGCCGACAACGACGCGCGCGCGGTGTACGGCGGGCTGCAGCTCGCGTGCGCGGCGCTGCTCGCGACGGCGGCGCGCGGCGACACCTCGCTCGTGCGCGCAGGCCTCGCCGCGCAGCTCACGCTGTACTGCGGGCTCGCGGGTGCGCGCTTCGTCAGCCTCGCCCTAATGGGCTTCCCGGGCGCGCTCGGCTTGGCGCTGCACGCGGGTGAACTCGCCGCGCTCGCGGGAGGCGTGATTGCCTGGCGAATGATTGCGCGCGAGGCGCCGGTGCGAGCGGCTGCGTTTTCCGCGCCGCCTGGCATCGCGATCGCGCGCGCATCCCCCAGCGGCTCGCGCGAGCTGCTGGCCCTCGTCGATGCCTTCCAGCGCGAACAGGGCTACCGAAGCGGCGACGCCGCGCTGCGTGCGACCGTCATGCAACTCCTCCGCGAACCGCGCCTCGGCGCAGTGCTGATTGCGCACGAGAGCGGCCGCGCGCTCGGCTATGCCGCGCTCTGCTTCGGCTACAGCCTCGAGTTCCGCGGGCGCGATGCGTTCGTCGATGAGCTCTACGTCGCGCTGGACAAGCGTGGCCGCGGGCTCGGCCGCGCCCTCCTCCGCGCGCTCGAAGCCGAGGCCCGCGCGTGCGGCGTGCGCCAACTGCACCTCGAAGTGGAGCAGCGCAACGAGAGCGCGCGGAAGCTCTACGTCGCGGAGGGCTTCGTCGCGACCGGACGGGAGCTTCTCAGCAAGACGCTCGCCTGAGGCGTGTTAGGCCGCACGCGGCGCGAGCGCGAGCCACGCGATCGCCGGCTGCACGATGGCCGCGACAGCGCCCGCGTAGCCGGCCTTGAACCAGAGGAACGAATCGCGCGAGAACTCCTCGACTCCGGCGGCCGAGAGCGCGAGCAGCGCCGGCGCCGCCAGCAGCGCGACGGCCGCCAGACCGAGCAGCGCGCCTCGCGGCACCCTGCCGAGCGCAGCGAAGAATGCAGCGAGGCCAGCGCGCGGCGCCTGCGCGCGCGCGAGCACCTTGCCGGTTGCGATCTGTTTGTGGATCAGGCCGGTGACGATCAGGCAGGTCGCGAACGGCAGCAGGAAGGAAGTGACGACCGTGTCGCCGACCACGCTCGACGCCCCCAAGAACGGCACGGACTCGGCGCTCCGAAAGAGCGCGTACGCGATGCCTCCGTTCAGCACGAAGTTGAGCGCGAACGGCACGAGGCTCTGATCGACCAATAGAAAGCGGCGATGCGAGGCGGCGGGCGGCACATGGGCTCCGATGCGTTGCTCGCACGCTACCGCGGCGCGGCGGGATCGCGCGGGGCAGCCGCTCGCACGAGCGCGCGCCAACCGAAGAACGCGAGCGGGAAGAAGGCGAGCGCGGCGAACGGAAGCGGCCGCAGCCACATTGTCAGGCGCGCGAAGCCGTGCGCCGCGATGTCGCCGATGACGGGCGCGAGATCGCTGTACACCCAAAGCGCGAGCGCAGTCTGTGCGAGTGCGAGCAGCGTGCGCCGCGTGAGCGCACACGCGACCGCAATGCCAACGAGCGCCACGCCGCGCGCAATCGCGAGCGCGTCGAGTTCTCCGCCGAGCCGCGCGACTTCGAGCGCGCAGCGCAGCGCGTCAGCCCCGAGCAGCGCGCCGAGTGCGCACGCGGCGAGCAGCGAGGCGGGCGCTTTCGGCGCGGCCATGGGCTAGGCGATCGCCTTCTTTTCGCGCAGCGCCGCGATGCGCTCGCCGTAGCCGAGTTCGCGCAGGATCTCGTCCGTGTGCTGGCCGAGCGTCGGCGCGGGCGCACCAATGCGCGCTGGCGTGCGCTCGAAGCGCGCCGCCGGCCGCGGCTGGCGCAGGCGCCCTGCCACTGGATGCACGCTCTCTTCGAGCAGCCCCGTCGCCTGCACGTGCGGGTCGAGGTGCAGGCGCTCGGGCCCGATCACCTCGCCAGCCGGCGCCTTCTCGCGATCGAAGCGCGCCATCGCCTCCGCGGTCGTCAGTTGCGCCACCGCTTCGAGCACGCGCCGTAACAGCTCCTGGAACGGCGCGGGTTCCGCGCGGCGCGCCATCAGCTTGGTGCGCGGGTCGTCGTGACCGTCGACTCCGGCGGCGCGGCAGATGCGCGCCACGTCTTCATCCGAAGTCGGCGCCGCGATCACGAAGCCGTCTCTCGTCGGCCACAGCTTCTGATCGCGCGAGAAGCTCGAGGCCTGCGAGCCATCGCTGTCGAGCAGCACTTCGTTGCCCGCGGCGTCGGCCCAGACGAAGTTCACGACGGCGTCGAGCATCGGCACGCGCACGTGCTGACCGCCGCGCCCATTCGCGCGGGCGAAGAGCGCGGCCGTAACAGCTTGCGAAGCGGTGAGCGAGCTGATCTTGTCGGCAGCGGTGTGGCGAATGAGCTGCGGCGGGCCGTCGCGCCCGGCTTGCGTCGCCGCGAGCCCGCCATACGCCTGCACCACCGGGTCATAAGCGCTCTTCCCAGCGTAGGGCCCCGTGTCGCCGAAGCCGCTGATCGACAGATACACGAGCTCTGGGTTCTCGCGGCGCAGCTCCTCGTAGCCGAGCCCTAAGCGCTCGATCACACCCGGCCGGAAGTTCTGCGCGAACACATCGGCGCGGCGCGCGAGCGCGCGCACGATCTCGCGGCCCTCCGCTGTCTGTAAGTTCGCGCACAGCGAGCGCTTCCCGCGGTTCGCGAACTGCACCATCGCCGAGACGCCGCCGCGCGCGACGCCCACCCAGCGCCCGATGTCGCCGATGCCCGGCGGCTCCACCTTGATGACTTCGGCGCCTTGATCCGCGAGCAGCCCGATCGCCCACGGCCCGGAGAGCGCAATCGTTAGGTCGACGATGCGCACGCCGCGCAGCGGGCCGGCCTCGTGGGTCTTCGCGTCGCTCATGTGAACTCCCCGCTGCGCTCTCGACCGCCCGGCCCGCTGTACGAGAGCGTGTAGCCCGGTTCGCGCGCGAACTTCACCGGCGCGAGCGAGGCGAGCGCGCGGCGCCAGCCGGCCACGAGCTGGTCTTCGGCGGCATAATCGAACGGGTCCGTGAGCGTGTTCTCTTCCACGCCGCCCCGCGCGAGCGGATGCGCAGCCAGTTCGCGCGCCGTGCGCGCCAGCGCCTCGCGCGCGGGCACGACGTCGCGATAGCCGAGCTGCGTGCGCAGCTTCGTGAGGTCGAGCACGCGATGTGTCGCGTGCTGCTGCATCACGAGCGGACGCGCGCAAACCGCGAGCTCCCACGGCAGCGAGACGATCTCGAGCGGGCGCCCGAGCGCAGCGGCCACCAACTCGACGACTTGCCGCAGCGTCAGCACTTCCTCGTCGCCGCAGTTGTAGAGCTGCCCCGCCGAAGCCGCGGGTCGATCGACCGCGAGCAAGAGCGCGTGCGCGAGGTTCTCCGCGTAGCCGTAATGACAGAGCGTGAGCCCGTCGTCGGGCAGCACGATGAAGGGCCGCGCGTCGAGGATGCGGCGCACGATCAGCCACTCGCGCGGCAGTAATTGGTACTTGCCGTAGACGTACGGGTAACGGAAGTGCGCGGCCGTCGGGTGATGTTCGAGCACGGCCTGTTCAGTGCGGCGGATGCGAAAGCCCTTCGCGTCGTCGCGCTCGTCGGCGACGGTCGCGGCGTCTTCGGCCGTCGGCACCGGCAAGCCGATCGGCGAGCGGATCGCGGGGTTCATGTAGCCGCTGTAGGCCGGCGCCCCGCCCACGGAGAGAAAGCGCCCGCAGCGCCCGGCCAGCAGCCGCGACGTAACGCGCAGACGTCCGTAGGTGGCGACACAAACATCGAAGGTGCGCGCGCCGAGCGCGTCACGCAGGGCGCTCTCGTCGAACGGATTCGTGTGCACGTGCTCGACATCCGCCGGGATTTCGGGCACTTCGTGGCGGCCCGAGTGCAGCATCGCGACCTGATAACCGCGCTTGCGCAGCCCGTTCACGATGAAGTGGCCCGTCGGTCCTGTGCCGCCAATCACAAGTGCGCGCATGCAAGCTCCGTTGAGAGACGGCCATGATACTCTGCGAGCCTTTGCGCAGAAGAGGAGCGAGCGATGGCGAGCGCGATGATTGCGAAGGAAGTGGACGTTTCGGCGGATGCGCTCTGGCGGCTCGTGTCCGCGTTCGGCGACACCAGCTGGATGCCTGGGGGTACGCCAGTGCGCCTCGAAGGCAACGGGCCCGGCATGACGCGCTACATCACGGCGGGGCCGGAGAGAGTGATCCAGGAGCGCCTCGAATCCGTCGATGCGGCCGCGCGCACGCTCGTCTACACGATCCCGGTGAACGTGCCGTTCCCCGTGACGGACTACCGCGCGACGATGCGCGTAACGCCCAAAGGAGCGGGTTGCGAACTCGCCTGGGGCGCGAGCTTCACACCCGTTGGCGGCGCGCCCGAAGCGGAAATTGCGAAGGCGATCGAGGGCATGTACGGCCTAATGATCGGCTGGATCGCTGCGCGCGCGAAAGAGCGCTGAGCGCGTTCAGCGCGCGCCGGCGCGACCCTGGTTGCGCTCCTCGGTGGCGCGTTTGCGCACCGCGATGAACTCGCGCAGACGCGCCTCGTGGCCATCTGCGAAGCCTGTGAACGCCACCCCGATGCCCGCGACATGCTCCCAACAAGGCGTTTGCACGCGCATCACTTTCGCCTCGGCGTGCACGATCGATGATGGCAGCTGAAGCTCGGGGCCGATCGCGGCGTCGACCGGAAGCGGGCCGTGCGACTCGATGAACGCGCCGGTCATCGAGAGATCGTGGATCGCCCAAGTGATGTGAGAGACCTCGCGCCGGCGGTCGGCGGCGAGCGAGCGCCGCAGCGCGTACCCGACCGGCTCGGTGCGCACGCGATGAGCGACTTCGGCGGGCGTGCCTTGTTGGGTTCGCTTCAGCACGCGCGTGATGTCGCGGAACATGATGGGTTTGGCGAGGTAACCGTCCGCGGCGAGATCGGCGAAGCGCAGGCTTTCGAGTTCGCCCGGCCGCGCCTCGACGAGGATTAGGCGCGTTCGCGGTTCGGGCCGCCGCAGGATGCGCGCGACCAGCGCATCGGTGTCGACGTGGCCGAGCGCCACGCACGCGACTACGAGCGACAGATCGTGGAGCCGCTCGACGATCGCGAGCCCCTCGGCCGCGCTCTTCGCGGAGAGCACGTGCTCGACGTGCGCCGAAAGCACCGCCTCGAGCGCTTCGCGCCCGAGCTGCGATTCATCGATGACGAGCACATGAGTGAGATCCATGACGATGGCCCAGGAGACCAAGCCATCGGCCAAACACGCGCGAGCGCTGAACGCCGCCGCGCAGGCGGGTCTCGCCTCAGTGCGGGATCGTCTGCCCGCCGTTCGCGCGCCAGATCTGACCCGTGCAATAACGGCTCGCGTCGGAGGCGAGGTAGAGCACGAGCCAGGCCTGATCGACGGGGTCGCCCACCAGGCCGAGCGGCGACATCGACTTCATCGCCGCAACGAAGCCGTCGTAGCGCACGGGGTCGAGCGTTCCGTCGGGGCGGCGCAAGTGGCGCTCGGTGAACCGCGTGAGCGTCGCGCCCGGCGCGAGCACATTCACGCGAATGCCCGCGGCGCCGACCTCGGTGGCGAGCGTCTGCGTTAGCTGCGTCACCGCGGCTTTCGTGATCGCGTAGAGCCCGTAATTAGGGACCGCTCTGTCGATCGCGGCGCTCGCGACGTTGATGATGCTGCCCGCGCCGCGCGGCGTCATCGCGCGCACGGCGGCCTGACACCCGAACAGCGTGCCCTTCAGGTTGATCGCGACCACGCGATCGAACTCGGTCTCGCTGAGTTCGCCGAGCGGGCCGTCCGAAGGCACCCCGGCGACGTTGCACATCACGTCGAGGCGGCCCCACTCCGAGGTTGCGCGCGCGACGAGCGCGTCCACCTGCTCGCGGCTCGCGACGTTCACGCCCTGCGCGACGGCCACGCCGCCGTCCGCGCGAATCGCAGCGGCGGCTTCCTCTGCGCCACGCGCATCGAGGTCGCCTACCACGACGCGCGCGCCCGCCGCCGCGAGCACCTCCGCCGCGGCGCGGCCGATGCCACTGGCGGCGCCCGTAACAACCGCCGCGCGGCCGTCGAGCTGGAAGATCTGCTTCACGTCACGCATGGGTTGCTCCTTCGAGTGCGGCGCGCAGTGCGGGGCCGAGGCTGCGCGCCAGCAGAACGTGCCCCGCGTCGTCGGGGTGAATGCCGTCGGGCAGCCGCTCGCGCGGTACGAGCGCGAGCCCGCGCACGAGCGTGAGCGCGCGATCGCCAGCGGCGCGGCGCCGCTCGATCACCGCCTCGAACGCGGCGCGCAGATCCGCGAGCGTCGCGCCAAGCTTGTTGGGGGTGCTCTCGGCATCGGCGCGCAGGATCGGGCTGATCGCGACGATCGGGGTGCGCGGATGTCCGGCCCGCACGATCTCGAGGAACGCGCGCAGTCCCGCCGCGAAAAGCTCGGTGCTGTGCGGCGTGCGCATCCAGCAGTTCGTGCCGTGCGCGATCGAGATCACGTCCGCGGGCAGCTGCGCGAGTTCGTCTGCGCTCGCGATCTCGCCGCGCGCGGCGCCCGCGTAGCCGAGGTTCGCGACATCGAGGCCGTGCTCGCGCGCGGCGATGTGCGGCCAGGCGCCGGCGGGTTCGCTCGCGCACCAGCCCTCGGCGATCGAGTCGCCATGACAATTCCAGCGCGGCTCGCGCGGCGCGGGCGCAATCTCGCCGCCTCGCACGCGCACCCCCAGCAAGCTCGGCCGCATGCCCTCGGGCAAGTAGACGACTGCGCGCGCGGCGCCGGCCCCCGCCGCGAGCAGCGCGCGCCCCTCGCCGAGCTGCGCCTCCGCTTCGCTGACGCGCGCGCCGCCGCGAAACAGCACGAACTTCGTGCCGGCGCCCGCGCCGCGGTGACCGAGTTCGCGCGTCTGCGTGCGGTACGCGATCTCCACTTCATCGCACGCGCCCGTGAACTCGAGCCGAACGCCGACAGGGTGCGCCGCGCTCGCGCGCGTGTCCGCGGGCAAGCGCAGCCCGAGCGGGCCGGGGTCGCAGCGCGGGTAAGCGCCGAGTTCGCCCGCCGGCCACGCGCAGCCGCGCAGGAACGGCTCGACTTCGGCGGGGCGCGCGTTCGGCATGGCGGCATATGTTGGCGCGCGGCTACACCTCGCGCCCCTTCCGAAGGAGCTCTCGATGAGCCGCGTCGCCCTGATTACTGGCACCTCGTCCGGCATCGGCCTCGCCACGGCCGCAGTGCTCGCCAAGGCGGACTTTCGCGTGGTGGCGACGCTGCGCGATCTCGCGAAAGCCGGCGCGCTGCGCGAACGCGCCGCGCGCGATGGCGTCGCGCTCGACGTGCGTGCGCTCGACGTAGAAAGCAGCGACAGCGTCGCGAACTGCGTCGCCGGCGTGCTGCGCGACTACGGCGCGCTCGACCTGCTCGTGAACAACGCCGGCGCCGGCTTCGTCGGCGCGCTCGAGCAGACCAGCGAGGCGGAACTGCGACGCACGTTCGAGGTGAACTTCTTCGGCGTCTGGCGCATGACGCAGGCCGTGCTGCCGGCAATGCGCGAGGCGCGGCGCGGGCGCATCGTCACCATCACCAGCGTCGGCGGCTTGTTCGGGCAGCCGTTCAACGACGCGTACTGCGCCGCGAAGTTCGCGGTCGAGGGCATGATGGAGGCGCTCGCGCCGGTGGCGCAGCGCTTCGGCGTGCAGGTTTCGGTGATCGAGCCGGGGCCGGTCAACACCGAGTTCGTCGCGTCGGTGGTGCGCAACTCACCGGCCGCGACGGCGACGACGCGCGACGCCTACAGCGACCTGGTCGCCGCCTACCGCGCCAACACCGCAGGCGTGTTCGCATCGCTCGGGCAAACCGGCGACGACATCGCGCGCTTCGTGCTCGAAGCCGCCAACGCGGAGAAGCCGCACTTTCGCTACGCGACGTCCGAGTTCGTGCGCGGGCTCGCCGCGCAGAAGTACGTCGATCCGACGGGCGACTCGCTGATCGCGATCTTCGGCGCGCGGCTCGGCTAGCCAGGTCAGCGCGACTTCGGCACGTACGCCTCGATCTCGGGCAGCACCTCGTTGCCGAGAATCTCGATCGTGCGCATCACCGATGCGTGCGAGTGGTAGCCGAACTGCACGTAACAGATGAGCTGATCGACCCCGAGATCGGCGTAGTGCTTCATCTTCGCGAGGCAGCGCTCGGCGTCGCCCACCACGATCATGTCGGCCTCGTGAAAGTGCTGGATGGGGATGTCGCCGTCGAGCAGCGGCTTCATCAGCGGAAAGGTCACGTCTTGCTCGGCTTTTGTTAGGTGCACGAGTTCCCAGTCCAGCGTGAACTGCGCGAGGTGCTGGTACCACCACGCGACGCTCTTCCAGATCTCGTTCGCCTCGGCTCGCGCCATGGTGTCGGCGCACTGCACGAGCGTGTAGGCAGCCACTTTGTTGGTGGAGACATCGGTGAGCGGCTTCGCGCGCGCCTGCGCTTTGCGATACCCGGCAATCTGCTGCGCCATGCGCTCGAGCGGCTGCATGATCGCGAACGAGAGCATGCCGAGCGCGTTCTCGCCGGCGACTTCGCAGGAGCCGTCGCTGGTCGCCGCCATCCAGCAGGGCGGGTGCGGATCTTGATAAGGCTTCGGCGTGATGACGCGCTCGGGGAACTGGAACGTGGGCGAATCCCACGAGAAGCGCTCCTCGCGCCACATCCCGCACACGATCTCGATCGCTTCCTTCCACTGCTCGCGCGACTTCTCACGGTCGACGTGAAAGGCGGTCTGCTCCATCGGCGTCGAGCGGCCCGTGCCCCACTCGACGCGGCCGCGTGAGAGGATGTCGAGCGTCGCGACTTTCTCGGCGATGCGCGCCGGGTGCGTGAAGCCGAACGGCGTGAGCGTCACGCCGAAGCCGAGCCGGATGCGCTCGGTGATCTGCGAGAGCGCGCCGAGGAAAACCTCAGGCGCGGGGCAGTGCGAGCGGCCCTCGCGAAAATGGTGCTCGACGGCCCAGATCGTGTGGAAGCCGAGTCGGTCGGCGAGCACAATCTGCTCGATCGCCTCATAATAAGCCCGCCGCTCGCGTTCGCGTTGGCCCCACGGATGCGGTTTCCCCCACGGCTTCGGGGCGTCGACTTCGTAGAGCAGATCGAGCTTCATCGGAGCAGTCTCCTATTCGAACTTGAACGGGAAGCGCGTGGTCTGGCCGCCATCGACGATCAAGCTCTGGCCCGTAACAACGCGAGCGAGGTCCGAGACCAAGAAGACGGCGGCGTGCGCGATGTCTTCCGGCAACGCCATGCGCGCCTGATCTTCGGCCGCCGGCGTGCGGATCGCACCGCTCGCCCAGGCCGCCTGCATGCGCGGCGTGCGCACGGTGCCCGGCACCACCGCGTTCACGCGAATGCCGTGCGGCCACCATTCCTCGGCGGCGGTCTTCACGAACGCGAGCAGGCCGGCCTTCGCCGCGCCGTAAGCGCCGTGATTCGCAGCCGAGAACATCCCGCTCACCGAGCCGACGACGCAGAGCGCAGCGGGTTGCTTCGCGTCCACCCAGCTGCGGGCCGCAGCGCGGGCGACGTACCAGTGCTGCTTCAGGTTCACCGCGAAATCGCGCTCCCAGGTGGCGTCGTCCATTTCGAGCAGCGTGCCCCAGGATGCGGAGCCGACGATGTTCACGACGGCGTCGAGCGCGCCGAGCGCTGCGCGCGCTTCGCCGACCGCGCGGGCGGCCGCCGCCGCGTCCGTAACATCTGCCGAGAGCGCGCTCGCGTGCACGCCGAGCGCGCGCACTTCCGCGGCGACGCGCTCTGCGCGTTGGCGCTCGCTGTCGAGCACGGCGACGCGAGCGCCGAGCCGCGCGAGCAGAAGCGCCGTCGCGCGCCCGATGCCCTGCCCGCCGCCGACCACGAGCGCGCTGCGTCCAGTGAGTCCGAACAGCGAGCTCAAGCGGCCTCCCATTTCGCGGCTGCGCTCTCGCGCGAAGCCCGCGCACCCTAGCCCGCTTCTGCGTTACGCAGTGGGTGGGAGGAGCGGCGCGTGCCTGAACTGTATGACCGCATCGGCGTCGGCTATCGAGCGCTGCGCGTGCCAGATCCGCGCATCGCGGCAGCGCTCGACCACGCGCTCGGCGACGCCGCGAGCGTCGCGAACATCGGAGCTGGCGCGGGCTCGTACGAGCCGCGCAATCGCCGCGTCGTCGCGATCGAGCCTTCGCTGACGATGCTGCGCCAGCGCGCCGCGGACGCTGCCCCGGCGCTGCGCGCCAGCGCGAGCGCGCTGCCGCTGCGCGACGCGAGTGTCGATGCCGCGCTCGCGATCCTCACGATCCATCACTGGCCTGATCGCGCGCGCGGGCTCGCGGAGATGCGGCGCGTGGCGCGGCGGCGCGTCGTGCTGCTCACCTGGGACCCCGCGCAGTCGAAGGCTTGGATCACGGACTACTTCCCCGGGATCATCGAGAGCGACCTGCGCATTTTTCCGAGCATGGCCGAACTCGAGCGCGCGCTCGGCCCGCTGCGGATAACACCCCTGTCGATTCCACACGACTGCAGCGACGGCTTCCTCGGCGCCTATTGGCGCAGGCCTCACGCGTACTTGCGCGACGACGTGCGCGCCGCGATCTCGACGTTCGCGCTGATCTCGCAGGAAGAGACGCGCGCCGGCCTCGCGCAGCTCCGCGCCGATCTCGACGCCGGCGCCTGGCAGCGCCGCTACGCCGAGTTATCAGGCCTCGAACGGCTCGACCTCGGCTACCGCCTCATCGTCGCGAACAAGTAACCAGACCGGGGACGTTCATACTTACTGGTAATTCGAGGGACACTGTTGAGGGAGTTCGCTCGCGACGAGTGTCCCCGTAAGTAACCAGCAGGTATGAACGTCCCCGGTCTGGTTACTTACGAGCGGGCGAGGGCGTCGTAGGCGGACTCGATGGCGGCGGCGCGGGCGCTGAAGGCTGCGCGCGTATCCGCGTGGGTCACGATGTACGGCGAATCTTCGCGGATTCCGCGCAGCACGAGTTCGCCCACGGCCGCGGGATCGAGGCCGTGCGCAACGGCTGGCTTGAGCACGTCGAGCAGCGCGCTCGGCGGCGCGGCGCCCGCACCGCTCGAGAGCTCGGCCGGGCGATTGCGCGCCGCTTCGAGAATCTTCGTGTTCACCACACCCGGGCACAGCACTGAGACGCCGATCTGCTCGGGCGCGAGTTCCATGCGCAGGGTTTCGCTGTAGGCGACCACGGCGTACTTGCTCGCGGTGTAGACGCCGAGGCCCGGCGCGGCGGAGAGGCCCTGCGACGAGGCGGTGTTCACGATGTGCCCGCCGCCCTGGGCGCGAATGTGCGGCAGGAACGCGGCGACGCCGTTCACCGCACCCATTAGGTTCACGCCCATCACCCAGCGCCAGTCTTCGGCGCTGGCTTCGGCGAGCGGGCCGAGCACCACGACGCCCGCGTTGTTGCAAAGAATGTCGATGCGGCCGTAATTCTCGAGCACGCGTAGCGCCGCGGCATCGAGCGAGTAGCGGCTCGAGACGTCGGCGGGGATGCCGACCACGTCGCCGCCCACCTCGCGCACCGAAGCCTCGGCCGGCGCGATGGCGCGCTCCTCGAGGTCGAGCAGCGCGATGCGCGCTCCCGCGCGCGCCAGCGTCTTAGCGATCGCGAGCCCGATGCCGCTCGCGCCGCCCGTCACGACGGCGACTTTGTCCTTCAGATCTTTCATCGCGCCTCCCTCTTCGACAACAGCTTGCGGGCGAGAGGGCAGCGCGGTCAAGCGCGCCCTACGTTGGCGCGCCGTTCCTCTCGAACGGGCAAGGAGACCGCGTGCGCGCCCTGAAAACCCTGCTCGGCCTAATCTCAATGCTCGCCCTCGGAATCTTCGCGCTCTACCTCACCGCAGCGCCGCAAGGCCCCGCGCGCGGCAGCGCCAGCGACTCGCGGCTGCGGCCCGGCCCGCACGCGGTCGGAAGCGTCGATCGCACGCTCGTCGACGCCTCGCGCGCGACGCAGGCGAACGGCGATTTCGCGGGCGCCGAAACGCGCACGCTCGAGGCCACGCTCTGGTTCCCCGAGAACGCGGACGGCGCGCATCCACTCGTCGTCTACAGCCACGGCTTCATGTCGATGCGCGACGAAGCCGTGCGCTACGCGGAGCATCTCGCGAGCCACGGCTTCGTGGTGATCTCGGCCGACTATCCGCTCACGAACTTCCGCGCGCCGGGCGGACCTAACATTGCGGATCTCGCAAACCAACCGGGCGACGTCGCGTTCCTGATCGACACCGTCACCGGCTGGAGCGAGAGCGAGCGCCCGTTCCGTGGCACGATCGACGCGCTGCGCATCGGCGCCGCCGGGCTCTCGCTCGGCGGGCTCACGACGACGCTCGCCGCTTTCCATCCCACGCTGCGCGATCCGCGCATCTCGGCGGCCGTCTCGATCGCCGGGCCGAGCGCGATGTTCACGCGCCGCTTCTTCGAGACTGCGAACGTGCCCTTCCTAATGCTCGCCGGTGACGTGGACGCGATCGTCGACTACGCCAGTAACGCGGCGCCCATTCCTCAGAAGCTCGCACACGGCGGCGCGCTGCTCACGCTCGCCGGCGGAACGCACACGGGCTTCGGTCCGATGAGCGATGGCGTGATGCGCGCCTTCGGGAATCCGGATCGCATCGGCTGCTTCGCGCTCACGCGCACGCTGAAAGTCGCGCGCAGGGAGAACCCGTTCACGGCGCTCGGCGGCGAGGAGCAAGGCATCGCAGCGCTGAAGGAAATGCCGCTGCCGTGCGCGAACGGCGCGCCCAAACAGGCGCTCGCCGCGGGCCGGCAGTTGATGGCGACGACGCTCGCGCTGCGCGCGTTCTTCGAGAGTGTGTGGGCTAGCGGCGCGAGCGAACGCGCCGAGCACGCCGCGTACTTGGCGGAAGGCATCGCGCACGATTTCGAGGAGGTGCGCGTCGAGGCGATCGCGCCGCGCCCGCCCTCGCCCGAGATCGCGCTGCCGGACGCGCCGTATTACCCCGAGCCGCCGGCCGCGGCGGAGCCCAGCGTTTGGGACGAACTTCCCTAAGCGCTCGCTGGCGCCCGCGGCTCCATGCCCGCCGCGCGGTAGATCGCGTCGATCACCGCCATGTTCTTCACCGCGTCATCCGCGGTGGTCGGGAACGGCGCGCTCTCGCGCACCGCGCGCACGAACGCGGCGAGTTGGTGCCCATAACTGGTGCCGTCCTTTACGCGCTCGCTGCGCTTGCCGCGTTCACTCTGCACCGTCAAGCGGTGAAAGAACTGCGGCGCAATCGGGTTGAGCACGCGCAACTCGCCGCGCGTTCCCGTTACGAGCGCTGAGATGCGTAACAGCCGCCACGAGAACATCGAGCAGACCACCCGGCCGGTCGCGCCAGTTGGAAACGCGAGTTCCGCCTCCATTGCGCGATCGACTCCCGGCGACGAGAGTCTCGCGCGCGCGGAGACGACGCTCGGCTCGGCGCCCGCGAGCGCGCGCACGATCGATACGACGTAACAACCCATGTCCATGGCCGCGCCGCCCGCGAGATCGGCGCGGTAGCGGATGTCGCCCGGCGCGATCAGCGGCGCGCACAGCGAAGCCTCGAAGCGCTGCGGCTCGCCGAGCTCGCCGCTCGCAACGATCTCGAGCATGCGCGCCGCGAGCGGGTGGTAGCGCCAGTGAAACGCCTCCATCACGACGAGCCCAGAAGCGCGCGCCGCCTCGGCCACGCGCGCTGCTTCCTCCGCATTCGCGGTGAAGGGCTTCTCGCACAGCACATGCTTGCCAGCCGCGAGCGCGCGCAGCGTCCAGAGCCCGTGGTGCGAGTTTGGCAGCGGGTTGTAGATCGCATCGATCTGCGGGTCCGCGAGCAGCGCCTGATAACTTCGGTGCACGCGCGGGATGCCATGCCGCGCGGCGAAGCGGCGCGCTTTCTCCGTATCGCGCGCGGCGACCGCGAACACTTCTACGCCAGCGCGCGCTCGCGCCGGCGCGATCAGCGCGAGCGGCGCAATCCTCGCAGCGCCGAGGATGCCGATGCGCAGTGGGGCGGACGCAGATGCCACTCGACGAGGTTACGACGAATGCGGCGCGATCGCGTCGAGAATCACGCCCTCGCGCAGGCCCCAATCGCACACGGCGACTTCCGTGAGGTCGAGCGAGCGGAAGACCTCGCGCACGATCAAGGCGCCGGTCGGGAGCAAGTCCGCGCGGCGCAAGGACATGCCGCGCATGCGGAGGCGCCCGGCGTGGCTCGAACCCGCGAGGCGCTCGGCGAGCGCCTCGACTTCGCTGCGGCCGAGCCGCGCGTCGAGCGGAATGCGGTGCGTCACCTCGGCGAGCCCGTTCGCGAGGCGGTAGAGCGCGCGCACGGTGCCGCCGATCGCGACGGCGCGTTCCGGGGCAAAGCGCGCGACGCGTTCGCCGCTGCGGCCGAGCGCGTTGCGCACACGCGCCGCGATGCTCTCCTGTTGCTCGCGTGTTAGGGGATCGCCGCGGCCGAGTTCGTGGTGCAGCCGCACGCAGCCGAGCGGCAGCGAGCTTTCCCAGCGCACCTCACCGCCCGCGCCGAGCGCGATCTCGAGGCTGCCGCCGCCGAGATCGAGGCCGAGGGCGCGGCGCTCGCCGAGGCCGAGCCGAGAGCCGATCGCACGGAAGATCAAGCGCGCCTCGTCTGCGCCCGAGATCACGCGCACGCGCTCGCCGAGCGCCTCCGAGAGCCGCTCGACCACCTCGGGGCCGTTCGAGGCGTCGCGCAGCGCGGAGGTCGCGACCGCGAGGATGCGCTCCGCACCGGCATCGAGCGCGTCGGCGCGCATCTGCTTCACGGTCTCGACCGCGGCGTCGGCTGCGGAGCGCGAAATCCTGCCGCGGTCCATGATGAGTGCGCCGAGGCGCAGCATCACGCGCTCGCCGCCCACGCGGTGGATCGTGCCGCCCGGCTCGGCGTCGGCGACCAACAGGTGAAATGACGACGAGCCGAGATCGAGCGCGGCCACGCGGCGCGCGCGCGGGCCGCCGACCTGCGCGCTCGGTAGCCCCGAGCTGTCGCGCGGCAGCCAGTAGGTCGCGCGGGTTTGGCCGCTGGCGGTGCGCTCGATGCGCCAGAAGGAGCCCTTCGCGCAGTCGACCGCGCTCGGCCGCACGCCCTCGGCGTCGAGCGCAACTACCAGCGGCGGCAGCAGATCGCCGTGGCCGCACAGCACGGCGCGCTCATCGCCGAGCGATGCGAGCAAGAGCGCGGCGCCATCGAGCGTCGCGCCCTCGGCCAGCCGCTCGTCCTTCTCGATGCGCAGGCCAGTCGCGCGCGCGAGCGGCTCGAGCGTTTGCACGCAGCGCACGTACGGCGAAGAGATCAACCGGCGTGGCTGCTCCTCGGCGATTGCCGTCGCGATCGCCTCCGCCTGCAAATCGCCCGCGGGCGTGAGCGGGCGGAGTTCGTCCTCCTCGCGCCAGCGAGCGCGGCTGTAGGCCTTGGCGTGGCGAACCAGGAAGAGCTTCATCGGGCGCAGAGTTTTCGGTGACTTGCGCGCTTTCGTCAACGCGCGTTGGTCGTCGCCACTGCGGTTTGCAACGCGCGCTGCATGCTGAAACCCGTGCGCGGCGAAACGCGCGACCAGCTGCCGTCTTGATCGAGCTGCCAGGCGTGATCGTCGTCGCGTCGCGCCGCCTCGAGAACCGCTTCGATCCGGCGCATGTGCTCACGGCTCTCGATCGGCACCAGCGCCTCGACGCGCTGCGAGAGATTTCGCGTCATTAGGTCTGCCGAACCCATGAAGTAACGGAGACCGCGGCGCTCCGAGCCGAAGCGGTAGATGCGCGAGTGCTCGAGGTAGCGGCCGAGAATCGAGCGCACGCTGATGCGCTCGGAAAGCCCGAGCGCGCCCGGCCGGAGGCAGCAAATGCCGCGCACGTACAACTCGACGCGCACGCCCGCGCGCGAGGCCTCGCAGAGCGCGTCGATGATGCTCGGGTCCTGAATGGCATTCACCTTCGCGACGACGTGGCCGTCGGGCTCGCGCATCTCCTGTTCGAGCATCTCGATCAGGCGCTCGCGCAGGTTGTGCGGCGCTACGAGCAGCTTGCGGTAAGCGGGCGCCCGGGAAAGGCCTGTGAGGTAGTTGAAGAGCTCCGCCACGTCGCGGCCGATTTCTGTGGACGCCGTGAACAGACCGATGTCTTCGTAGCTGCGGGCGGTGACCGCGTTGTAGTTGCCAGTGCCGATGTGGCAGTAGCGGCGAACCTCGTCGCCCTCCTGGCGCACGACGAGCGCGAGTTTCGCGTGCGTCTTCAGGCCGATCACGCCGTACACGACGTGCGCGCCCGCGCGCTCCAGCAGCTGCGCCCGCTCGATGTTCGCCTGCTCGTCGAAGCGCGCGCGCAGCTCGATGACCACGGCGACCTGCTTGCCCGCGCGCGCCGCGTGGCAGAGCGCGAGCACGACGGGGTTTTCCGTGCCCGAGGTGCGGTAGAGCGTGTGCTTGATCGCGAGCACATGCGGGTCGCGCGCCGCTTGCCAGACGAACTCCTCGACCGAACCGCGAAACGATTCGTAAGGGTGCTGCACGAGCAAGTCGCTGCCCTTCAACGTCTCGAAGAAATCCGCTGCGCGATCAGGCTCCTCGCCACGCAGCGCGAGCGGCTGTACGGGCAGCGCTCGTGGGTACTTCAAATCGGCTCGCGGCAGCTCGTAGAGTTCCCAGAAATCACCGAGATCCGTCAGGGCCTCGAACTCGTAAACGTCGTCCATGCCTAGCCCGAGGTTCTCGAGCAAGAGCGCGCGCATGTTCTCCGGCATTGCGCGCTCGACCTCGAGGCGCACCGGATGGTTCATGCGCAGTCGGCGCTGCAAGCCCGACACGACGGCTTCCAGCAGGTCGTCGGCCTCGCCCTCGTCGAGCTCGAGATCGGCGTCGAGCGTCACGCGAAACGGATGCTGCTCGAGGATGCGCATGCCCGGGAACAGTGAATCCAGTTTCGCGCTGATCAACTCTTCGATCGGCAGCAATGGCTCGCCCGGCCCGAGCGGAAAGAAACGCGGCACGTTCGACGGAACCTTCACGCGCGCGAAGCTGACGGCCGCGTTCTCCGGGTTCTCGAGCCAGACGCCGAGGTTCAGCGACAAATTCGAGATCGCCGGAAACGGATGCGCGCGATCGACCGAGAGCGGCGTCAGCACGGCTTCGATCTGGTTGGCGAAGAACTCGCTGGCCGCAGCCCGCGCGGGCTCATCGAGATCTTTCCAGGTAGCAACGCGAATGCCGTTCTCGACCAGCAATGGCGCGAGCTGCCCGCCGAGCAGGCGCCGCTGGCGCTCGATCAATGCCAGCACGCGAGCGCGAATCTCTGCGCACTGCTGCGCGGCGCTGCGGCCGTCGAAGCTCGTGGCGGCGACGCCCGCGCGCAGCTGCTCGTGGAGCGCGCCAACGCGCACCTGGAAGAACTCATCCAAGTTCGCGCTGAAGATCGCGACGAACTTCACGCGCTCGAGCAGCGGGATCTCGGCGTCTTCGGCGAGCGCGAGCACGCGCGCATTCCACTCGAGCCAGGAAAGCTCGCGGTTCAGGAAGCGCGTGGGGCCGAAGGAGCGGATCGTAGCGTCGTCAGCGGTCGGCATGGCGGGTGAGCTTAGGCCGTCGCCAATTACGAGCATCCTGGGCGCGGGTGGCTTCTCGTGACGGCAGCGTGACATGGGAATCAGGCCTCGAGAAAGTTCCGCAGCTTCACGCGCAGCGAGCGATGCTCGGCGCGCTGAATCGCAAACTCGTAGCTGCCAACCAGTGCGCGCGTCTCGTGCGTCCAGTTGTTGCGCTCCGCAACGGCGCGCCCGCGGCGGGCGAGAGCCTGCGCGAGCGTGCGGCTGCCGAAGATGCGCCGGATCGGCTCGAGCGCCCCTTTGCTCTCTGCGGGGTCGTACAGGAAGCCAGTTTCTTCGTGCTGCACCACGTCACGGGTTCCACCGGCGTCCGCGGCCACCACCGGGAGCCCCGAAGCCATCGCCTCGAGCGCGACGAAGCCGAGCGTTTCGGTGGTCGAGGGCATCACGAACAAGTCGGCCGAGGCGAACGCTGCGGCGAGTTCTTCGCCGGAGAGGAAACCCGCGAACTCGACCGGGAGATCCTGATAAGTGCGCTCGAGGCGCGGGCGCTCTGGGCCGTCGCCGACGAAGGCGAGCTGCACGCCGGGCATTTCTTCGAGCACGGGCGCCAGCGAGTGGAGATTCTTCTCGGCCGCGAGGCGGCCGGCGTACAAGAGGAGCGGGCGGTCTACGCGACCGCCCGCTAGGCGCTTGCGCATCGCCAGGGAGCGCTTCCTTGGATGGAAGCGCTCGGGGTCGACGCCGCTGCGCCAGAGTCCGGAGATGCTGAAGCCACGCGCTGCCAGCGAATCGCGCGTGGTTCGCGAGGGGCAGAGATTCAAATCCGCGAGCGCGTGGATGGCGCGCAGCAAGCGCCAGGCGGGCGCCTCGAGGCGCGGATAGCCATACCGGCTCGCGTAGCTCGGGAGTTCTGTGTGATACGACGCCACGGCCGGGATCGCGAGCGCTCTCGCCGCGAGCAAGCTCCAAAACCCGACGGCGACGGGGCCGACGGCGTGCACGACGTGCGGCCGGAAGCGCGCGAGCGCGCGCACGATGCGCGGGTCCGGCGCGCCAACCACCACGTCGGGGTACAGCGGGAAGCGCGCGCCAGGCACACATAACAATTGCTCGCTCTCGCAGACTGGTTCTGCAGGCTGCGGGGCGATCGTCAGCACTTCGTGCCCGAGCGCGCTCAGTTCGCGAATCGTGTGCGTGAGCCGGTTCGAGATGCCGTCGATCTTCGGCGCGTGGACCTCGCTCGCGATTGCGATGCGCATTCTGGGGTCTCCCCTGTTTCGAGGAGAACTTCGCTTGGCTGCGAGGCGCGGGAGTGACCGGCGAGCGACTGCAGCGCGAAGTTCCGGTTTCGAACTCGCTCCCAATGCGTGGCGAAGCGGTGTCGCAGCGGGGCCGAGCGGCTCGCGCCGCGGCGCGGGAACTCGCGCGCTACGGCTGCTGCGCGGCGCGAGAGGCGAGTTCCGCCGAGAGCGCCGCCTCGATACGCGCGCTCGAGCGTCGGCTCCACGCACCCTCGGCGATCCTGCGCCCCTCGGCGGAGAGCAGCAGCCAGCGCGGAAAGTGCGGCTCCGCCGCAAGCAGCGTCGCCGTGTACGGCTCCGATAAGTGATTCCAAAGAAACGGCATGGGCGAGCCGAGCGAGCGAAGCCGCTCGCCCACTTCCGTGTCTGGGACATCGCCTTGTGGAAAGAACAGCACTGCCACGTCTGCACGAGGCGCGCGGATCGCGATCGAGCGTGCCACTGCCTTGAAGCTGGCCGAGCGCGGATTGGCGAACACGCACAAGTACGCGCGCGCGCGAGCGAGCGCGCCTTGCGGGAGAGCGCGCAGCTCGGGCGCGGCGGAACCCACGAGGCGCGGCCCGATCGCGAACGTGAAGTTCGGGGTGGCCTTGGGCTCGCGCCCTGTGCGAATCGCATTGGCGCGCGCGATGAGGTCCGTCTTGGCGACAGGAACCTCGAACAAACCGTCGCGGCCGAAGTCGATGCGCGCGAACCCATTCGGCTCGACTCTCACTAAAACCGCATTCAGGCCCGGCGTGAGCGGCCGCTTCCCGGGCGGAGCCCACGACTCGATCAAGGAAACGTAATAAGGCCAATGGCGTTCGTTCGAGAATGCGTTGCCGCCCGTGATCTCCGCGCTGGGCGCTGCATCGGCGGGCGCGCGAGTGGCAACGGTCAGTAACAGCGCGGCGATCGCGACGCCTCGGCGCATGGGGTTCGCTCCACGAAATGTGAACCGCCACCCACGCTGATCGTGGGTGGCGGTTCGGGTTGGGTCCAAGCAGCGCGTGGCCGTTTCAGCGGCGGCGGCGGCCGATCACCGCGAGACCGGTCAGCCCGGCGGCGAGCAGCGAAGCCGTCATCGGCTCCGGAGCCACGATCGTGCTGCTGAGCGCGACGTTGTCGAACGTCGCGCCTGCCCCGAACGTCAAGCGGACGAAGGCCGCCCGCGACGCGGCGGATCCGAGGTTCACGCTGTATCCGGTATCGACCGTCGAGAGCGCGGTCGAGCCGAGCGAGGTGTAGGCCGACCCATCGGTCGAGACCTCGATCAGGACGCTCCCGGTCACGCCGGGGAGGAGCTGAGCTGCGAACGAGAGGTTCCAGTTCGTGCCCTGCTTGCCGGCGCCGACGTCAGCGTTGAACACGATGCTCGCGGGCGCGAACGCCGACAGCTTCAGGAACTCGGTGAAGGTCTGACCCTCGAATGCCAAGATCGTGTGCGAATCGAAAGGATTCGGCGACGAGGCATTCAGGTTGGACGCGAGCGACTGATCGATCGGACGGACCGAACCCGTCAGCGGGTTCGTCACGTTGCTCGAACCGAAGGACCCGTTCAGATAGAGGGTCCCGTACTGCGCCGACTCTGCGCCGGCGCCGAACGTGGGATCGAGGCTCGAGTAGTTCGCGGACAACGTGTTCGCGAGCGTTCCGTTGCCGTCGACGGCGAGCACGCCACCGCCCGACTCGTACTGAGAGAAATCCCAGCCGGCGACGAGCGAGGCTTGCGCCGACGCCGCGAGTAGGGCCGTGGCAGCGGCCGCCGCGGCGAGGTGCTTGAGCTTCAACATGGATTGGTTCTCCTGGTTCGTTTCTTGTTATGGATAGAGTTCGTTCAGTTCGCGAGCAGGCCGGATTTGTTCAGCGCCGTCCAACCCGTCGTCCACAGCCCGACGCCCTGGGCGAAGGCGCCGCGGAACGTGCTGAGCGTGAGGCCGCGGCCGCGCGGGTTCGGACAGCCAGCGCGAACGTTCAGCGGAACACCGGCTGCAATGCGCGGGTCGATCGGAGCGCTCTTCAGGCTCGCCGCGAGCTTGCCGGAAGCGTCGCCGGTCGGATCGAACGTGGTGTCGTCATTCACGAGCAGATCGGTCGCGAGCACCGGGTTCACCGCGTTCGGGCTCTGGGCGCCGCCGCCCAGCACGAGCGCGAAAGCGTTGCCGTTGGTGATGGCGGTGGTCTCTTGCGCGGCCGGAGCAGCGCCGTCCGAGAGCGTCGAGCAGACGAGATTCACGAGGCCCGCGTTGGTGTTCTCGATGGCGTTGAAGCCCGGCGAGCCCGCCGTGAGCGAGGTGTCGATCTCGATGCCCGTCTCGCCGCCCGTGTTGACGATGACGGTGTTGAAGATGTCGCCAGCGCCGCCATTGCGGACCTGCAGGCCGCGCTTCGTGCCAGGCACGTTCACCGGGGTGAAGTCCTGCGCTCCATCCGGCGTGCTGCCGATGCCAGTGATGTTGTACATCGCGAAGCTCGAGAGCGGCCAAGGCGTCGCGTCGACGACCGTGTTCTGCTGGTTGATTCGAACGTTGACGTCGTTGTTGAACGCCACGTTGTCGGGGCGGAAGTTGTCGCCGTCGAACTCGCCGATCTTGTCGCCATTCGCCGAGCCGTAGGCCGTGCCGTCGTTATTCCTGAAGAACGGCGCGATGCCGAACAGGAACTGGTTGACGCCGGTGTAGCCCTCGTCGAGGTCGAACATGTCGTCGCCGACGTAGGCTGCGAACAGGTGGTCGGTGCCGACCGTGCCACCGAACCACTCGAAGGCGTCATCGAAGTTCACGTAGACCTCGACGAACGAGATCGTCGTGCCGTCACCCACGCCGCCCATCGAGAGGCCGTTCAGTTCGTTGCTGGCGCCGAGTTCGTCGCCCGCGTAGCGGATGCTGACGAATCGCAGGATGCCCGAGTTGTCGTGCGGCAAGATGCCGCCGTACTGCACCTTCGCGACCGGGAAGCCGGGAACCGAGAGGCCCTCGATCGTCGCGGTGCCGTAGTTGAGGCCCGCGCCGAGCACCTTGTCGGCGTGATTCGTGGGCGCGCTGCCGAGCAGCACGACGCCGCCCCAGAGCTGCACGTTGCCCTTGCCGGCCTTGTCGAGCGGCGCGAGCGGAGCGCTGATGCAGGTGTCGTCGAGGAACGTGTCGGCAGTCGTGAGCCAGGGATCTCGGAAGCCCGGGTTTGCATCGAGGTCGTCGGCGATGCCGTCGTTGTTATTGTCGAGCGCTGCGGTCGTGAAGATGATCGGGCTCGAAGCGCTGGCGTCCGCGATCACGCGGCCGTTCTGCGTCACGATCAGCGTTCCCGGGGTACCGACGGCCGAGCCGACCTGGACCGCGGCTTGCCGCGGCTGTCCGCGAACGATCGTGCCGGGCAGAATCGTCAGGATCGCGCCGTTCGTCACGAAGACGGGGCCTTGCAGGACGACCGTCCCGCTCCAGGTGGTGTTGGCGGTGATGTCCCCCGCCGCCACGACCGTCGGCGAGACTGGCGTGATGCCGTCGCAAGCGGTCGTTGCCGCCAGCGCGCCTTGGGCGCTTCCGAGCAGCGCGAGCGTCGTCAAGAGCCAAGCTGATTTGCGCATGTGAGGTTCTCTCTGTCTTGGTTGTTATTGGGGTTTGGGCCAAGCCGCCCGCTGCGTTGCTGGCGACGCGGGGCATGATTCCCACAAGAGATGGCGTCGGACCGACGGCACAATGGAGTTTGCGTGGGGCTCCGACCGCGAATCCTCGTGCGAGGAGTGGCGCTTCCGCGCGCGCGGTGGCGCGCCTCGCGAGACCGTCACGCAAGCTTCACCGCGCGCTCACGAGCGGCCGGCCCGTCGCCTAGAAGTCGTACTCGTAGGTGAGCGAGAGCGAGACGTCGCGCCCGAGCCTGTAGCTGCGCTCGGCGACCTCGCCGACGGTCTGCGCCTTGTCGTAGATCAGCTTGCGCTCGCTGTCGGTGAGATTCTTGACACTTGCCTTCAGTGTCCACGCACCCGGCATGAAGGACAGGTGCAGTTCCTGACTCCCGATCAGGTCGAGCTGATAATAAGCCGCGAGATACCGATCGAGCGTGAAGGAGACGACGCTGCCGCTGGAGTTCAGCGTCGCGCTGCCAGCGGCATCGAGCACGTCGCTCAGGGCCGCGACCGCGAGCGTCAGCCTCGTACCGCTGTCGATGTTGTCGAACGTGAGGTCGGCATTCGCGATCCACTCGGGCTGGCTGAAGAGGCGCCGGCTCTTCTTCAAGCTCCCGAACTCTTGTTGGTCGCCCGCTGCGGTCCCGAAGAAGTCGGCGGCGCGCGCGAGCTCGATCTCGGTGCGATCCACCGACGCATCGATGTAGGTGAAGTTCGCACCCAGCGAGAGAACCTCGAGCACGTCGATGCCGAAGAAGTCGAACGCCTTGCGGCCTTCGAGCTCGACCCCGGTGAGCGCCGCATCGTTCGGGTTGTTGAAGAACGTTCGGTAGAGCGCGGCCGAAGAGCCTTCGAAGTTGGTGGGGTCGCGGATCACGATGCTCTCGAGCGGTCGGTCGATCTTCTTGTGGAACACGCTCACCGCGACCAGATCCCCAAGATCGCCCCACATGTACTCGGCGCGCGCGTCGTAGCTCTTCACGTCGGAAATCTGCAGTTGCGGATTGCCGACGATCAGGTCGTCGCTGCCGGGCTCGATGTTCACGTAGTAACCGAGCTCGCGGAATGAGGGGCGCGCGGCGGTCTGCGAATACGCGAGCCGGAGGCTGAGCCCGTCGACCGGCTTGTAGTTGAGGCCGGCCGAGGGCAATACGCGAACCTCGTCGATGTCGCCGTTTACGAGGGACTCGATCGCTGCGCGATCGACGAGATCGACTAGGCCGGAACTGGACGCCACGGTCTCGATTCCCAACAACTGGTCGTTGAAAGTCGTGCCTGGAGGCGGCGGGACGCCGACTTCGCCGCGAGCAGGGTTGTCGAGACGATCGAACATCAAGTACTTGGTCGGGAAGATCGAGGGCGAGCCGTCGAACGCGAACTCTCCCGTGAACGGGTCGTTGCTCGAAAGGATATGGACTCGCTCTCGGCGTATGCCGCCGAACAAATCGAGCTTCTCCCAGAGGCTGCCCTTGAGCGCGAACCCGAACGCGGAGATTTTCCTGTGGGCCCCGCTTTGTGACGTGCGCAAACCCGCGAAGTCGCCATTTGCGCCGCGCGTCAGCTGGGCCGGAATCGCGTAACCGAGATCGAACGGCGTGGCGCCGAGGATCGCGAACTGACCGCCGCTCGCGGTGCGCGGATTCTGGAGGAAGTTCGACGCGACGTCGCGCTTCCCGTGCTCGTACCAGAAACCGGCGCTCGCGGTCAGCGCGAGCCACGGCGTGACATCGGTTTCGTACTCGCCGTCGAGCCGCCCGAAGTTCTGCCTCTCGTCGATCGCGTTCGCGCTGTTCGCGACCGTGTTCGTCGCAAAATTCCCGGGCCCGGCGGGCGCGCTCGGAAACTGACTTGGAATGGCGGACGTGTCGCTGGGCTCGAAGAAGAATCGCGTCGCCAGATACGACTCGTCCTGGCTCGTCTCCGCATGATTCGCCGCCCAGGTGACGCGCAGGCCCTCGAGGCCCACGAACTCGTGCTCGCCGTTCAGCTGGAAGACGAGCAGATCGCGGTCGCGCGAGAACGAGCGGCTGTCGGAGAAGTTGGTGGACCAGAGCGGCCCACGCGACGCGGATTCGGTCGGATCGGGCCGCACCGAGCGCGAGATCCAGGATGTGTTCGTCGCGAAGCCGTCGAAGTCCGAGTTTCGATCGATCTGGTCGCCGTTCAACTGTTTCGCGGCGAGCGCGGAGTAGTCGAAGCCCGGCAGGAAACCGTCCTCGCGCAACTGCACGACGCGATCCTGCTTGCGCGTGTAGAAGGTCGAGAACTCGATCGTGTGACCGCCATCGGGATCGAGGTCGAAGCCGAGGCTCACGAAGCCCGTGACCTGCTTGATCTCGCCGCTTTCGATCAGGTCGAAGCTGCCGCCCGTGAGGCTCAGCCGCCCGAGCGCCAGATCTCCCGAACGCGTGACCGAGGGCGTCGGGAACACGACGCGCTGGGCCGCGCGCGGCTCGCGGTTCTCCTGCACCCCCGTGCGGGTGTCGTAGTCCACCTCGTGGCTGACGGAGGCCTTGATTCGCACTTCGCGCCCGGCCAGCTGGGTGCTCGCGCCGAACGACAAGCCCACGTCGCTCTCGAGCGTCTCGTTGCCGGGGACGTCGCTGCCGATCGGCGAGCCGTGGTTCGAGTGCACGAAGCGATGGACGGATTTCTCGTTGAAGCCGGTCCCCAAGCTGAGCTTCAGCTGGGGCCCCTCGGCATAATCATTCGTGATGATGTTGATCGAGCCCGCGCCCGAGTTTCCCGGCAGATCCGGCGCGAAGGTCTTCGCGACGACCAGGTTGCTCGCGACCTCCGAGGGAAACAAGTCGAGCTGCACAGACTGCGTGTTTGGATCGGGGCTCGGAACCGGCGCCGAGTTGTACAGCGTGCTGCTGTAGCGATCCTCGAGACCGCGGATGATCGCGAACTGGCCCTCGACCACGTTGATGCCAGGGATGCGCTTGATCGCCTCGCCGATGTCGGACGCCGCGAACTTCGCGATTTCGGCCGTGTCCATGGTGTTCAGGAACTCGCTGGCGTTCGTCCGGTCCGCGACCGGCAGCTTGCGCTCGGCCGTGATCACGATCTCCTCGACGCCGCTCGAATCCGCGGTCGTCTCCGGCGAAATGGCAAAGTCGCCCGGATTCAGCTGATTGGGGAGCACTGGGAACTCAGTCATGCGCGCCGCGCCGTAACCCGGCTTTGCGAAACGAATGCTGTAGTTGCCGGCTTGCACGGCCTCGAAGCGATAGACGCCGTCCGCGCCGGAAACCGTTTGCGCTTGCTCGCTCCCGTCGGGCGCAACCAGCGCGACCTCGACACCCGGAATCGGTTCCGCGTTCGTGTTGTCGAGCACCGTCCCGACGATCGATCCCGTCTCCTCTTGCGCGAACGCGGGTGCGCCGGCGATGGTCGCGAGCATCAGGGCTAGTGCAAACAACCGTCGCTTGAACTGGAACACGTGAACCTCGACCGGTTCGGCGGCGGCGCTCCGCGAGGCCCGAACCTGTTATGGGTGCGATTCGCGCGTTCAACCTACGCGCAGCCGGCCTCGGGACGGCGGCGTTCCACGGAGGAGTCCGCGGCGTTCTCGTGACGAAACCGTGAGCGGCGCTTGGGATTTCGCGCGGCGGCCATGAAGCTGGCGTGCGCGCCGCTACGCACGCGCTCCACACGAGCGACGCTGGCGCTCGATCTCCGCCTTCACGATGCAGAGCACGCGGGGCGCGGCGCGCTCGTCGTCTGCGCGGATGCCTTCGCACAGCGCTCTCGCGAGAGCCGCTCGCGTGACGGCCTCGGCGTCTGGGCGCTCTGGGAGTCGCGCGGACGCAAATGCGAATACGCGTTGCATCCACACCCCGAAGAACGCCTCGAACCCAGTCCTCTCTGAGATTTCGTGCTGCGCCTCGCGAGCCATCTCCATCCGCAATGCAGAAAACGCGGCGATCGACACGTCAGCCTCCCACGATCGTCCCGAGCTTGACGCTCACTCTTCACGGGAGCGTGACGAGAGCGCGACGTTCCCCACTCGAAACCTGGACGCTCCTTCACGATTCCGTCGCGAAACTCTCGCCAGACGCTCACGGAACTGCCGCACGCGGCTGCCAGTCTCGTTCTCCCGTGAGCGTGGTGACCCTAATGACTGTGAAGCGAGCCTGGATCGCCGGCGAACCGCTCGAATGGCGCGAGCGCATAACCGCCGCGCTGCTCGGCAGCTCGCTCGCGGTCGAGAGCTTCGCGTCGGGCGTCGCTGTGCTCGAACGCATCGGCGAGTGCGTCGAGTTGCTCGTGGTCGCCTCGCAGACTGCGGATGTCAGCGGCGTCGCGCTTTGCCGACGCGTACGCGAACTCCCCGTCGGCGAGTCGATTGCCGTCGTTGTGGTGAGCGGCCACGCCGACGAGATGGATCGCATTCTCGCCTTCGAGAACGGCGCAGACGACTTCGTAAGCGAGCCGTTCTCGGCGCGCGAGTTTGCGGTGCGCGTGCGGGCGATTCTGCGTCGGAGTCAGCGCACGACCGCGACCGAGCCTTTGGGCGAGATCGACACGGGCGCACTGCGCATCGATCTACACGGCGGCATCGCCGAACTGCACGGCCAGCGCCTGCGCCTGACGCTGCGCGAGTTCGAGGTGCTCCGACTTCTCGTGCAGAGTGAGGGTCGCGTCGTGAAGCGCGTGGAGTTGTTACGCGCGCTCGACGGCGAGCCGCGCGCGAGCGAGCGGTTGATCGACACGCACGTGAAATCGATTCGCAGCAAGCTCGGCGACGCGCGCGACTTCATCGAAACGGTGCGCGGCATCGGCTACCGCTTTGATCCGCGGCGCCGCGCCGCGAACCCGGTGCGCGCGCGCTCAGCCTGAGTTGGCGGCGCCGAGTTCGCGCGCGAGGCGGCGCCAGGGCACGAGCAGCGTGAGCGCCACGAGCGCGGCGGCCAGCCAGAACGGGAACGCGGCATTGCGCGCGTACAGCCAGCCCGCGGTCGCCGGCCCGAAGACGCGGGCGAGCGACGCCATCGACTGGAACGTGCCCATCACCTGGCCCCGCGTCGTGGGCGTCGCGGCCAGCGAGACCAAGCCCAGCATGCTCGGCTGCGCGATCGCTCGGCCGATCGCCGAGACGGCGAGCGGAATCAATAACAACGCGACACTCGGCATCTGCGGAGTCGCCGCGAACGCGACCGCGAGCAGCCCGCAGCCCGCCAGCGCGAGCCGCGCCTCGCCGATGCGCGGCACGAGCCGGCGCATGCCGCCCTGCACTACGCCCATCACGATCGCCATCGCGACGAGCAGCACGCCGAACTGCCGCGCGTCGTAGCCGAACTTGTCCTTCATGAGCAGCGGAAACATCGATTCGAGCGCCGTCACCGAGAGCGAGAACGCGAGGTTCGCGAGCGCGAGCAGACGCACGCGCGGATCGGAGAGCGCGCCGAAGCGCAGCGCTTCCGCACTCGCGCCGCTCGGCTCGACGCGCTCGGTGTCGCGCAGGAAGGCGAACGCGGCGAGCCAGTTGAGCGCGGCGAGCGCCGCGGCGAAGTAGAGCGGCGCGTGCGTGCCGAGAGGCGCGAGCAACGCCGCGAGCGCCGGGCCGAGCGTGAAGCCGACCGCGAAGCAAAGCCCAATCAGTGCGAGCTTGCCGGTGCGCTCCTCGGGCGGCGTCACGTCCGAGATGTAGGCGGAGGCCACGCCGAGGTTGCCCGCGAACGCGCCGCTCAAAATGCGCGCCACGAAAACGAGCCAGAGCGAATCCGCGATGCCGAGCAGCGCGAGCGACACGGCCGTGCCCGCGACCGTAATCAGCAGCACACGGCGGCGGCCGACGCGATCGGAGAGCCTCCCCCAAAGTGGCGCACACACGAACTGCGCGGCTGCGTACGAGGAGAGAATCAGGCCGTAGAGCGTCGAACTCGCGCCGAGCTGATCCGTCCAGAAGGGCAGAATCGGCATCACGATGCCGAAGCCGATCAGATCGATGATGACGACCGCGAACAGGCTCGCGAGAGAACCCTTGGAGTTCGGCTGTGAGATGTCTGGCTCCTCGCGCGGGAGGCCGAAGCTACACGAACGCGACTGCGGCTTACCAAGCCCTTACCTAAGCTGCGCGCAATGATCGCCGCGTTGCAGCAGATACCGGCCTCGTTGCAGCGTGCACTGACGGATCAGGTTTCGCGCGCGCTCGCTGAAGCGATTTCGCTCGCACCGTTTGCCGAGCCGAAGGGCATCGCGGACGAAACACTGAAGCTCGCGGCGCGCGATCCGGCCGGCCGCGCGCTCGGCATCGTGCTGTGTTCGCCGGCGATCGCGCCGGGCTTGATCGCGCGCGGCTGCGAGCGCGGGCGCGCGGCGCGGGCGGCGCTCGGTGGCGAGCTTGGCCAGACGGTTGTTGTGGCGCGCGCGGAAGGCGAATACGAGGCGCGCAGCTGGGCATTCTTCCCGCAGGCGCGCGCACTCGGCGCGGGCCTCGCGGGCAGGCTCGAACGCCGCTGGCTCGCGGGCGCCGTGCTCGCATGGTTGCGCGCAGCGGCGGCGCGAACCGCCGCGCCCACGGACGACGCGACGCGTGCGCACTACGACGAAGCGCTCGCGTGTGCGGAGCGCGATCCCGCGCTCGCGGCGCGCGTGCGCGAAGCCGCGCGTGCGGCGCGCGAGCGCCTGGCTGCCGGCGCTTGGCAACCGCGCCACGTCGTAATGCACGGCGATCTGTGGGACGGCAACGTACTCGGCGCGCCCGGCGCACTGCCGTTCTCGCGCCGTTTCGTCCTAATCGATTGGGATACCTCGCGCGTCGCGGGCTACCCATTCTTCGATCTCGTGCGCGTCGCGAACGCGTTCCGCATCTCGCGCGCACGGCTCGGCCGCGAGATCGGTGTGCACGCGGCGCTGCTCGGCTGCACGCGCGAGGATGCGCGCGGCGCGCTCGTTGCTGCGCTCGGCCAGATCGGCCTCGTGCGCGAGAACTTCCCGCACGCGCGCTACGCCGAGATGTGCGCCGCCGCGCTCGCGGCATTCGACGAGAGCGCTTAGGGATTGCGCTCAGTCCGCGTCGTCGAACTCGACGAAGCTCCAGCGCAACGACGGGTGGTCGGCCTTGAGGCGCCTCTCGAGCGCGTTGACTCGCGTGATGGCGTCGCCGAGCGCGAGCCCGTCCCGCACCCGCACTTTCACCGCGAGCATCACCTCCGGCCCGATCTGGAGCGTGATGAGGTGCAGCACCTCCGCGATCGCGGGGTCGCGCGCGATCTCCGCACGCAGCGCTTCGGTGAACTCCGGATCCGCGGAGCGCCCAATCAGCAGCTTCGAGATGCGCTCTGCCACGAGCGCCGCGACCACCACGAGCAAGACGCCGATCGCGAGCGAGCCGAAGGCGTCGTAGACGCGATTTCCCGTGATCATCGAGAGACCGACGAATGTGATCGCGAGTGTTAGGCCGAGCAGCGCGGCGAGATCCTCGCCGAACACCACCACCAGCTCCGCACTGCGCGATTCGCGCAGCCAGCGCCAGAGCGGCTTCTTGCCGCGCAGCTTGTCGATCTCCTGCAAGCAGCCGCGCATCGAGAGCGATTCGAGCACGATCGAGAAGCCGAGCACGCCAAGCGCGATCCAGGGCTTCTCGATCGGCCCTACCTCGTTCAGCTTGTGCAGGCCCTCGTAGATCGAGAACAGCCCGCCCACGCTGAACAAGAGCAGCGCGACGATAAAGCTCCAGAAATAGCTGGCCTTGCCGTAGCCGAGCGGATGCTCGGCATCGGGCGCCTGCTTCGCGCGGTTCATCCCGAGCAGCAGCAATAACTGGTTGCCGGTGTCGGCGAACGAGTGAATCGCTTCGGCGAGCATGCTGCTCGAGCCCGTGAAGAAGGCCGCGCCCGATTTCGCGAGGGCGATGCCGAGGTTCGCGCCGAACGCCCAGAGAATGGCGCGTGTGGGGTTGCTGCCGCCGCCGGCCATGAGAACTCCTCGAACCCGCGGCTCGCGGGCGGCGCGCAGTCTATCGGCGCGCTCCCGCATCTCTCGCGGTTTCAGTCTGGAACGCTGCGCGCCAAACGGCTCGTCATGTCGCCTGCGCTCGCAAGCGCCGGCTTCTGCCTGGTGACTGACATGCGCATGCAGCGGCGTGGCTCGCGTTCGCGCCGCCGCGTAGGGCACTGCGCGCGGGGTACGCTGCGCGAATGGCGAACCCGCTCGCGCCCGGCTGTCCCTGGAGCGGCTTCACGCCTCCCAACATCGATTGGTGCGAGCAAGAGCTGTGCGCGTGGATCACGAATCCCGCGAACACCTGGTCGAACCTCGCGTACCTCATTGCTGCGCTCGCGATGTGGCTGACCGCGCGCCGGCTCGGCCGCGCGGATCTCGCACACTTCGCACCCGCGAGCGTCGCGGTGGGCGTGTTCTCGTTCGCCTATCACGCCTCCTACACGTGGCTGCTCCAGTTCTTCGACTTCGTCGGCATGTTCGTGTTCTGCTTTCTGGTGATCGCGCGCAATGCCGTGCGGCTCGGCTGGGTTCCGCTGGCGCGTGAGCGCGCGTTCTGGCTCGCAGGCGTCGTCGTGGCGAGCGCGGGCGTGCCGCCGCTGTTTTACGCCGGCGTGCCGATCCAAGGCAGCGTGTTCGTGCTGATCGTCGCGATGATCGGGCAAGAGTTCGCGCTCTGGCGCCGCTCTGCGCCGGCAGCGCGCGGCGACTACGCGAGTTATTGGGTCGCACTCGCGCTGCTCGGGGCCGCGAGCGCGTTCTCCCTCGCAGACGTGACGCGCACTTGGTGCGATCCGCAGAATCATTGGCTGCAAGGCCACGCGCTCTGGCATCTGCTCTCGGCCGCCTCGCTGTTCGCGCTGCTGCGCTTCTACGCTGCGCGCCCTGCGCTACACGCTTGAGCAGCGCGGTAGGCGACGCGCGGCTGCTGTGCTGCGCGCGCGCCCTGCGCGGGCTCGGCGACGGCGCGCTGGTGGTGCTGCTGCCCGCGTTCTGGCTGCGCGAGGGCGGCGGCGGCGAAGCGATCAGCGAACTCACCACCGCGACGCTGCTCGGCTCCGCGCTCGCGACGCTCGCCGCGGGGTTGGTTGCGCACCGCGTCGCGCCGCGCAGCGTGCTCTTCGCGGCCTGCGCGCTGCTCACCCTAACAGGCCTCGGCTTCGCGTTCGCGCCGAGCCACGGCTGGCTGCTCGCGATCGCCTTCGCGGGCACGTTCAATCCATCGGCTGGCGACGTCTCGGTGTTTCTGCCGACTGAGCAGGCGCTGCTCGCGGGCAGCGGAGCGCCCGAGCGACGCGCGGCGCGCTTCGGGGTGTACAACGTTTCCGGCGCCCTCGGCGGAATGCTCGGCAGTTACGGCGCCGGCCAGCTCGGTGCGTTCGGCGTCGGGCTCGCCGAAGGCACGCGCGCAGCGCTGCTCGCCTACTCCGCGCTCGGGTTCGTGCTCGCAGCGCTCTACGTGGGACTGCGTGCGGGCCGAGCGCTTCCGGAATCGCGCCCGAGCGAACGCGCGCCATTGCGCCAGTCGCGCGGCCTGGTCGCGCGCCTCGCCGCCCTCTTCACTCTCGACTCGTTCGGCGGCGGCTTCGCGATTCAGACGTTGCTCGTCGCGTGGCTGCTCGATCATCACCACGCGAGCGTCGAGCAAGTCTCCTTCGCGATGGCGGTCTCGCTCGCGCTCTCGGCTGCGTCGCAGCTGGTCGCGCCGTTCATCGCGCGCCGGATTGGGCTGATCCGCACGATGGTCTTCACGCACTTGCCCGCGAACGTGTTCCTAATTGCAGCGGGCTTCATGCCGACGGCGCCGCTCGCGATCGCGTGCCTGTGGCTGCGCGCGAGCCTTTCGCAGATGGACGTGCCGGCGCGGCAGGCGTACGTGATGTCGGTGGTGCCCGAGGAAGAGCGCGCCGCCGCCGCGAGCGCGACGAACGTGCCGCGCAGTTTCGGTAGCGCGCTCGCGCCGCTGCTCGCCGGGCCACTGCTCGCCGCCGGCGCCTTCCACTGGGCGCTCGCGATCGGCGGCGGGCTGAAGATCGTCTACGACGTTCTCCTGCTCGCGGCTTACGGGAAGCATCCGGCGCCGCACGAGCGCTCGGAGGCTTAGGCAATTCGGCGTGCGCGCCGATACGGGCGAGATGCCGCTCACTCCCGGCCAAGCGATCGCGCTCGAGCGCGACGCACTCCGTATTGCGGCGCGCGTGCTCGGCGAACTTGCGACGGGCCCTGTGCGCGCGCAGCCCGAGTTGCTCGGCAGTGTGCTCGACGAACTCCGCGCGCTGCTCGCTTGCGAGAGCGCAGTTGCGGCGGAGCGCGTCGCCTCGGCGCGCGGCGCGAGTTCGTTGCGCGTGCTCGCGGCGAGCGGCGCAAGCAGTGCACGCTACGAGCGCGGCGCCGACTTCGCGCCGGAGAGCGGTGCAGCGAACGAAGCGCTGCGCACGCGGCGGCCTGCCTGCGGCGTAGCGAACTACGGCGACGATCTGCTGCCCGCGATCGCGTTGCCACTGTGCTCGCGCGAAGAGTTATTGGGAATGCTCGTGCTCTCGGGGCGCGCAGAAGCATTCGACGAGACCGATTGCGAGGCGCTAGTTCCGTTCGCCCAGGCGGCTGGCGACTTACTGCTCGGCTTCAGGCGCGCTGCGCTGCGGGCGCGAGCCGAAGAAGACCTGATTCGTTCGCAGCGTCATTTGCGGCGCGGTGCGCCGCTTGACGGCCTGACTGGCCTCGCGAATCGGCCCTCGTCTCTACGCGCGCTCGAGGACGCCGCCGCGCGGTCACACGCAGCGGGGCTCCCGCTCGCGGTGATCGTCGTCGACATCGACCACGCGAAGCAGCTCGCGGACCGCGTGGGCGCTGCCGGCTTCGACGAGGCGCTGGCGCGGACTGCGCGCGCGGTGCACGACACGGTACGCCCCTCGGACTGGACGGGGCGCTGGGGCATCGACAGCTTCGTGCTCGCGCTGCTCGGGTGTGACGCAGATTCCGCGGCAATCGTGGCCGAGCGAGTTCGCCTGCGCGTCGAAGGCGCCAGTTTCCCGGTATGGGGCGGAGCCGAGGTGTCGCTCACGCTGAGCGCGGGCGTCGCGAGCACGAGTCTCGCGCGAGAGGAGGGCGCGTCAGTTGCCTCGCGCGCGCTGCGCGCCGTCGAGGAGGCAAAGCGCGCGGGCCGCAACCGCGTATGCGTGTCGCGGCCCGCGCGGGCCTAACAGACTGATCTAGTAGCGATCTCGGTCGCGACCGCCGCCGCCGCCGCCGAAGCCGCC
>JANNDT010000022.1:0-9572 GCA_031387905.1 Deltaproteobacteria bacterium
CTGCTGCGCACGCCGCGCGTGAGCAGCGCGCGCGCGCCGGGCAGCGCGGGCAGCGCGCTCGCGTCGAGCTCCGCGCCGATGCCGCCGCCACTCGCCGCAAGCATCTCGCCGAGGTGGCCTGCGAGCCCGAAGCCCGAAACATCGGTGCAGGCGTGCGCGAAACGGCGCGCGACCTCGGCGGCGCGCTCGTTCGCGCGCAGCATCGACGCGTGCGCGGCCTGCACCCAGCCGCCGCGCGCGAGGCCGCGCATGTCGGCGGCGAGCACGACGCCCGTGCCGAGCGGCTTCGTCAAAACGATCCGATCGCCCACGGCTAGCCCGCCCTTGCTGAGCGGCTGCGCGCCGTCCGCGAGATCGCCTAACACCGCGAGGCCCACCACGAGTTCGGCGCCGAGCGTGCTGTGGCCGCCGACGAGCGAGACGCCGAGCGGATCGAGCGCGGCGCGCACGCCCGCGAGCACTTCGCCGAGCGCGGCCTCGGCGCCGCTCTCAGGCACGGTCACCCAGCACAAGGCGTGGCGCGGCGTGCCGCCTTTCGCGTAGACGTCGGAGACCGCGTTCACCGCCGCGACGCGACCAACGAGCCAGGCGTCGTCGGCGAAGGCGCGAAAGCCGTCGACGGTGGCGAGCAGCACGTCGCCGCGCGCGCTGCGCAGCGCCGCAGCATCATCGGGTGCGGCGAGCCCGACTAGCACGCGCGCGTCGGGCGCTGCGGGCGGAAGCGACGCCAGCGCAGCGGCGAGCCCGCGCGAAGACACCTTCGCCGCACAGCCGCCGCACTGCATCGCCGCGGCGCCCGGCATCGGCGGGAACTCGGGCGCGAGCGCGCCATCCTCGCCTAACACCTGGAATCGGCGCACGAAGCGGCGGTCGATCGCGTCCTTGAGACGCCAGACGCGCGCGCCAGCGAACGCGACGCCCCACTTCGCGCCGAGCGCCCGTCGCTCACCGAGGTTCAAGAGCGCGAGGAAATCGCGCTGCGGGCGGTAGCGGTGCAGCGGTTCGCCGCTGAGCGCGAGCCGCAGGTTGGCGTCGAGAATCGGTCCTTGGCGCACAGCGTAGACGCCGGCCTTCGCGACCCACGGTGCGCTCGCGAGCGACGCGCAGTCGCCCACCGCGAACAGCGCGTCGTGGCCTTCGACTTGCAGCGTGTCGCGCACGCGCACGAAACCCGCCGCGTCCTTCGGAAGCGCGCTCGCCGTAATCACTGGCACGGGCGCCGCGCCAGTCGCCCAGATCGCGAGATCACAGGCGAGTTCAGGCGCGCCGGCGAGTGTGAGCGCCGCAGCGCGAACGCTCTCGACCCGCGCGCCGGCGATCACGCGAACTTTGCGCGCAGCGGCCTCGCCAAGCGCACGCGCTCGCAGCGCACTCGCCGCGCCGGGCAGAATCTCCGCTGCGTCCGTCGCGAGCGTGAACCCGGCGCGCACGCCCCGCGAGCGCAGCCGCGCCTCGAGGGTAAACGCGAGCTCGACGCCCGCTGCGCCCGCGCCCACGACAACGACACGCAGCGCGCTCGCCGCGCCGCGTTCCGCCGCGCGCTTCGAGGCGCGCTCGACCGCCGCATCGAGGCGATCCACGAATCCGCGGATCGGCCGCGTCGCGAGCGCAAACTCGCGCACGCCGGGAACCTCGAGCCCGCGCACCGTTGAGCCCACATCGAGGCTCGCGAAGTCGTAGGCAAGCGCGGGCCGCCCCTCGAGCGCGATGCGCTGCGCCGCCGCATCGAGCGCGCTCGCTGCCGCGAGGATCACGCGCGCGCCGGCCCGGCGTGCGAGCGGCAGCAGATCGATCTCGCACTCCGCGGCGCCGTAATCACCGGCGACGAAACCAGGCACCATGCCCGAGTAGACCGCCTCCGCGCGATCGAGCACGAGCGTGAGCCGCACGCCGGGCGCCGGCGCCATCGCCCAGCGCCGTAACACCTGCACGTGCGCGTGGCCGCCGCCCACCAACACGAGTTCGCGCTTCGACGGCGCGCTGCTTCGCATCGTTCCGCGGCTCGCTAGCCGCCGAGCCGGAACATCTCGATGCGCTGCCCCGCGCGGGTCGACGCCAACTCGGTGCGCTCCTCGGAGTAGCGATCGCGGCGCGGGCGCCACACGCCCGTGATGATTGCCCGCAGCTCGTCGTCGCTCGCACCGCTGCGCAGCGGTGTCTTCAAGTCGCGGCCTTGGGTCGCAAAAAGGCACGTCACGAGCGAGCCCTCGGCAGAGAGCCGCGCGCGCGTGCAGTCGCCGCAGAACGGCTGCGTCACCGACGAGATCACGCCGATCTCGCCGCCGCCGTCCGAGTAGCGCCAGCGCTTCGCCACTTCGCCGCGATAATTTGGGACCGCGGGCTCGAGTGGGAAGCGCTCCGAGATGCGCTCGATGATCTCGCGTGCGGGCACCACCTGCGCGAGTTCCCAGCCGTTGGCGGTGCCGACGTCCATGTACTCGATGAAGCGCAGGATGTGGCCCGTGCCGCGGAAGCGCTCGGCGAGGTGCACCAGCGTGTGATCGTTCACGCCGCGCTGCACGACGCAGTTGATCTTCAGCGGCGCGAGCCCGGCGACTTCAGCGGCGGCGATCCCGCGCAGCACGTTCTCAGGCGCGGACTTCCCGCCGCTCATCTTTTTGAACACTTCGGGGTCGTGGCTGTCGAGGCTCACCGTCGCGCGGCGCAGCCCGGCGCGCGCGAGCGGCGCGGCGTACTTCTCGAGCAGGTGGCCGTTGGTGGTGAGCGCGATGTCGTCGACGCCCGGAATCGCTGCGAGCTGCGCGATCAGCTCGGGCAGATCTGCGCGCACGAGCGGCTCGCCGCCGGTGATGCGCAGCTTGCGCGTGCCGAGCGTGACGAACACGCGCGCGAGCCGCGCGATCTCCTCGTACGTGAGCACTTCCTTGCGCGGCAGAAACTGGAAGCCGGGGCCGAAGGTCTCGGCGGGCATGCAGTACGGGCAGCGGAAGTTGCAGCGATCCGTGACGGAGATGCGCAGATCGCGCAGCTTGCGGTCGAACGCATCGGCGAGCGCGGGCGACGCATCCGCCCTCGCAACGCTGGTTCGATCACTCGGCTCGGCCACGGCTCACTCCGCGTAGCTCCACTTCTGCTTGTTCGCGGCGATCTGCTCTGGCGTCGGCTTCGGCTTCTCCCCGACGGCCGGCACTTCGAACTCCGCCTTGCTCGCGATGATGGCGGCGTTCAGCTTCACGTCAGCGGTGAAGACATCCGGCACGCGCTCATCCTCGAAGATCGCCTCCCAGGGGCATTCGGGCTCGCATACGCCGCAGTCGATGCACTCTTCCGGGTCGATGAAGAGCTGGTTCGGGAAGGTCTCGTGGTCGTCGCCCTTGTACTCGTAGATGCAGTCGACGGGGCACACCTCGACACAGGATTGGTCGACGCAATCGCGGCACAGGCTCGTAATCACCCAGGGCATCTTCGTCTTCATCCTCTAAGGGTTGGAGGCGTGGAATCGTTGACCGATTCCTACAGCATCTCCTACGTTGACCGCCACCGATTAGCGGCGTTTCGCCGCATCAGCGAGGGAAAAATCAATGGCTCTCGAAGACCCCACCCACGCGCGCATCGCTCAGACGATCGGCTCCGACCGCGTCGTGCTCTTCATGAAGGGCAACCGCGCGTTCCCGCAGTGCGGCTTCTCAGCGCGCGTCGTGCAGATGCTCGACCGGCTCGTGCCGAACTACACGACGGTCGATGTGCTGGCCGACACGGGCGTGCGCCAAGGCATCAAAGCTTTTTCGAACTGGCCGACGATCCCGCAGCTCTACGTGGCCGGCGAGTTCGTCGGCGGCTGCGACATCGTGACGGAGATGTTCCAGAGCGGTGAGTTGGCGACGCTGATGCGCGAGAAAGTCGCGCAGTAACCGGCGTGAGCACGACCCCGATGTCGGCCAGCGCGAACGCTTTCGTCTTCGACGTCACGGACGCGAGCTTCGAGCGCGACGTAATTGCGCGCTCGAGCGAAGTGCCGGTCGTCGTGGATTTCTGGGCGCCCTGGTGCGGCCCGTGCAAAACGCTCGGGCCGATCCTCGAGCGCCACGCGCATCAACAGGCCGGCGCGTTCCTGCTGGCGAAGATCAACGTGGATGAGAATCCGCGCGTCGCCGCCGCCTTCGGCGTAAAAAGCATTCCGCTGGTGATTGCGTTTCGCGACGGGCAGGCGCGCAGCGAGTTCACCGGCGCGCAGCCCGAATCCGCGGTGCGGCAGTTCCTCGCGGCAATCCTGCCGACCCAGGCGGACCGACTCGCAAAAGAAGGCGGCGAGTTGCTTGCCGGCGGCCACGCAAACGCGGCGGAGGAGCGCTTCCGCGCGGCGCTCGCGGAAGATGCGCGGCACCCGCTCGCGCTGATCGGCCTCGCGCGCGTGCTCGGCGAGCGCGGCGCGACCGAGCAAGCGCTCGAGCTGCTCGAACGCGTGGTGGCGCAGCCCGCGATCGAGCAGGAAGCGGAGCGGCTCGCGGCGGAGTTGCGCACGCGCGCCGCGGGCAGCGCGAGCGGCGGCGACCTCGCCGCGCTCGAGCAAGCCGCACGCGCGAACCCGAGCGACCTCGCCGCGCGCATCGAGTACGGCCGCGCGCTCGCCGCGGCGCGGAGCTACGAGGCCGCACTCGCTGAGCTGCTCGCCTGCGTCGAGGCCGACGCGCATTTCGCGGAAGACGCCGCGCGCAAGGCGATGCTCGACGTGTTCGGCGTACTCGGCGGCGAACACGCACTCGTGCAGGAGTTCC
Source organism: Deltaproteobacteria bacterium (assembly GCA_031387905.1). Classification (GTDB taxonomy): domain Bacteria; phylum Myxococcota_A; class UBA9160; order UBA9160; family UBA6930; genus VGRF01. The sequence continues at coordinate 4,737 of JANNDT010000022.1, forward strand.
GGCCCGCGCTCGCGCGCGTCTTGTTCCGCTGAACAGGCCCATGGCCCGGGGCTTCGTGGTTCAGCCGACTTATCGCGTGCGCGACGGGGTACCGGTCGTGCAGCTGTACGGGCGGCTCGAGAGCGGCGACGCGTTTCTCGTCGAGGACGACCGCTTTCGGCCGTATTTCTTTGCGAGCCCGAACGCGGCGGAGGCGGCCCAGAGCGCCGGCGGGCGCGTCGCTGTGTGCGAACTGCGCGATCTCGCGGGGCAGGCTGTTGTGCGCGTCGAGGCGAGCCTGCCGGGCGCGCTGCCCGCGCTGCGCGAGGCGGTGCAGCGCGCGGGCGGCACCGCCTACGAGGCCGATCTGCGCTTCGCGTATCGCTACCTAATTGATCACGGCATTCGCGCGACGCTCGAGATCCGCGGGCGCGGTGAGCAGCGCGCGGACGGGTTGGTGGTGTTCGCGAACCCGGAGATCGCGCCTGCCCCGGCGCCGCGCGCCGCGCTGCGCACGCTCTCGCTCGACCTCGAGACCACGTTCGACGCGAGCACGATCTTCGCAGCCGCGCTCGTGGGCTGCGGCGTCGAAGAAGTGCACATCGTCGCCGCGCGCGCGGTCGCGGGCGCGATCGTGCACCCCGAGGAGCCCGCGCTGCTCGCGGCGCTGGTGGCGCGCATGCGCGCGCTCGACCCGGACGTGCTGTTAGGCTGGAACGTGGTCGACTTCGACCTGCGCGTCCTGCTCGCGCGCTGCACGGCGCTGCGTATCCCGTGCGCGATCGGGCGCTCACGCGAGCCGCCGCGGCTGCTCACGGATGCCGGGCCGTTCTCGCAATCGCGCGCCGAGGTTCCGGGGCGCATGGTGCTCGACGGCATCCCGCTGGTCCGCGACGCGCTCAAGCTGCCCGACTACCGGCTCGAGACCGTCGCGCGCGCAGTGCTCGGGCGCGGCAAGAAGATCGATCAGGAAGTGCCCGACGCGGCGGCCGAGATCCTGCGGCTCTGGCGCGAGGAGCCCGAGGCGCTCGCGGCCTACAACCTCGAAGACGCGCGGCTCGTCCCAGAAATTCTCGCGCACGAAGGGCTGATCGAGCTCGCGCTCGAGCGCAGCCGCCTAACAGGCATGCAGCTCGACCGCATTGGCGCGAGCATCGCGTCGTTCGATCTGTTGTATCTGCCCGAACTGCGCCGCCGCGGCTTCGTCGCGCCGAGCGTCACGGAGCACGCGGCGGTCGGCGTAATTGGCGGCGCGCTGCTCGATCCCGTGCCGGGCTTTCATGCGCGCGTCGCGGTGTTCGATTTCAAGAGCCTCTACCCGAGCCTGATCCGCACCTTCGGCCTCGACCCGCTCGCGCACGGGCTCGCGGGGGACGACGCGCTGGTCGCGCCCAACGGCGCGCGCTTCTCGCGCAGCGAGTCGATCCTGCCCGCGGTGCTCACGCAGCTCGCCTCGCGCCGCGAAGCCGCAAAGGCGCGCGGCGACAAGCACGCCGACCAAGCCATCAAGATCCTGATGAACGCGATGTTCGGCGTGCTCGGCGCAACCTCGTGCCGTTTCTTCGACCCCGACGTCGCGAACGCGATCACAACGTTCGGCCAGCAGACCCTGCGCTGGACGAAGCAGGCCTTCGAAGCGCACGGCGTCGCGGTGCTCTACGGCGACACCGACTCTGTGTTCGTGCAGCTCGCGGCGCCGGGCCTGATCGGCGGAAACGCCGCGGCACTGCGCGCGGAGGTCGAGGAGTCGATCGCGGAGCGCGTGCGGCGCGAGTACGGCGTCGCGCCGCGACTCGTGCTCGAGCTCGAGGAAGTCTTCGAACGCTTGTGGCTCCCGCGCGTGCGCGGCGGGCGCGCAGGCAGCAAGAAGCGCTACGCGGGCTGGACAGACGGAAAGCTCCGCATCGTCGGCCTCGAAGCCGTCCGCCGCGATTGGCCGCCGATCGCGCAGCGCCTCCAGGAGGGCATGCTCGAGCGCGTGTTCAGCGACCGCGACCCCGCGCCATTCGTGCGCGAACTCGTGGCCGCGGTGAAAAGCGGCGCGCTCGACCAACAGCTCGTCACCGTGAAGCGCTTCCGCAAAGGCCGCCTCGATCGCTACAGCGCCAACGCGCCGCACGTGCAGGCCGCGCGCAAAGCCGGCGGCAGGCCGGGCCCGGTGATCCGCTACCTGATCACTCGCACCGGCGCCGAGCCGGTCTTCCTGGGCCGCGCATTGCCGCTCGGCATCGATCACTCGCACTACGTCGAGAAAGTGCTGCGCCCCGTCGCGACGAGCATCCTCGAAGACCTCGGCACGAGCTTCGACGCAGCGCTCGGCGCCCCGCAACAGCTGAGCCTGCTCTGATTCGCGCTGCCGAGCGCGCGCGCGTGCTACGCAATCGCCAGTGGAGGTCCCCGCAATGAGCGTTCGCGCCCGTGTCGTCGTGCTGCCCAAGAACCCTGGCCCGCTCGAAGTGCACGAGCTGCGGCTGCCCGATCCCGGCCCGCACCAAGTGGTGGTGAAGCAGTTCGCAAGTGGCGTCTGCCACAGCCAGCTGCACCAGATGCACACGCCGCGCGAAGCGCCGGTCGTGCTCGGGCATGAGTCGACGGGCGTGGTGCTCGCGAAGGGCCGCGAAGTCACGCACGTGCGCGAGGGCGACAAGGTGTTCGTCACCTGGGTGCCGCGCGACAAGCCGCACACTGCGCGCTTCGCCGAGCCCGCGACGCTCTCGCTCGCGGACGGCTCGCTGGCGATGTCGCAGAACGTCTACACCTGGGCGGACCACACGATCGCGGACGAGCAGTACGTCGTGAAAGTGCGCCCCGACGCGCCGACCGACGTCACCGCGATCATCGGCTGCGCGGTGATGACTGGCGCGGGCGCCGTGCTGAACACCGCCGCTGTGAAGCGCGGCGAGAGCGTCGCGATCTTCGGCGCCGGCGGCGTCGGGCTCTCGGCCGTGGCGGCGGCGCGCGAAATCGGCGCCGACCCCGTGATCGTGGTCGACCTCGACGACGCGAAGCTCGCCTTCGCGCGCAAGTTCGGCGCGACGATCACGCTGAACGCCGCGCGCCTCGACGCGGTCGCGGAGATTCACCGCATCACGCAGCGCAAGGACGAGTTCACGATGTTCGGTACAAAGGTCTCGGGCGTCGATCACGCCTTCGACTGCATCGGCGTGCTGAAGACGATGCAGCAAATCCTAATGGCTTGTCGCACCGGCAGCTTCGGCTGGAAGACGGGCGGCACCGCCGTGCTGGTGGGCGTGCCGACCCAGGAACTCACGTTGCCGCCGATCGAGATCCTGCTCCACGAAAAGCGGTTCATCGGCAGCATCGGCGGCTCGTGCCGACCCGACCGCGATTTCCCGCTGTTCTTGGACTGGCACCGCGACAAGAAGCTCGATCTCGACGCGCTCGTCACCGAGCGCTTCCCGATCGAGAAGATCAACGAGGCCACGCACGCGCTCGAGACGGGCAAGATTTTCGGCCGCGCGATTCTCGAGTTCTGATCAGCTCGCGGCCGGCAGGATCACTTCCACCAGCGAAAGTTCGCCCGGCACGCCGACGCGCAGCGGGAAGCCGTAGAAGCCGGTGCCGCGGTGGACGTAGAGGCGGCTCTTGCCGTGGCCGAACAGGCCGTGATCGGGCCAGCGCGAGCGCGAGAGCACCGTCCAGTCGAGCCCGAACGAGACGAGCCCGATCTGACCGCCGTGGGTGTGGCCCGAGAGTGTTAGGTCGACGTCGTCCTTCGGCACGCAGCGAAAGCCGGCTGGGTCGTGAAGCAGGAACAGGCGCAGATGCCCCGGCCGGCGCGGAAAGCGCTTCAGCAGCGCCGGCACGCGCTCCTCGCGCTCCTCCCAGTAGTGGTCGGCGCCGACGATCTGGACGGGCCCGGCCGGCGTCTCGACGACCGCCTCGGCGTCCACCAACAACTCGATGCCGTTCGCGCTGAGAGCCGCCTGCACTTCTTGCGGCGCCTCGTGATCGTGGTTGCCGAAGATCGCGAAGCAGCGGCCACGCATCGACGCGAGCGGCGCGAGCGCGCGAGCGAGCGCGCCGGGCGTGCCGTTGCTCTCCATCGTGAGGAAGTCACCGGTGAGCAGCACGAGATCGGGCGCGTGCGCGGCCAACTCGGCCACGCGCCGCTCGAGCCGATGCACCGGCTGCCACGCGCCGATGTGCGGATCGGTGATCTGAACGAGGCGCAGCGGCCTGCGTGGCGACTCCGCGAACGCGACGCGACTTCGCTCGACCGGCACCCGCGTCACGGCGTCGGGCTGGGCGCCGCTCGCGAGGTCGATGCGCACGAACTCGCGGCGCGCGCCGAACGAGGTGTAAAGCGCGTGCGCGACCGCGACGACCGGCAACCAGTCGAAGTACGCGAGCGCCGCGAGCGTGCGCTCGGCCCCTGCCCACCCTAACAGCCCCCGCACAGGCGCGAGCGCCAGCAAGAGCGGCAGCGCGAGTGCGCCGAGCGCGAGCATCGCCATGCCCGGCATGCTGATCGCGTAGCGCACCCAGCGCCCGCGCAGCCGCGCGCGCACCAGCGACGCCATGTGCACACCCGTCGCGAGCAGGCCGTACACGAACCCCCAGCCGAGCAGCGCCCCTACGCGCGGGCCAACCAGGTCGATGAGGCGCGTCGCCAGCACGACGCCGGCGGGAAACGAGACCGTCACGAGCACCAGCGCGAACAGCGCATAGGTGCGCCCGCGCGCCTTTGCGGCGAACAGGGGCACGCCGACGCCAATGGCCGCAGCGAGCGAGGGGAGCAATGCGTCGGGGGGTGCGTACACGGCGGGGCAAGATACGGGACGCGCGCGCGACCGCATTGACTCCGCTCGGCTGCGCCTCGCTGCGCGCGGCGAG
>JANNDT010000040.1:0-3249 GCA_031387905.1 Deltaproteobacteria bacterium
GCCTTCACGCGCAGGCGCTTGTTCTTCGTCAGCGAGTAGAGGTGGTAGACGATCTCGAAGCGCGGCTGCTGGCCGAGGTAATCGACGGCTGTTAGGTCCGTGAGCATGTCGAAGGCGCACTCGGCGTCGTCTCGCAGGAAGCGCATCACAAGGGCGATCTGTGCGGGATCGACCAACGCGGTGGCATCGCCGAAGTTCGCGTGCGTCGCGCGCAGCGAGGCGCCGTGCACCTCCAGCAGGCGCCTGAGCGCGACGGAGCCGTAGTCCTCCATCACTCGCTCTTTGCCGCCGCCGCATGCGCGGGGTCGTACTCGCCGCGAAGGAACTCGAGCCGGCGCTTCAGCATCGCCTCGGGCACGAGCAGCTGTTCCTTGTTGTAGAGCATGTCGTCCCGCGTGAAGGCGCCGAGCTCGACCTCGCGGCTCATCACGATCGCCTCTTCCGGGCACGCCTCTTCGCACAGCCCGCAGAACATGCAGCGCGACATGTCGATGTCGAACTCGAGCGGGTAGCGCTCGATGCCCGAATCGATGAGTTCGCCGGGCACGATCGTGATGCAGTCCGTCGGGCACGCGAACTCGCACAGGCCGCACGCCACGCACTTGGGCTTGCCGTTATCGAGCTGCACGAGCACCGGCTGGCCGCGGAAGGCGTCGGCATAATCGACGCGCTCTTCCGGCCACTGCACCACGAACGAGGTGCGCTTGCCCGAGATGAAACCGCCGAGGTTTCGAAAGAAGTGCGCACTGGTGACCCAGAGGCCCTTCACGATCATCGGGAGATAGAGCCGCTCGACCCAGGTCAGCTTTTCGTGGCGGCGAACTTTGACGACGCGGGCTGTCATTTCGGCGGCGCACAGTAGCGGAGTGATTTTCGACTCGCTGCCGATTCCGAGCTGTTTCCGGCGCTTATGGAACTGCGCTGCGAGCTTCCGCGTCGCGCTTCACACGCAGTCGCTCGAGTTCGCGCGCGAGACTCGCATCGTCGGGCGCGAGCTTCACCGCCAGCTCGAGGTGCGCGAGCGCGCGCGCCGATTCGCCAGCTGCCTTCCACGCGCGCGCGGCACGCCGATGCAGGCCCGCGCGCTCGGGCGCGAGCTCGAGCGCCGCCTCGAAAGCGCGCGCGGCCTCCGCATTTTCGCCGAGCGCGAGGTTCGCATCTGCAAGCGCGAGCTGCGCCTCGAGGTTCGGCGCATTCGCGGCGGCACGCAGCGCCTCGTCGCGCGCGGCCTCGTGTGCTCCCACCTGCGAGAGGCTGTGCGCCAGCGCAACGTGGTAACTCGCGCGGTCGCGGCCGAGCCAGCGGAGCGACGCGAGGGTGCGCTGCGCACGCGCGAAATCGCGATTGCGCAGCGCGCGCAGCCAACCGTCTTCGAGGAACACGCCGCTGAGATTCGCGAGCAGCGCGAGTGCGCAGGCCGCCCAGACCATCGGGCGCAGCCGAGACGGCCGCGCGGTTGCGTCTTCCGGCGCGTCAGGCTGGCTCGCGATCAGCACTCGCGCGATGCGCCCGCGCAGCTTCCAGATCGCGCCGTCGAGCACGAAGTGATGCAGGTTCGCAAAAGCCGCGACCAGCACGAGCATGCCGGCGTCTGGCGAGAGCAGCGCGAAGCCCGGCTGCCAGAACACGAGCAGCGGCAGCGTCCACACCAGCGCGCCTGCCAGGGCCGCCTTCAGCCAGAACGTGCCGAGCCCCGGCTGCGCCCCGGATTGCCGCGCGAAGTACGCCGTGACCCACAGGTATTGCGCGGCGTGCGAGAGCGCGATCCACAGGAAGTAGTGGTTGTTGTTGCGCCAATCGAGCGCGTCGAGGTTCTGGAGCCAGCCGAATTGCAGCCCGGCGTAGGGCAGCGTGAACCAGAGCGCCTGCGCGAGCCAAAGCGCGAACAGCGGCGCAAGCGCACGCAGCGCCGCGCGGCGCGCGAGCGTGAAGGCCGTCACCGCGAGCGCGACGCCCTGGCCTGCGCACGCGAGCGGCGCGAGCAGCGCCACCCAGTTCGCAGGAATGCCGAGTGGCGCGAAGCGAATCGTCTCGGCGCCGCCGTACTGCGCGGACGAGCGCACGCCCACGCCCGCGCTGTGCGAGACGAGCGCCACCAACACGAACGAGAGTGCGAACGAGGCGTACAGCCAGCGCTTCTCGCGTCCCTCAATCGCGACTCCGCGGCGCCGCAGGAACATCACCGCGAGGCCGTAATTCTGGCCGGTGTAGTGCCACGGGCTCCAGGTGAAATAGAGCGTCACCAGGAACGTGCCCAGCGCGGGCACGAAGAGCGCGCCGACGAAGGCGGCGGCCAGCGCGAGCGTCGCCCACACCGAGAAGAACGCGTAGCTGCGGCGGTCGCGCGCGCGCTCGTAGACGCGCAGCAGTGTCGCGCCGTAGTGCGGGATGCTGACTGCGAGGAACGCGAGGCTGAGCAGCAGGCCCGGCGTTCCGAGCCGTACTTCGCGGCCCGCGAAAAGGAGCACCGCGAAGAACAGCGCGTAGAGCAGGCCGCAGCCGAGCAGCAGATCGCTCGCGCTGCCGAACAGCCAGCCGCTGGGCGCACCGGCTCTGGGCTGCGTCGCGGCGCTGTCCGGCGGGGTCGCGGTAGTCATTAGGGATGCTCCAAGTTCGCGCGCCGCAGTTCAGCGCGCAGCACGGCGAGTTCGCGCGCGCCGACACGATCGCGCGGCGCAGCGAGTTCGCTCGCGCGCTCTACGTGCGGCCGCGCCGCATCCGCAGCGCCGGCTGCGAGCCAGCTCTCTGCGGCGCGCCGGTGCAGCTTCGCGTGATTCGGCGCGAAGGCGAGCGCCGCCTCCCACTGCGCCGCCGCGGCCCGCGCGTTGCCACTGCGCTGCTGTGCGCGAGCGAGCAGCGCGTGGCCTGCGAGCGAAGGCTCGAGCAGGAGCGAGCGTTCGAGCTGCGCGCGTGCGGCAACGAGCTCGCCGCGCTGCAGCGCGGCGCGGCCGAGGCTGCGGCGGGCGTCGGCGCGATCGTGCCCGATCCACGCGAGGCGCGACTCCGCCGCGTCCGCTGCTGAGAGATCTGCGCGCTCGAGTGCGCGGCGCGAGATTTCTTCGTTCGCATCCACCCAGAACGCGGCGACGAGCGCGAGCCCGCACGCCGCCCAGACGCCGCGCCGCGGCCAACTCGCGCGCGGCGCCGTGTCGGCTTCATCCTGCGCGCCGCGCAGCAGCATCTCGGCGAGCCGTCCGCGCAGCTTCCAGATCGCGCCGTCGAGCACGAAGTGATGAACGTTGACGGCGG
>JANNDT010000043.1:0-4497 GCA_031387905.1 Deltaproteobacteria bacterium
CCTGGCTCGACTACGTCAACGGGGCCGAGACCGAGGCGGAACTGGAAGCGTTGCGGAAGGCGGTCCGACGCAGCAGGCCGTATGGGGAGGAGGACTGGAAAAAGCGAACGGCAGCGGCGCTCGGGCTGCAAGCGTTGACGTACGTCTGTGCGGGCGCCGTCTGGCATCGCGGCCTCGCCCGCGTCGGCGCGCCGCGGCCGCTGCGAACGCTCGTCCCGCTCGGCATCGCGAAGCTCTTCACCGACCAAGCGCTGCCGTCCGCGGGGCTGAGCGGCTCGTTGCTCGTGCTGCGAGCGCTCACCCAGCGCGGCGTGCCGCGGCCGGCGGCCGTCGGCGCGCTCGTGATCGGTGTGTTCAGCTACTTCGCAGCGAACGCTGTCGCCGCGCTGCTCGCACTCGCTGCGCTCGCGACGCACGGAGAAGCCGGCCCGATCGTCTGGCTCGTCGCTGCGGCGGCCTGCAGCGTAAGCATGCTCGTGCCGGCGATCATCTTGGCGCTGCGCAGCGATGCGCTCGGCGGGCTCTCGGAACGGCTGCGGCGCTTGCCACGTGTACGCACCGTGCTCGCCGCGCTCGCCGAGTCGCCCCGCGAGCGGATTCTGCGCTCGCGAACCGGCGCCGAAGCCACCGCGCTCCAGTTCGCGATCATCGCGCTCGACGCCGCCACGCTCGCCGCGTGTCTGCATGCGGTTGGCGCGGCGATCGAGCCGCAGATCGCGTTCGCGGCGTTCGTGATCGCCTCCGCGGTCGCTTCGCTGGCGTGGGTGCCCGGCGGCATCGGCACGTTCGAGGGCTCGTGCGTCGCGCTGCTGCACGTCCACGGCGTCTCAATCGAGGCCGCGCTCGCCAGCACGCTGTTGCTGCGGGGGCTCACGTTCTGGCTGCCGATGTTGCCGGGCTCCTGGCTCGCGCAGCGCGAGACGCGTGCGGCCGGCGGAGATGCGCAGAGCGAGTCGACAGCGCTCGCGCATTACTGGAGCCTCGCTCCCGGGGCGCTCGCGGCTGCGCTAGCGGCACGCGACACGGGCCTCCGGGCCGACGAGGCGCGTGAGCGCCTGGCTCGCTTCGGGCCCAACGCGCTCCGCCGGCAGCGCGGCGGCGGCGCGCTCGCGCTGCTGCTGCGCCAGTTCCGCAGCCCGCTCGTCGCGATCCTGCTGTTCGCGGCGGCGATCGCGATGCTCGTCGGCGATTGGACGAACGCATCGCTCGTGCTCGCGATCCTGCTCGTGACCGGCGTGCTCGGCTTCGTGCAGGAGCACCGCGCGGGGATCGCCGTGGAGCGACTCCGCTCGCGAGTGCGCACGCGGAGCCGCGTGCTGCGCGACGGCGTCTGGGCCTCCGTCCCGGCCGAGGAAGTCGTACCCGGCGACGTCGTTGCCCTCGCTGCGGGAAGTCTCGTGCCGGCGGACGGCGTGCTGCTCGAGGCAAGAGATCTGTATGTCACCCAAGCGGCGCTCACGGGCGAGTCGGCGCTCGTCACCAAGGCGCCCGGGATCGCTGCGCCGGATGCGTCGCTCGTCGAGCGCGCGAACTGTGTCTTCATGGGCACCTCCGTTCGCAGCGGGACCGCGCGCGCGCTGGTCGTCGCGACCGGAGAGCGCACCCTGTTCGGCGCCATCGCCCAGCGTCTCCAGCTGCGCCCGCCCGAGACCGACTTCGAGCGCGGGATTCGTCATTACGGGTATCTGCTGACCCAGGTGATGATCGCCCTCGTTCTGATCGTATTCGCGGCCAACGTATTCCTCGCGCGGCCGCCGGTGGAGGCGTTGCTGTTCGCGATGGCGCTCGCCGTTGGCATGTCGCCGGAGCTGCTGCCTGCGATCATCGACGTGACCCTCGCGCGCGGCGCCCACGCGATGGCCGCGCGCGGCGTGATCGTCCGGCGGCTCGATGCGATCGAGAACATCGGCAGCATGGACGTGCTCTGCACGGACAAGACCGGCACGCTGACCGAGGGCGTACTCGCGCTCGAAGGCGCGTGGGACCCGACCGGCGCGCGCGGCGCCGACGCGCTGCGCGATGCGCTGCTGAATGCGCGCCTCCAGACCGGACTCGCGAGCCCGCTCGACGAGGCGATCGTGCGCTACGCCGATGCCGAGGCCCTTCGCGCCGACGCGCAGAAGCTCGACGAGATCCCTTTCGACTTCGTGCGCAAGCGCCTGAGCGTCGTGGTGCGCGACGCGGGCCGCTTGCGCCTACTCATGAAGGGCGCGGTCGCGAACGTGCTCGACTGCTGCGATCGCATGCGCGAAGGCGACGGCGAAGCTCCACTCGACGCCGACCGAAGGCGCGCGCTCGAGGCCCGCTTCGCGCGCTGGAGCGAGGACGGCCTGCGCGTCCTCGCCATCGCTTCGGGAGAGCCGGCCGAGCGCGAGCGCTACACGCACGCCGACGAGCAGCGGCTCTGTCTGGTCGGCTTCCTCGCGTTCTCGGATCCGCCGCGCGCCGACGCGCGCGAGACGCTGGCGGCCCTCGCCGGGCTTGGCGTGCGCGTGAAGATCATCACCGGCGACAACCGTTACGTCGCAGCCCATCTCGCGCGTGCAGTCGGCATCGCCGCCTCGCGCGTGATCACCGGACGCGAGCTCAACGAGCTGCGCGATGAAGCGCTCTGGCGAACTGCGCCGGACGTCGACCTGTTCGCGGAAGTCGACCCCAACCAGAAGGAGCGCATCATCCTCGCGCTGAAGAAGACGCGGCACGTGGTCGGCTTCTTGGGCGACGGCATCAACGACGCGCCTGCGCTCCACGCCGCCGACGTCGGCATCTCGGTGGACGACGCGGTCGACGTGGCCAAGGAGGCGGCGGACTTCGTGCTGATGAAGCGCGGCATCGGCGTGCTGCGCGAGGCGGTCGAGGTCGGGCGCCGCTCGTTCGCGAACACGCTCAAGTACATCGAGATCACCACCAGCGCGAACTTCGGAAACATGTTGAGCATGGCGCTGGCCTCGTTCTTCCTGCCGTTCCTCCCACTGCTCGCGCACCAGATCCTCCTCAATAACTTGCTCTCGGACGTGCCCGCGATGGGCATCGCCAGCGACACCGTCGACCCGGAGGAACTCGCGACCGCACGGCGCTTCGATCTGCGTGAGGTGCGCCGCTTCATGGTCGCGTTCGGTCTGATCAGCACGGTCTTCGACGGGATCGCTTTCGGCGCGTTCTGGCTGGCGACGCGCGGCGAGATGATCGCGTTCCGCAGCGCGTGGTTCGCGGAGTCACTCCTCACCGAAGTGCTGATCATGCTGGTGATTCGCACGCGTCGTCCGTGCTGGCGCAGTAAGCCTGGGCGCGCGCTGTGGGTCGCGAGCGTCGGCGTCGGCGCGCTCGCGCTCGCCCTGCCCTACCTGCCGGGCGCGTCCGCACTCGGTTTCGCACCGCTTCCCGCCCCGGTGCTCGCGCTCGTGTGCGGGATCTCGCTCGCCTACGCCGCAGCCTCCGAGTTCGGAAAGCGCAGATTCTTCGCGCGCTGGGGCGTTCCCGCGGCGGCGTGAGCCCCGAAAGAACGAAGCGCCCCTCTACGCCGCCAAGCCCGGCTGGCGCGCGTTCAGGAACCAGCGGTCGACCACGACTCGGCGTGCGAACCAGCGATTCGCCAACAAGCGCCCGGCCAACGCCGCCTCCCAACCCGGCACGCCGGCGCGCGAACTGGCAGCGCCGTCGCCGCGCGGACCGAAGCGCTCGGCCACAGCGTTGGCGTAAGCCTCGAGCGCTCGAGGGTCCGCGACTCCACCCGCGGCGATGAGCGCTCGCGCCAATAACAATCCCGACTCCACCGCGGGCCGAATGCCCTCCCCGCTCTTCGGGTACGCGAGGCCTGCGGCATCACCGATGCACGCGACCCCGGGCCGCGCGAGCTGGCGCCGCGTCGATCCGTACGTGAGGTAGGCGTGGCCGTGCACGGGGCCGTCCCAGGATTGCGGGATTCGGCCCGCGCGCCGCAGGTCGGCGAGAAACGAGCGCAGACGCGCTTGGACTTCGCCGCCGCGCCGGCCGAGCCCGACGTTCAGATAGCGGCCCTTTCGGAACGCCCACGCGTAGCCGGAGAGGTCGGGCAGGAACCAGATCTCCGGGAGCTCGGGATCGATGCCCGCCGCCGCCTCGGCCGGCTCCGGCATGAGCACCTCGATCTCCTGCGCCGCGATTGGGCTCTCTTTCGGCTGCGCCGCGTTCAGCGCGCGCGCGACAGGACAGAAGTGCCCGCCTGCGCCGACCAGCAAGCGCGCGTGGAGGGCGCCGTTTACGAGCCAACCGTCCGCGGCGGGCTCGATCGCGCGCACCGCCTCGCCGAGCCGCAGCTCCGCGCCGCAGCGGTCCAGCAGGAACGCGTCGAACTCGCAGCGCCGAATGCCGTGACTGACGATGGATGCGCCGCGCGCGGCGGTGGGCGCGTCGCCCATGCGCCCGATCTGGAAGCCGCGGATCGGCTGCAGCGTGCGCCCGGAAGCGCCGTAATCACTCGCGTCGATGCGCAGCGCGCTCCAGACCGGCGGCGTGACC
>JANNDT010000065.1:0-11248 GCA_031387905.1 Deltaproteobacteria bacterium
GGTCACGCAGACGCTGCTCGCCGGGCCGCTGATCGCGCTCTACCTGTTAGGCGTGGCGGTGGCGTGGATGTTCGTGCGCAAGAAGCCGACGGTTGCGAGTGCGGAGAAGAGCGTTGCGACGACGGGCTGAGGGCCGCCCCAAGTTCAAACCCCGAGCACGCGCTCGATGATCTCTGCCCGCGCTCTCGCCACATCCACCGCCATGGCGCACTCCATCTCCGCGCCGAGGCCGCTCGCGGTGGGCACTTCGAGGGTGCGCAGCACGCTGCGCTGAATCGTCGGCAGGATGTGCAGGCGCTCGAACGTGAGCGAACTCGCGTCGATCAGGGAGAGCACGACCAACGGATCGTGCAGGAACGCGGCGTTGTCGGGCGCGAGCGTGCCGCCCAACCCGGTGAAGATCTGGATCTGGCGCGGCGTCCAGCCGGCGACGAGGCGCGCGAGCATCTGCGGCACCGGGCGCGGCGAGGCGGCGAGCTGCGCGCGCTTCGCCTCGGTCATCCACAGCTGGAGCGTGACGTCGGCGGTGACGAGGCGCGTGTTGAAGCCGGCGCCGAGCACGGTCATCGCGGCTTCGGGGTCGCTGCACAGGTTGTAGTCGATGCCGGGCGGGCAGATGAAGTCGCCGATCGCGACGCGGCGGATGTGGCCACCCATTATGCTGAGCCGCGCGATGCGCGAGGGCAGTCTCGGATCGAGCGCGACCGCGTGCGCGAGGTTGGTCAGCGGGCCGACGCAGATCAGCTCGAGGCCGGGCGTTTCGCGTGCGGCGCGCAGAATGCGCTCTGGCGCGGCCTCGGCGCTGATCGCGACGGCGGGGCCTTCGCCGTACGCGCTCATCTCGACTTCGTAAGCCCTGCGCCGAACGAGCGGATCGCGCACGCCCGCGCACAGATCGACATCGCCGCGGCCCGCCATCGCGAGCAGTCGCCCAGCGCCCCATGCTCGCGCGCGGGTGTCGCCGGAAACGGTGGTGACCGCGACGAGCTGCAGTTTTTCAGGTGCGGAGAGGAGCACTGCGAGCGCCAGCGCGTCGTCTACGTCGCCAGAAATATCGGTATCGAACAGAACGGGTGTCGCGGCCACGCGCGCTCCTTACAGCAGCGCGAGCGTGGCCTCGCGCTTGCGCTTGATGGCGGCCTCGGGCGCCTCGGGCTCGCGGCGTTCGTCCGGCTCGATCCGGAAGATCACCTCGCCCTTCTTGACGACGCTGCCGTCGCGGCCAGCCATTAGGCTCTTCAGCACGGTGCCCGCGAACGGCGCGAGCACCTTGTTGAACATCTTCATCACTTCGATCACGAACAGTGGCTGGCCCGCTTCGAAGTGCTGGCCCTCTTCGACGAGCAGTGGCAGGTGCGGCGCTTCGCGCGCGTAGAAGGTGCCGCCCGTCGGCGTCACGATCTCGTCGCTCGCCGCGACTGGCGGCGGCGCGAGCGCACGCGCGAACTCGGCGGCTCGCTTGGCGTCGAGGAACTGTTTCGGGAACACGGGCTGGAGCTCCTCGTCCACGCTGACGTCGAGGAAGCCGCTCTTCGCGCCGACTCGCGGCACGAGTAGCAGCAGCTCGAGGCCCACCTGGAAGCCGCGGTGCGCCGAGACGCAGCGCTGCCAGAGCGCCTCGTCGCCATCGCAGATCTCGTTGTTAGGCGCGCCCGCGAAGAGCGCGTCGAGCCGCGCTGCTTCCTTTACGCCGGTGCGCGCCTCCACCTCTGCGTAGAACTCGTAGGCAGCGGCAAGAATCTCGCGGTCGTGGCTCCAGATTTGCTCGGCGGGCGGCTTGTCGGCGCGCGTCTCGAGATCGAGGAAGTGATAGAGCTCGCCGAGGAAGCGCACCGGGTTCGCGACGAAGCGCGCGGCGCCGTCCTCGATTCTAAAGAGATCGCCGTCGAAGCGGCCGAGGAAACCGCCGAGCACGTGCGCGCTCGCGAACAGGCGCGCGAGCGGGCGCTTCAGCAGCGTCTCCTTCGCCTCGAGCACGCCGCGCGCTTCCTTGTCAGGCGAGTTCTTGAGCAGCGCCTCGAAGGCGAGATCGAGATCGAGATCGTCGAGGGTCTGCCGCAACGCGCCGATCGCTCCGAGGTAGGAGGTCATGAAGCGCGTGTTCGGCTCGGCCATCACACCGCGACCGAGAAACCATTGAATCAGCCCGTAGTGAACTTCGAGGTTGGTCTGCAGGTCGTCGCCGCGCAGTTCGGTGCGGCGCAGAATCTCCGCCATGCGCTCGTAGTTCTCGCGGCGCGAGGCGCCCGCGCAGAGCAGCAGCGCGATGTTCGAGTCGTATGCGCCGGCGACGTTGTAATAGACGAACGCGTTCGTATCGGGGTTGCAGAGCCCAATGCCCTGATCGAAGCGGATCTCGCCCTCACTCGGCGGCGACCAGATCTTGATCAGACCGCCCGCGTGCGGTTGCAGAGCGTCGTTCGTGGCGTTGATGCGCACCTCGAGCCCTGACAAGTTGCGCAGCACGCGCTCGGGCTTCGGCACGCGCTTGCCGTGCAGCGCGAGCAGCGCCATCGCTTCGATGAGCTGGTCGACGTAGAAGAACTCGGACTTCTTCTTGGGATTCGTGAAGCGCAGCCGGTAGGCGAGTTCGGTGACGGCGTGTTCCACCTGGATGCGCGTGTTCATTTCCATGAAGAAGTGATTGAAGCCTTCGACGATGCACTCGAACGTGGAGACCGAGTCGAGCCCGGTCGCCGTGCCGAACTTCTCGCTCTCGGCTTCTACGCGCGCGAGGGTTTCGCGATCGCCTTCGAGGATCGCGCGCGCCTTTCCGTGCGCGCGCTCGATCTCGGCGTCGAGCAGCTCCTTGGTGAGCGACACCTCGATCAGCTTCTGCTCGTGCATCTGCACCGAGCAATCGCGGCCACCCAATGACAAGCACCAATCGCCGTTGCCGATCAACTGGATCTCATTGTGGCGGCTGCGCTCGATGTTGAGCTCGATCAGGAAGTTCCGGTTCGAGCCGGCCTCGATCACTTTCGATTCGGCGCACACGTCCATCACGGCCGCAGCCACTTCCTCGGGCTTCGCAACCACGCGCTGGCCCTTGCCGCCGCCGCCGCCGATGTACTTGAAGCGAATGCGATGCGTCGGGTAGTCGCGCCAGATCTCGGCGCAGAGCTGCTCGGCTTGCGACTGGAGCTCGGCGATCGTCACGAGCTCGACGGTTTTCGCGTAGCCCGCCTGCAACAAGGCCTCGGCGTTCAACTCGACCGCGAGTCTCGCATCGAACTTGAACGCGAGGCTGGTCTCTTTGGCGAGTCTCTCGAGCGCGGCCTTGCTCGGCGCTCTCGCGACGAGCGCGCGCGCCGTCACGTCGTCGATGCCAGGAATTACGGCGTTGCCGAGGCTACGCGCGAGTCTCTTCGCCTCGTCCTTCGCACCGGCGCGGCGCAGCACGCTCGACGCGGGGCCCATGAAGCCGACGCTCGCGCCCTCGATCGCCTCGACCAGCTGCGCGTCCTCGGCCATGAAGCCGTAGCCCGCGAAGATGTGCGTGTACCCGTGATCCTTCGCGATCGCGACGATCTCGCGGATGCGCTTCTGCTTCTGTTCTTGGCCCGCGCCAGCGTAGTCCTGTACGCGGTGCACGTTGTTCGGGTACTTGAAACTGCGCAGTTCCGGCGCGAGGCAGCGCGGGTAGACGACCGAGTCTTTCTCCGAGAGCAGCATCCCGTACTCGCGAACCCCTATCTGATCGAAGACTTGGAATGCTTCGAGGCGCACCGGCCCGCGGCACACGACGAGCACCTTGAGCGCAGCCAGCGAGAACGAGCGCAGCCACTCGCTCTCGGCTTGGTCGAAGCGGCCCTGCGTGAGGTTCGAGTCGAGCACTTACTCCGACTCCCGCTGCACGCCGCCCATCGGCGACGGCTCGTAGGTGCGCATCAGGAACGCCAAGTGCTCGCCGAGCACGCGCCGGCTGGTGCCGGGCATGACGATGCGCGACACCGTGCCGAGCGAGAGCGCCTCTTTGGGATTCATCAACTCGCGCTCGTAGCGCTCGTTGATCTTGAGCAGCGCCGCATCGCGCGCGCGCTTGGCTTCCGGCTCGGGCGTACCGCTCGCGAGCGATTTGCGGAACGCCTCATCGAGCCCGCGGACTTCGTCTTTGAACACGAACTCGCGGCCCTGGCCGGCGCCCATTACGGCGATGCGCGCGTGAGGCATTGCGAACACCGCGTCGGCGCCGATGAAGTGCGAGTTGTAGGCAGCGTAGGCGCCGCCGAACGCGTTGCGGATGATCAGCGTCATCGACGGCACGCGCAGATCGACGATGGCGTCGAGCAGGCGCCGGCCCTCGAGAATGATGCCGCGCGATTCCTGGTCCGTGCCGGGCGTGAAGCCGGAGACGTCCTCGAGGAAGATCATCGGGGTGTTATAGAGATTGCAGAAGCGGATGAAGCGCGTGGCTTTGCGCGCCGCATCGACGTCGATCTGCCCACTGGCGACGGCGGAGTTGTTGGCGACGAAGCCGACCACGTGGCCGCCGATCCGGCCGAACGCGGTGATGATGTTGCGCGCGCGAGCGGGCTGCAGCTCGAAGTACTCGCCGTGGTCGACGATCTGCTGCAGGAACAGCGTGATGTCGAGCGGCGCGTTCATGCCCGCCGGCGAGTCGAACGTCTTGCGGAAGAGGATGTCCTCTTCGAGCGTGAAGCGGTCGATCGGGTCGCTGGTTGCGCGGAACGGCGCGCCCTCTCGGTTGTTGTTCGGGAGATACGAGAGCAGCCGCAGCGCCGTGCGCAGCGAGCCGACTTCGTTTTGCGTCGTGAGATCGCAGACGCCGTTCAGCGCATGCACGCCCGGGCCGCCCAGCGCATCGGCCGCGACGTCTTCACCGAGCGCGCTCTTCACGATGCCTGGCCCTGTTAGGCCGATGAAGGTGTCCGCGCACTGGATCATGAACGAGCCTTGGCGAGGCAGGTAAGCACCGCCGCCGGCGTTGTAGCCGAACATCAAACTGATCGTCGGCACGATGCCCGAGATGCGGCGCAGCGCGGCGAAGGCCTCGCTGTAGCCGTCGAGGCCGCCGACGCCGGCGGGCACGAACGCGCCCGCGGAATCGTTCATGCCGATCAGCGGGATGCCGCGCTCGGCCGCCATATAGATTAGGCGCGCCAGCTTCGCGCCGTTGGTGGCGTCCATCGAGCCGGCGCGCAGCGTGAAGTCATGCCCGTAGACGGCGACATCGCGCCCGCCGATCGAGAGCACGCCCGTCACGAGCGACGCGCCGTCGAGCCCCTTGCCCCAGTTCTGCCAGAGCAAGTTCGGCTCTTTGTCGGTCAGCACTCTGATGCGCTCGAAGACCGTCATGCGGTTCTTCGCGTGCTGAACGCGAACGCGCGCGAGGCCGCCGCCGCGCAGAGGGCGCAGGGTCAGCTCGCGGCCGAGCGTCAGCGCTTCTTCGTAAAGCGCGGCCGACGGATGCGGCGACGCGCTCTGTTCGGACGCGGCAGCCGGCGGCGCGAGCGGGTTCTCGAGGCTGTACTTCGCTAGCGATGCGTTCATCGGGGAGAATCCTCGCCTAACGACTGGCGCGTTAGAGCGCCGACATCTCGCCGAGCCGCTCGTTCAAGCGCTCGCGGTACTCCTTGATGTTCACCGGGTTCCGCGCGACGCCGCTCTCCATCGCAGCGAGCGCGACGGCTGGCGCGACGTAGGTGAGCACGCGCGGGTCGAACGGCTTCGGGATGATCGAGCGCCGGCTGAACTTGTGGTCTTCGCCCGGGTACGCGCGGCGCACGACTTCGGGCACACCCTCGCCGCGGCGTGCGAGCTCCGCGAGTGCGTGGACAGCCGCGAGCTTCATCGGCTCATTGATGCGGCGAGCGCGCACGTCGAGCGCGCCTCTAAAGATGAACGGGAAGCCGAGCACGTTGTTGACTTGGTTGTGGTAGTCCGAGCGGCCGGTCGCGGTGATGGCGTCGGGCCTAACAGCTTCCACGTCGGGCGGCGTGATCTCGGGATCCGGGTTCGCCATCGCGAACACGATCGGATTTGGCGCCATCTTCCGGACCATGTCCTGCGTCACGAGGCCCGCCTGCGAGAGGCCGACGAACACGTCGGCGCCGTCCATCGCTTCGGCGAGCGTGCGCTTCGAGGTCGGCGCCGCGAACTCCTGCTTCTGGGGAGTCATGCCTTCCTTGCGGCCCTGATAGATCACGCCCTTCGTGTCGACGAGCAGGATGTTCTCGGTGCGCACGCCGAGATCCCGGTAGAGCTTCGCGCACGCGATGCCCGAGGCGCCGGCGCCGGAGAAAACGACGCGCGTTTCCTCGAGCTTGCGCTCCGTGAGTAGCGCGGCGTTCAAGAGCGCCGCGCCGGAAATGATCGCAGTGCCGTGCTGGTCGTCGTGGAACACCGGGATGTCGAGCGACTCGACCAAGCGACGCTCGATCTCGAAGCATTCGGGCGCGCGGATGTCCTCCAGATTAATGCCGCCGAAAGTCGGGGCGATCATCTGGCAGAAGCGCACGATCTCGTCGGTATCGAGCGAGTCGATCTCGATGTCGAACACGTCGATGTCGGCGAAGCGCTTGAAGAGAACGCCTTTGCCTTCCATGACGGGCTTGCTGGCGAGGGCGCCGAGGTTGCCGAGCCCGAGGATTGCCGTGCCGTTCGAAATCACCGCGACGAGGTTGCCCTTGGCGGTGTAGCGGTAGGCGGCATCGGGGTTCTTGGCGATCTCGAGCACCGGGGCTGCAACGCCGGGGCTGTAGGCGAGCGACAGATCGGCCGCGGTGACGGTGGGTTTGGTGGGGACGACCTTGATCTTCCCCGGGCGCCCGTCCGCGTGGTAGCGGAGCGCCTTCTCGGAGTCGTAAGACAAAGCGTGACCTCAGGTCGGAGGAGGGGGCGAAGGGGCGGCAGCATATCAAAGTTCCCCGACGGGCTGGGCGGGGGCAGGCCTCTAGAGGTGGGCCGTGTTCGCGACCGGCGCCTCTACTCTTTGAGCAGTTCGCGCGCGATCACGAGGCGCTGGATCTGGTTCGTGCCCTCGTAGATCTGCATCAGCTTGGCGTCCCGCATCAGCTTCTCGACCGGATACTCCTTCGTGTAGCCGTTGCCGCCGAACACCTGGACGGCGTCGGTGGTGATGCGCATCGCGGCGTCCGTCGCGAAGCACTTCGCGAACGACGAGAACTTCGAGGCGCGCGCGCCGCGGTCGAGCATCCAGGCGGATGGCAGCGTCTGTAGCCGCGCCGCCTCGAGATCCTGCGCCATGTCGGCGAGCATGAACTGCACGGCCTGAAAGCTGGCGATGGGGAAACCGAAAGCCTTGCGCTCCTTCGCGTAGGCCACGCTCTCGTCGAGTGCGCGCCGCGCGATGCCGTTGGCGAGCGCGCCGATCGAGGGTCGCGTGGTGTCGAGCGTCCGCATCGCGGTCTTGAAGCCCTCGCCCTCGGCGCCGAGGCGCTGAGAGGCAGGCACGCGCACAGCGTCGAAATGGATCACGCGCGTGTCGCTCGCGCGCTGCCCCATCTTGTCTTCCTTCTTCCCGATCGTGACGCCTGGCGTCTTCGCCTCCATCACGAACGCGCACACGCCTTCGTGGCGCTTGCTGCGGTCGAGCGTCGCGAAGACCGTGAAGAGATCCGCCACGCCGCCATTCGTGATCCAGCACTTCGTGCCGTTCAGCACGTAGTCGTCGCCATCTTTCGCGGCGTGCAGCTGTAAGCCCGCGACGTCCGAGCCCGCGGCTGGCTCCGAAAGACAAAAGGCGACGAGCTGGAAACTCTTCGTGAGCCGCCCGAGCCAGTGCTTCTTCTGCTCCTCGCTGCCCGCGAGCAAGATCGGCGTGAGGCCGAGATCGTTCGCCATGATCGAGGTCGCCATGCCGGCGCAACCCCAAGCGAGTTCCTCGACGACCAGCGTGGACTCGAGCGCCGAAAGCCCAACGCCGCCGTACGCGGGCGGAATCGAGCCGCACGAAAGCCCGAGTTCCCAGGCTTTGCGCATCACGCCCATCGGGAACTCCCCGCTCTGGTCGTGCGCCGCCGCGATCGGCTTGATCTCCTCCGCAGCGAAGCGCCGCGCTGTTTCTTGTAGGGCGAGTTGTTCGTCGGAAAGGCTGAAGTCCATGGAGCCTCTGTGTCGCACATCGAGGTGAGTGTTTCCCGAGTTTAGTTCGCTCGGGGCAAGGCCTCGATGGCGAAGCTTCTCGGAGTAGGGCGCGAGGCCGCAAGCGAAGCGCGCAGCGAGCCGAAGGCGAGCGGAGTCAACAAGGAAGATTTCGTCCTCGCGCGCTTCGCGCGGGGACGAAGCGCGCAGCGAGGCGGAGTCTTCGACGCCGCAGCGAAGTAAACAAGGAAGATCGCGAGCGCGAGGTGAGGCAAGAGCTAGGCCGACGCCGAAAACCCCATACGCCGCGAGACTTCGCTCGCGGCCGCGAGCACCCGCGGCATCACATCGCCGTGGATGCGCGTTTCGCTCACGCGGAAGACGGGGGCCGAGACCGAGAGCGCCGCGACTACGGCGCCGCTCGCGTCGTGCACGGGCGCCGCGAAACAACACAGGCCGGCAGCGCACTCCTCGAGATCCGTGGCCCAGCCTTGCGAAGCGACCGTGCGTAGGTGCTCGAAGAACTTGTCGCGATCGGTGATCGTGGCTGGCGTTTGCGCGCTGAGCTTGCCCGAACGCACGCGCTCGCTGTCGAGTTGCGCGAGGCCGAGCGCACTCTTGCCCGCGAGCAGCACCTTGCCGAGCGCAGTGCAGTGCGCCGCGAGCCGCTGACCCGTGCGCAGCGTCGTCGCCACGAGCTGCTCGGGCTGTTCGCCGTCGAGATGCACCACGTCGAAGCCCGCGAGCACGCCGAGGTGCGCAGATTCGTTCGTGGCTTGCGCGAGTTCGGCGAGCAGCGGGCGCGCGAAGCGCACGAGCGAGCGCGTGCTCGCGAACGCCTGGCCGAGCGCGAGGCAGCTGTGCCCGAGGCGGTACTGCTCCGTCTCTGCACGCTGTTCGACGTAGCCCTGCTGCTCGAGCGTCGCGAGCAACCGAAACACGTTGTTCTTGTGGAGGTCGAGACGGTGCGAGAGCTCGGTCACGCCGAGTTCGGCGCTCACACCGCCAAACTCCTCGAGGAGCCGGAAGGCATTCGCAACTGTCTGAATCACGTAGTCGCTTTTCGACCGGCGCATGGAAAGGGGGGATCTCCAGTGCGCGCGAGGGCGCGCGGCTCAGCTTCGGTTCTTGACCTTCTCCCAGTCCGCGAGGAACCGTTCGAGGCCAAGGTTCGTGAGCGGGTGCTGCACGAGCTGCTCGATCACCTTCGACGGCATCGTCACGACGTGAGCGCCGATCTCGGCCGCCTGCAGCACGTGGATCGGGTGCCGCACGCTCGCGACGAGCACTTGCGTCGCGTAGCCGTAGTTCTTGTAGATCGTGCAGATCGAGCGGATCAGCTGCATGCCGTCTTGCGAGATGTCGTCGAGCCGGCCGACGAACGGCGAGGCATACGTGGCGCCCGCCTTCGCGGCCATCAGCGCCTGCGTCGCGCTGAAGATCAGGGTGCAGTTCGTCTCGACGCCTTGCTCCGAGAGGCGGCGAATCGCCTTCAGCCCCTCGAGCGTCATCGGCACCTTGACGACGATGTTGTCGGCGATGCGGCGCAGCTGGGTGGCCTCTTCGAGCATGCCGTTGCAGTCGAGCGCCGTGACCTCTGCGCTCACGGGGCCGTCCACGATCTTCGTGATCTCGCGCAGGATCTCGCGCGGGTCGCCCGTCTCCTTCGAGAGCAGGCTCGGGTTCGTGGTGACGCCGTCGAGCCAACCGAGCGCCGCGGCCTCGCGGATTTCCTTCACGCTCGCCGTATCGATGAAGAATTTCATGCGAGTTCCCTCGGATGCAGAACGTTCGAGACGAACAGCGCAGCTCGATCCAACGCCGCAGCCGCGCATTAAACCGGCGCGCGAATCTCGCGTCAAGCGATCTTGCGTGTTTCCGACGAAAAAAGTGGAACGCGAGTTATTACGGTCGCGCGCGTCACGCGCGTGCTCAGGCGCTGGTCCCGGGGGGGCTGCTTTCGAGTCCTTCGCCTTCGGCCGCGAACATCTCGAGGATCAAAAGCGCGACGCCGACCACGATGAACGAATCCGCGAAGTTGAAATCGGGCCAGGAGTAGTTGTTCCACAGCTTGACGTGCAGGAAGTCGACGACTTCGCCGTGGCGAAAGCGATCGAGCAAGTTGCCCATCGCGCCGCCGAGCAGAAGGCCGAGCGATGTCGCTGCGAGGCGCTCCCTTGGGGCGAGCTTGCGGAACATCGACACGATCAAGCCGAGGGCGAAGATCGTCATCAGCGGAAAGAACCAGGTGCGAAACCAGTCGGGCGCGGTCGCGAACATGCTGAACGCGGCGCCAGGGTTGCGAACGTGCGTGAGGTAGAAGAAGCCGTCGAGCACTGGAATGCGCTCGCTGAAGTCGATCGAGCGCAGCACCCACTCTTTGGACGCAACATCGAGTGGCAGCGCGATTCCGACGGCGGTGAAGAATGCGCGGTGCTTGGGCGTCACGGCGCGCCACCCTATCAGCGTTCAGCGCAGCTCGCGAGCATCGAGACGCGCGTCGCCCCACACGCTTGGCGCGAGCGCGCGCGCCTCCTCTAAGTAGGGACGCGCGAGCCCGGGCTTGCCAAGTCTCGCGAGTGCGGCGCCGCGCAAGCCCGCGACGTGCTCCGCCGCAGCGCGTGTGCCGGCGAGTGCTTCGTAGCGATCGAGATGCGCGAGCCCGCGATCCGCATCGCCCGCGAAAATTTCGTAGCGCGCGAATGCGAGCGACGCGCTGGGGTTGTTCGCATCGATTTTCAGCGCGTCCTCGTAGCGCGAGAGCGCCTCGCGCGATGCGCCGCGCATTTCGCTCGCGAGGCCGTCGAGAACGAGCTGCGTCGAGGCGCGCCGGCGCGCGTCGCCTTCGCTAGCGAGCGCGCCGACGCGCAGCGCCGGCCGCGCGATTGGCGCGGTCGCCGCACGCTGTACCGGCGCAACGGCGCACGCGATCGCGAACTGCAGCGTGGCGCAAGCGAGCGCGGCTGCGAGAGTTCGCGGTGGGCGCGCGACGAGCGCGCGGCGCTTCGTCACTCGTCTTGGAGCCAGCGGCGGAAGCGCTCGAGTAAGCCCGGCTCGTCGTCGGCACGCTTCCGCGTGCGGCGCGGCTCTTCGCGCGGCGCAGGCACAGGCTCGCTTGGCGCGAGCTGCGGCGGCGGGCTGCTCCACTGCGGGCACGTTTCCAGCGGCTCGGTGCCGCGCA
>JANNDT010000090.1:0-2795 GCA_031387905.1 Deltaproteobacteria bacterium
GCGCCGTAATCACTCGCGTCGATGCGCAGCGCGCTCCAGACCGGCGGCGTGACCCAGCCCGCGCAGGTTTTGTCGCGCGGGAACGGGCTGCGGTCCATCACGAGAACGCGCAGCCCCGACCCGCGCAGCCCCCAGGCGAGCGACGAGCCGGCCGGCCCGCCGCCCACGATCAGCACATCGACGCGCTCCACGCTAAACCCCTAACAGATCAGCGCGCGTCCAGGGCACTGCGTCGTTTCGCGCGCGCGAGAACACCACCTGATAGAGGCAGAGCGTCGCCACGCGGAACGCCGCGAGCGTGCCGGCGAGGTAGAGCTCGAAGGCGCGCGCCGTCTCCGCCGGAACCTGTTCGTCGATCAAGCGCCGGTTCTTGCGGTAGCGCGCGAGCCAATGCTCGACGGTGAGCGCGTAGTGGAGGCGCAGGTTCTCGACGTCGAGCACCGCGAAGTCGCGCGGCTCGAAGATCGGCATCAGCTCCGAGAGCGATGGCGCATGCGCGTTCGGAAAGATGCGCGTAGTGATCCAGCGGTTCAGCCGATACGGCTGCGAACGCCCGATCGTGTGAATCAAGCCGAGGCCTTCCGGCGCCAGCGAGCGCTCGATCACGCGGCCGAGTTCCTCGTAATTTCCGGGTCCGACGTGTTCCAACATGCCGACGGAGGCGAAGGCGTCGAAACGGCCCGATGCATTCCGGTAGTCGTCGAGCACGAACTCGACGCGTGCCGCGACGCCTTGCTTCTCGGCTTGCTCGCGCGCCCACTCCACCTGCTCGAGCGAGACGTTGAACGCCCGCACGCGCGCGCCATATGCGCGCGCCATGTGAAGCGCGAGGGCGCCCCAGCCGGAGCCGAACTCGAGCACGCTTTGATCCGGCCGCAGGCGAAGCTTCCGGCACACGAGGTCCAGCTTCGCCACCTGAGCTTCCTCGAGCGACATTTCCGGCCGCGCGAAATACGCGCACGTGTAGACCATGCGCTCGTCGAGCCAGAGCGCGTAGAAATCGTTGCCGACGTCGTAGTGGTGGCGCGCGTTGCCGGTGGCACGCCCGAGCGCTTGCCTCCACGCCGCCGGAGCGCCCGCGCTGCGCAGTACGCGCGCCCTCAGCCCGAAATCCACGGGGTTCTGATGCGTGAGGCAAAGAAAATCGACAAGCGATCCAGTGAGCTGAAGGCGGCCCGCGGAGTAGAGATCGCCGAATGCGAGCTCCGGATCGAGCGCGAGGGCGAACGGCGCGGTGGCGTCGGTGAGGCGCAGAACGGCGGTCGCTTCAGCACGCGGCGCACCCACCGCGTTCCCGTCGTGTAGCTCGATGCGCAGCCCCGCAGACCCGAGCCTGCTGTGCAAGCGCCGCGCGATCGCGATCCCCATGCGATCGGCGATCGCCTTCGGGAGGAACGATGCGTGGCGAGCACGCTGCCGCGGCACGTCAGTGAGCCTTTGGACGGCAGACCCCGCCCGCCCCGGTGAGCCGTCGGTCGCGCCCTCTTCCGCGAACTTGTCCGCCGCCTGCTCGGTCGCCATCGCACTTTCGCGCACGCTGTACTCCTCGTGACTAGCTGTGCATTTCACGTGCCACGCGCGCCAAGCGCGCACCCGCGCGAAGCCCGCAGCCGTGGCATCTTGGGACGGGCTGCGGGCGAAAGGTCTCAGACGCGAACGCTGTTGCGGCCGGAGCGTTCCTAGGCCGGCGCGAACTTCTGCGCGATCGCAGTGACCCATTCGGCCCAGTCTTGATCGGTCTCGATCCGCACGCGGTCCTCGGGCGGCCATTCCTCAGGCGACTCGAAACGCGCTCGGCTCACCCCAACAAGTTCCGGACCCGCATCCGAGGGGTCAACGCCGCGCGCCGCGCGCAACGCGACGCGTTCGCGCGCAACCTCCTCCGCGCACTGCACCTCGACCAGCAGCGCTCGCGTTCCCGCGGCGGCTGCGAAGCGCCGCGCGGCGGCCCGCTGCTCGGCGCGCGCGAACATCGCGTCGAGCACGGCGACGCGGCCCGACGCGAGGACCGGCGCTGCGCGTTCGAACAGCGCTGCATAAACACGCTCTGTGTTCGCGTCGGCATAGAGCGGCGAACCGAGTCCCGCTCCCACACGACTGTCGGGCGCCACGCCAGCCAGCGCCTTGCGCGTGCGGTCCGAGGAGATCACGACTCCGCCGCAGGCGTCCGCGAGCCGCTCCGCCACGCTGCTCTTGCCGGTGCCGACGCTGCCGCACACGACGGCGACCGGCGCGGGCGCCGGTACGCGCAGCAGTTGCAAGGCCAGCGCGACGTGGCGCGTCGCGCTCAGCGCCGCGCGCTCGCGCTGAGCGGGCTCGATCGCGGGGTCCTGCGCGGCGAGCGCGGCGACCTTCGCGCGCACTGCCGCGCGATACGCACCAAACAAGTCGACGACGCCGTAAAGGCCGAAATCGTCTCGCAACGCTGCGTACCGGCGCAGAAAGTGCTCAGCGAGTTCGGGTGCGCCGCGATACCGCAGATCCATCGCGAGGAAGGCGACCTCGCTCGCCGCGTCGATCTGCCGGAGCTCGTCCGAAAACTCGATGCAATCAATTAGGGAGACGCGCGCACGATCAGGTTCGCCCTCGAACCAGATGTGCTGGAGGTGAAGGTCGCCATGACCGTCGATTGCCCGCCCGTCGAGCCGCCGCAGCTCCAGGCGCGCGGCGTGCCGAGCGAGGGCCCGCTCGGTCTCCGACGCGAGCGAGTCGATCTCCCGCTCCTCCACGATGCCGGCGCGCGCCGCCTCGTGCCGCGCACTCACGTTCGCGCGCATCGAGGTGGCCACGCGCTC
>JANNDT010000096.1:0-6894 GCA_031387905.1 Deltaproteobacteria bacterium
TGGAGCTGAATACCTTGGAAGTCGGCGGAAGCCGTTCCAGCGATTCTCGTCGCCGAACTGAAATCGACCTGCAGGAATGCCTGTTCCACGACGGCGCCGTTCCCAATGAATGCATCAGCCCCCGAGAGATAGACCCTGTCACTGAGACGGCCGTCGTTGTCTACCCGCAGCATGCCTCCGTCGCCGAAAATGCGGAGATCGCAGTAGCAATGCGCTCCGTTCGTAATGCTCACCAACGCGGTCGAGCTGCCCATGGCGAAGACGTCGACCTCACCGCTCAGGGTCGCGCCGTCGACACTCAGGGTGAGCGCACCTGCAATTCCGCCGGTGCTCTCCTGCGCAATTAGGTTCGCGTAGTTGACGTTCAACCCGCCGCCGTTCCGAACCGCAATGCCGATCGCGCCGCCGCTCGCGTCGGCCGAGAGCGTACTGAGTACATTCCCGCCGACCGTCACCGCGCCGCCATCGACTTCGAGAGCGATCGCCGCGCCGTCGTCGGCTACGAGGCCGATGCTCTCCGTTTCGAGCAGGCCTTGGTTTCGGACTGAGATCCTTCCGGCATTCCCCGCGCCACTGGCCCTGACGTTCAGGCGTCCCAGTTTCGCGTGCGCGGTCAGCGGGCCCGGGGGGCCGCCGTCCAGAAGGAGCGGCTGGTTACCGCTGCCTTGGAGATCCAGGAACTCGACGTCCGTCGCCTCGAGCTCGCCTCCGGCGTTCACGCGCACGCCGTTGCCTTCGCGCCCGGTCGAGATGATTTGCGCGACGACCAGCTTGGCTCCCTGGTAGAGATCGAGCAGCGAGAAGCTGCTCTGCATCGCGACGGCTCCGGCGTGCAGCACCGGCGTCGAGGCCAGCACGCCCGAGCTCTCGATGACGAGCGTGTTCCCCTGAGACGCGCTCGTCGGCTGCGATGCCGGACCCAAAGAGCCGAGCGCGATGTTGAAGGCGTCCGCCGCCGAGCTGTCGGCGTCGATCAGGTAAAGCGCGTTAGGAATCGGAGTGCCGACCCCCCCGATGTGGATGCCGAAAAAATCGTCCGCCAGAACGCCGCTAGGCGGGAACGTGAGGTTGCCCGCGACGCCCCCGGAGTCGCTCCAGCCCAGCGTCCAGGCGCCACTCACGTTCAAGCGCGCGATCTGGCCGCTTTGCGCGCTCCCCCCGAACGTGTCGCCGAGGTAGAGGGTCTGGCCTGCAGTTCGCTGGCCCCGAAGCTCGACGATGTCGCTGCTCTGAGGTCCTCCTCCAGCCGAGATCCAGTTATTGGGATCCCAGAAGGAGCTAGAACTTCCGTTCGGAGCAATTACCAGCGTCGAGGCGCCGGCCGCGCTCGCGAGGCCAGCCGCGACGGTGAGCACCAACATTCCATCAGCTATTGCGCGTAGTCGTGCCATGACGCTTCTCCTCGCAGAGTGTCCCTAGCGTCGATGAGAAATACCCCCAGCGTCCATACCTGGAAAACCACATCGCGCTCTTGCCGATGGAGTGGAGAAGGCCGCACGGGCGAACCTGCCTGAGAACCGCCGCTCGGATGCCGACTGCAATACCTGACTCATCACATCGCGAGACCGCGCGGCGCCGCATTCGGCAGGGCCTGTTCGGCGTACCGGCGTCAGCCTGTCGCGCTCGTTCGCGATGCACGAGGTCACTGCGCGCGCACTCGGCTTCTCTCCGATCGGATGTCCGTCGGCTGCGGGGCTCGAATGGATTCGCTCGTCTCTCGTGCCTCGAACTCGCGACTGGGCGCCGCGTTTCGACGACCCGCGCTGCTTGCTTCCGATCCACGCGAGGCCTGCGAATCCGCCAAGCAGGAGGGCGAGCACGGCCGGCTCGGGCACGAGTTGAGTGATCCGCGCGCTGCCCGTCGCGAAGTCGAACGCGAGGCCCAGGCCCGTTTGATCGTCGATCGCCACGCCTGGTAACACGTCGACGACCCCGTTCGGGCCGAGCAGGAACGTGAGCACCGCGCCGAGGTCGCCGTTGTAACCGGCCTCGCGCACGAAGCGGATCGTGCCGCCCGTGATCGAGATGCCCGCGCTCGCGGCGAGCTGACTGAAACCCGTAACAGGTGTGCTCCCACCAATCGAGAACTCGAGTACGCCGTCTTCCTGGGTGTAGGAGCCGTCGATCGTGAGCCGGCCCGGCGAGAAGCCCGGGTGAACCAAGCCGCCTTGGTTGAGCACGTCGAGGTGCGTCCCGGACGTGAAGCCCACGCCATTGATGCTTCCCGTGCCCCAGAGCTGGCTGTCGAGTCCGAGGGTGATCTTGCCATCAGCAGCCGGGATCGCGGGAGACTGGAAGCCGAGGACGATCCGACTCGTCGGATCGAGCGAGACGGCGCCCGTCGAGCCGATCGCGAGGAATGCCGGCAATATTCCCAACGCAGGGAGCAGCTCTAGGGACGACCCATTCAGGACATCGAGGCTTGCCGCGCCGGCGCCTAACAGATCGCCTCCCGTTTGCAGGACGGGTCCGGTCGGCGTCGGGCGCGAGAGCAACAAGTCAGACGAGACGCCGAACCCGATTCCGCCCCAGCCCGCGGTTCCCGCCGCGCCGGCGCCATCGAGCAGCACGTGCGACTGATTGGGTGCGAGGATCGTGTAGAAAGAGAACGCGCTGCCGGCCGACGCGACGCTCACGTCACTGCCGTCGATCAGGGCGTTGGTTGCCCTGAGCGAGGAGCCGGCCTCGACGCGCGCGCTGCCTCCGAACAGGCGCAGCTGGTCGGTCCCCATTTGCGCCGCATCGACGCGGAGATCCACACGCGTCAACTCCAGCGAGAGCTGACCACCCAGCACTGCGCCGGAGCTTACGTTCACGAGCGCCGTCGAGGCCGCGTCGGCGCTGATTCTCGTGTCCATGGGATTCACGAGCGTGCCGGCGCCTGATAAGTCGAGCGTGAGCCGAGCACCGTTCAGCGCCGAAGCATCGAGGCCGCCGAGCAGCGAGCCGCCTTGCGCAACCACGACGCGTGCGTCGTTCCCAGTCCCGCGCGCGGTGAGGAGGAGGTCCGCCGAGACGGTCGCCGCATCGACCGTGAGCGCGTCGCCGACGATGCCATCGAGCAGCAGCGTGCCCGCGTTCAGCCGGGCGCCGTTCGCGACTCGGACGCTCGTCCCGAACGTCGGCGCAAACGCGTTGCCCGCTTCGACGCGCGTCGCGCTCACCTGCTGGTCGCCGACGATATCGAGCAAGCTGAAGTCGCCTAACAACGAGACTGTCGTCGCGTAAAAGTGGCCTGGGTGGCCCGGCAGGCCCGGGTTCGGCGGCACTGGATTCGGGCCTGAGAGGATCAGCCGACTCAGGCTGCTCGGGTCCCCGCCGGGGCCGACGACGACCGCAGCGGCTCGAGCCGGATCCGTGGCTGCACTGAGAAGACGCAGCTGCGCAAGCTGCCCCGCGCCGCCTACGCGAATCCTGACGCCGGGGTCCGCCGGGTTCGCCCCCAGGAACTGCAGCGAGCCCGGCTGCGCGTTGGCCTGCGGAACACTCGACTCCCAGCTCAGTGAGAAGTTCCCTTGCATGAGGCGAAGCTGCGCGACCTCGCCGTTCTGCGCGGCTGCGCTGCCCGTGTCTCCTAGGAAGAGGAACGGGTTGGCCAACGCGTTGTCGAGCGTGACGACATCGCTCGCGCTGGGCGCCGTGGGCGGGCTCCAGTTCGCTGAACTCCAGAACGACGGACTTGCGGGCCCTACGAAATCGAGCGGAAGCGCGCCCGCGGCCCGCGCGAGCGTGAGCAGCGCGGCGACCGCGAGCGCGACGCGAGGCTTGGGCATCGACTGCTCCTCTTGCTCACCTGGTTGGGATGCACGCGAAATCAGTGTTCCGATTCTGGGCCGTCGCTGGCCATACCGAGTTCTTCACGTCTCGACTCGGATGCGAAGCACCTGAGAGACTTCGCACCGCGCGACGCTGCGGAATCAGGCACGTCGGGCCATTCAGAGAATCCACATCGCGCCGGCGTCAACTCGCGCGCGCACGCTCGAGTAGCTCGCGACTCCTCGCGAGCCACAGCACCGCACCCAGGCGCTCGTGGAAGGCAGCGCCCGCTTCCAGCTGCGCGATCGCTCCGGCGCGGTCGCCGCGGATCATGGCGAGCGCGCCGAGGTGGTGGGCGATCGAGCCGACGAAGGGCCCCGTCGCGCCCACGACTGCGGCGATCGCGGCGAAGGGCGCGAGTGCGAGTTCGAGAGGTCCCGTGAACTCGCGGCTCTTGGTCACTACGCAGAGCTCGGCCGCACAAAACAGGACTGGGAGATACAGCCGGTCGCGCGGCAGGTCGGTGAGCTCGTCGCGTACGAACTCGGCGAGCACGGCTCGGCCCGCGTCCAAGTCTCCAAGCTCTGCCATGAGCACGGCGCTGTGCATGCGCATCCCCACGACGTCGCGCTGGCGGCGGGCGAGCTCCCGCACGGCGGGTGCGATTGCCGCGGCTTCACCTGCAGCCCGCGCGATCTCGATCCTCAGGACTCGAGCGATCATCTCGAAGCCGCTCTCTGTCGCTCCCGCCCCGAGGCTCGCGGCTGTATCCGCCTGGCGACGCGCCTCGGACAAATCACCGTCGAGCAGCGCGAGCGTCGCGCGCAACGCAGGCACCATTGCGCGCGTGTACGGGAGCGGCGTCGCGCGGTCGATTTCCTCGCACACGCGAAGCGCGTCGAGGAACTCAGCGCGCGCGCCGAGGTCGAGCGCTGCCATCGCGCGAAAGCGAGCGCCGCGAAAGCGCAGTTCGGAATCTCCCAGGCGTTCGCCGATCTGCTCGATCTCGCGGCACAACGCGGCCCAACCGCGCGTGTCGCGAGGGCTCCAGAACGCGTACGAGTAGTCGTCCAGCACCCAGCCGAGCGTCGCGAGGTCTCCGAGCGCGCGCGCCTCTCGCACCGCCGCCTCGACGATCCTCTCGCCCTCCTCGCGTGGCGAACGCAGCACGAGTTCCGCCCCGATCCGGCTCTTCAGGCGGATCGCCAGCCCGCGCAGCTCGGGGCCAAGACGAACTCGCGCGCGCTCCAGCAACTCGGCGGTCCCAGGCTCGAACGCGCCGAGCCCGGTACGACGGTGCGCGAAGCCGAGCGCCGCTCGCGCGAAGATCTCGAGATCACCGCAGCGCTCTGCGGATAACGCGGCGGCGTGGTATTTCGCGCGGGCATCGTCGCGCCCGCGCGAGGTGACCAGCGCATGCGCCTGAGCCAGCAGCAGTTTGCAGCGCCGCGCGTCGGCCGTAGTGGAATCGCCAACCAGCTGCGCGACCGCTCGCCCGAGATGAAACGCCGCGTCCTCATAGCCCTGTCGCGTCGAGGCCACGCGCGCGGCTTCGACGCGCAACTCGATCACGCGCGCGCCCGCGATCAACGGCATCGCCCGTTCGGCGTGGTGCGCGACCTCCGCGGACTCTCGCTCGGGCTGCTCCTCCTAGGCCTCGACGATGCGCAGGTGAACGCGCGCGCAGTCCTCCTTTGTTTCGCGCAGCTCGTCGTACAGCACCTCGCGCACCAGATCGTGCGTGAACTCCCAGCGTGCTGGCGACGACCGCAGACGCTGGACGAGATCCGTGCGCTCGGCTTCCGCGAGCCCCGCCCCGAGATCCGCGACGCTGCATTCCGCCACGCGCGCCAGCAGCGGCACGTCGAACGCTCGGCCCACCGCCGAGGCGCAGCGCAACCAGCGATCGACTTGCGCGGGCACGGCAGCGAGGCGCCGCCGTAACACCGGCCGCAGCAGCGTCGGAATCTCGGCCTCGACCGCGGCGGTGGCCGACTCGCGCGCGATGCTCCTTCTCGTCACCAGATCGCGCAGGATCTGATGCACCCAGAACGGATTCCCGGAGGTGACCCGCAATAACAGCTGTGCGAGGTCGCCCCACGCGCGCTCACCGGTCGACTGCTCGATCAGCGCCTCGATCTCGGCGGCGTCGAATGCGGAGACGCCGAACACGCTCGCGTAAGGCGAACGCGCGACCTCGCTGAGCGCAGCAGCGTGCTCGGACAGCATCGCCTCGGGGCGATAGCCGCCGAGCAGGGTCACGCGCCGGCGCAGCAGGCGCGGCGCGAGGAACACGAGGCTGCGCAGCGTGTCGGGATCGGTCGGCATGCAGATCGTCGAACGCCACGACCAGCGGTGCACTCCGCGAAGCATCCCGTAACAGCTCGTCGAGCGATTCGAGAAAGCGCAGGCGCCCGGAGGTCGCCGCCGACGGGGCCAGCTCGCCCTCCGCGCTCGCTGCGACTTCGACGGCATCGCGCAGCGCGACGGGCAAGCCACCGCGATGCACGCGCTGCGCGGCGACCAATTCACGCGCGACCTCGAGCCAAGGCGCGAACGCCGCAGCGCCCTCAGCGACCCCGCACGCTACGAACACCGTCTCGGCCCCGAGTGCGCGCGCTCGTGCGCAGAGCTCGAGCGTGACACGCGTCTTCCCGATGCCCGCCGCGCCTTCGAGCAGCAGCAGCCGGCCGTTTCCGGCGCGAGCCTCTTCAAGTGCGGCCTCCAGGTCGCGCAATAACTTCTCTCGCCCCACGAAGGCGGCCTCATCCCGCTGATCCGCGATCGGCGCGACCGCGAACCCGTAGCCCCTGCCGCGCTCGGTGCGGATCAAGCGCTGCGCTTCACCATCGTCCGCGACCGCTCGCCGGGCTTCCTTCACGAGCCGGCGCAGCGCGGCGGCGTCGACGCGCACACCCGGCCACAGCTCCTGCCCGAGCGCGCTCTCGCTCACGAGCGCGCCGCGACTGCGGGCGAGGATGACGAGCAGATCGAGCACTTTCGGCTGCACCGGCAGGAGAACTCCGTGGCGGCGCAACTCGCGTGGCGCGCTCGCGAGCACGAAATCCTCGAAGTGAAATCGCATGCCGCGAAGCATCGAACGTCCGAGGGTGGCCTCGCATCCCTGGAATCACACAG
>JANNDT010000103.1:0-2136 GCA_031387905.1 Deltaproteobacteria bacterium
TGACAGGGTCTATCTCTCGGGGGCTGATGCATTCATTGGGAACGGCGCCGTCGTGGAACAGGCATTCCTGCAGGTCGATTTCAGTTCGGCGACGAGAATCGCTGGAACGGCTTCCGCCGACTTCCAAGGTATTCAGCTCCAGAACGACCAGTTGCCGTCGCTCGTGGAGATCGATCTCGCCACGTCCGTCACTTCGCAGTTCGTCAACGTCGGATCGGATTTCTACTTGGCCCCTGGTGGCGCGAAGCTCGGAGGAGACCGCGCGGGGCTGCCGGGTAGCGCGCACTTCCAGGTAGTGAACGGCTCTCACCTGCAGGTCGGTAACTACCCGAACCATCCCTACACCGTTCCGATGCTCGCGGTTGGGAAAGGCGGCGAGTTCACGATCGACTCGACCAGCGGCGTCTTCATCGGCGATCCGCTGAACCCCGCCAGCTATCAGGCGGGGACGATCGTGCTCGATGACGGTGGGAACATCTACGGAACGGGGCTCATCAACGGCGTGGGATTCCCGACGAATACGCACCCCGACGTGGTCAACACCGGCGGCAATCTGCACCCCGGCTTCTCGCCAGGCACCCTCACCATCGACGGCAGCTACACCCAACAAGGTGGCGAGCTCGAGCTCGAGATCGGCGGTAGCAACGCCGGCGAGTACGACGTGCTCGATGCCGCACTCGGCGCGACCTTCCTCGGCGGCACGATTCGCTTCGAGCGCATCAACGGCTACGAGGGCGCGCTTGGCGCGCAGCTCGATTTCTTCGCCGGCCGCGCGGTCTCGTTCGACCCGAGCGTCGCGCTCATCGACAACACGGGCTTCGGGCTCGACTTCGACTTCGCGACCGGCATGGCGACGATCACGCAGCTGTTCGTGCCCGAGCCGCCGGTGCTCGCGCTGTTGCTGGCAGGTGTTGTGGGCCTCGGTTGGATCGGGAGGCGCCGCGCCCGCTAGCACGCCAGCGCGCTTTTGCGACTGAGCGAGTCCTCCGGTCTCCCGCGCACCGCAATCCAACGGCACGCTCGGGTTGGCGCGCCCGCGCTGAACGGCGCCGGCGCCTAAGCATCTCACGCGGCAGCAGTGCTCGCGATGCGCGCCCCGAGCTCCACGCGTGAGCCCACGCCGAGCTTCAGATAGATCGCCTTCACCTGCGCCTGGATCGTGAATTGCGAAGTGGCGCGGCGCTTCGCGATTGCCGCGACCGTCGCACCCCGCAACAGGTCGAGCGCCACGTCGCGTTCCGCTGGGCTGAGCCGCGCCAGCGCGTCCTCGTCAAGCAGGGGCGCTGCGCCGGAGGCGAGGCGTTCACTTGCGACCTCGATCTCGGCGAGGCGCGCACGCAGGCCCAAGGGCGCGAACAGCTGCGCGAGCTCGGCGCGGCCGGTGAGCCCGAGCTTCGCCGAGGCTCGCTGCGTCGCGTTCGATACCGCGGCGCCCGCGATCCCCAACAAGTAGGCGATCTCCTTCAGCGAGCGCCCCATGCCGAGGTACTCGGCAACTTGCCTCTCGCGGCGCGTGAGCCCGCGCGGATCGCCCACTTCGGGGTCGTTGCGGTGCGCCACCACGAAGCGCTTGCCATCGCTCTCGAAGTGGTCGACGAGCGACCAGCGGCCGGCCACGAGGCCCTCCCAAAGCGCCAGCCCAGCATCGGGGTCGCTTCGCTGCCCCGTCGTGCGCGCGCGCTCGCGGCTTCGGACGGCCTCGCGGCGCCACTCGCGCGAGCGCGCGCTGCGGGCGGGGCCGCTCGCGTCGTGGAGCTTCCCGTCCGCGCCGAGGATCGCTTCGTTCGTTCCTGCAGCTTCCTCGAGCGAGAGCCGCAGCCTTAGGCCAGCCCCGAGGTGCGCGGCAACGCGAGTCCAAATCTGACGCTCGCGCGCGGTCGGCTTGCGGATGTCGCGGGTCAACGACGCGACGCTGACCGCGTAGCCGGTGCCGGTTTCCGCATTCAACCCCAGCGCGTCGCGAAAACCGGTGAGCGCGTGGTAGCGAGCAACTTCCGCAGGGTGGAGTGGAAGCAGAATCTCCGAGAGCGTGGAGAACACCGTACCGACAGCCGCGAAGATGCGGCCCGCCGCAGCGCTGGTTCCTGGCCGGGTGGCCTCCCCGTGAGACGCCAACAGGCCCGCGTCGGCGTTGCG
>JANNDT010000104.1:0-8509 GCA_031387905.1 Deltaproteobacteria bacterium
TGGGATTCGTCGAGCGCGCGGGGTACCCGGCCGAGGCCTTCATGGCCACGTTGGTCGCGGCGCTCGAGATACCAGGCATCGTGGTCGCTTTGTTGATCGCTCGCCGCAGCGGGCGCGATGCCGTCGGCCTCGGCAAGGCATTGGCGGAGATCTTCTCGGGGCGCAGCATCTTGTTGCTGTTGGGCGGCGTCGTGATCGGCGCGATCAGCGGAACCCGAGGGCTCGCAGAGGTCAAAGCATTCTTCGTGGACCCGTTCAAAGGAGCCCTTTGTCTGTTCTTGCTCGAGCTGGGAATCGTGACCGGCAGGCGAATGCGGGACGTGCGGCGGGTGGGTCCCTTCTTGCTGGCGTTCGGGATTGGAGCCCCGCTGATCAACGGTGCACTCGGCGTTCTGCTGGGGCGGTTCGCAGGGCTCCCGATTGGCGGTGCAGCCGTGCTCGGAGCCATGGCGTCGAGCGCCTCCTACATCGCAGCGCCCGCGGCGGTGCGGCTCGCGCTTCCCGCTGCCAACCCCGCGTACTATCTGACCGCTTCGATCGGAATCACATTCCCGTTCAACCTCGCATTCGGGATTCCCCTGTACTTCGCGCTCGCGCGCTGGATCTATTCATGAGCGACGAGTCGATCGCGATGATCCCCCTGCGCCTGCTCACGATCGTCGCCGAGTCGATCCTCGAGGATCGACTCGTGCGAGAGATTCTCGCCCTCGGTGCGAGCGGCTACACGGCCACGCGGGCTCACGGGCAGGGCTCGCGCGAAACTCGCGCGAGCGAGCTCGGGGGGAACGTTCGGATCGAGGTCGTGCTCGACGAGTCGCTCGAGCGCGAGTTGCTGGCGCGGCTCACGCGGGATTACTTCCCGAGCTACGCGGTGATCGCCTGGAGCCAATCCGTGGAGGTCGTTCGGGGCGCGAAGTACCGCCGCAACCGCTGAAATGCGGGCGGCGAATCGACCGCGAACACCAGGTCGGTCCACTCGATCAGCACGAGCACGATCAGGAGCGGTGTCGCGTAGCGCTTACCGTCTTGCACGATCGTGAAGCGCGGGCCGTGGTACTCGGATACCGCCGGGACGAAGCGCGTGAGGAGCCGGTAGGCCGGGTTGCTCTCCGGATGAATGCCGTCCTCGGGATTCGTGAGCAGCTTGCGCGCCGCAGGTCTCCGTCAGTCCGCAGCCGCTCGGCGCAGGCGCGCGAGTTCGCCGCGTACCTCGATGCGCCGGGCCGCGCGCAGTAGCGCCCGGTGCGGCTCGTTGCCGTCGTCGTGAACGCGAATCTCGTCGCCGTCACGCAGCTTCACGACGAGTCGACATTCCGTTTGCTCGAAACTGTCAGCGCTCTCGGTCACGATCGTGAGCTCGACGAGATCGATCTCGGCGGCGTGCCTTCCGAGCACTAGGCGCGCGCGCCGTGCGAGCGCATCGTGCTGCGCAGCATTCAGCTCGGGCAAGCGGATGCGAAGTCGCATGGCATTCAACTCAGGCTGCCGCACGGGCGGGTTCGGCGTCCTGGGTCAGTTCCGCGAAGCGGCGTCCGTCGAGCGTCTCGTGCAGGAGCAACTCGCATACGGCGCGCTCGAGGAACGCGCGACAGGCCCCCCGCGAACGCCGGCTCCCGAGGGCTCGGGCGGACCGATGCCCCGCGTGACTCTGCTCTGGGTAGGAGCCTTGTTGCTAGAAGTAGAGGAGGTGGTGGTAGTTGAGCCACTCCATGGGGTCTCCAATGATCGGTTTTCACGAGGACCGGGGGTCCCGCATGCCAAGTGGGCCCGGCTCCCGCGCAGGAGCGGTGGAACAATCCAACGAGGTTCTGCACAAAGCCTGGTTCTTTCCCGGCAAGCTGCTCTAGCTCGCCGTCGCCAATCCACGTCCCGTTGCACGAAGAGCGACGGTCGATCTCTATTCGATTCACGAGCGGGATCATCGACGCGTTTCCATTTATCGACAAATAGGAAATGTCTCGACTTCACATTGTCAATTCCTATGGATGGAAGCCATCCAACGCGAGCCGAAGCGCCATCGATGGTCGTCCAAAGCGAGGTCGGAGAGTTCTGATCTGATCTGAGTTTCTCGGGCCCACTGGTTCCTGGGAGAATGGCTTCCGACGGAAAGGAACCCCCGTGGAGAAGAGCCGGTTCTCGGAAGAGCAGGTGGTGCAGATCCTGCGCGAAGCGGGTCGGAGCCCGGTGCCGGAGGTCGCGAGGAGACACGGCACCAGCGACCAGACGATCTACGCGTGGCGGAAGCGCTTCGGCGAACTCGATCCCGCGGACGTGAAGCGGCTGCGTCAGCTCGATTCGGAGAACGCGAAGCTCGAGAAGCTCGTGGCCGAGCGCGGCGCGTGCAATCTGCTCTCGGTGGCGCGCTCGACGCTCAAGTACGAATCGGTGCTGGCGAAGCGTGACGCGCCGGTGGTCGGTGCGATGCGCGAACTCGCCGCGCAATACCCGCGACGACGGTAATCCGCGAGGACGACCCTGGGCCCGTCGGTCCGCACGAGATCAGGACGTCGATGGCCCACGCAGCGCCTCGATCTGTCGGCGCAACGCGCGTACCTCGTCGAGGATCAACCGGGTGTGCTGTTCTCCCTCGCCTTTGAGGTCTTCTGTGACCTGCGACTGCATCGCGTTGACGACCACCGCGATGAACAGGTTCAACACCATGAACGTCGCAACGAGCAAGTAGACGACGAAGAAGATCCAGGAGTACGGCGACTTTGCCATGACGCCGCGCGCAATGTCGGGCCAGCCTTCCACCGTCATCACCTGGAACAACGTGAACAGCGAGGCACCGAGATGACCGAAGAGCTCCGGCGCGATCGCACCGAACAGTTTCGTGGCCATCACCGCCGACACGTAGAGCACGAGCGCCAAGAGGCCGACGATCGACCCCATGCCCGGCAATGCCGTGAGCAGGGCGCCGACCACCCCGCGCATCGATGGCACCAACGAAACCAGGCGCAGCACGCGTAGCACGCGCAGGGC
The DNA here is from genome assembly GCA_031387905.1 of Deltaproteobacteria bacterium. Classification (GTDB taxonomy): domain Bacteria; phylum Myxococcota_A; class UBA9160; order UBA9160; family UBA6930; genus VGRF01. The sequence continues at coordinate 2,983 of JANNDT010000104.1, forward strand.
ACGCAGGACGGTAAACGCACCGCCCGCGGGAATCAGCCCCACCCCCACGACTACGAAATCGAACACGCGCCAGGGGTCCCGGAAGAAGCGACTTCGATAGATGAAGAAGCGCGACAGCAGCTCGACGACGAAGACACCCAGCACCAAGCGATCGAAAGCGTGAAGGAAATCGCCGAAGCGTGCGACGACCGCGGGCGAGGTTTCAATGCCGAGCGTGATGGCGTTCGCGACGATCAGCGCGGAAATTGCCCTTTCGAAGCGCACGCTCTCGATGAGAACTCGGACGCGATCTCGCACGCTCGATGCGAGGTCGGTATTGCTCGTATTCACTCTGCCTTCTCCGTGCAGCTCCGATCATCCAACCCCATCGTCTGGCTCCTCGTTCCCGCAGTAGGCGCCACCACGCGAGCGAAGGCTTCCGCCAAATCGCCAGCCGCATCGCCTTCCTGGTCAATCTTTCGGTCTCCTCCTGCCCAGATTGCGCGGTCGACCACCCGTTGTGACTCCCGCTCGCCGCGAGGACGCTCTCAGCCCTTCCGCGCCTCGGCAGGCTTCCGCGGCGGGATTGCGAGCGAAGCGACCACGCCGAGCGCGATCAGGCCGGCGACCACACCGAGCGAGAGCGCAACCGGCAGCTTCACGAAGTCGATCAGCAGCATCTTGGCGCCGACGAACAACAGCACGGCGGCGAGCGCGGGCTTCAGCAAATGGAACCGGCCGATCACGCCCTGGAGGAGGAAGAACAGCGAACGCAGCCCGAGGATCGCGAAGATGTTCGACGTGAAGACGATGAATGGATCTTTGGTGACGGCGAAGATTGCCGGGATCGAATCGACCGCGAACACGAGGTCGGTCCACTCGATCAGCACGAGCACGATCAGCAGCGGCGTCGCGTAGCGCTTACCGTCTTTCACGATCGTGAAGCGCGGGCCGTGGTACTCGGATACCGCCGGGATGAAGCGCTTGAGGAGCCGGTAGGCCGGGTTGCTCTCCGGATGGATGCCGTCCTCGGGCATCGTGAGCAGCTTGATCCCGGTGAAGACCAGGATGCCGCCGAACACGTACATGACCCAGTGGAACTTCGCGAGCAACACGGCGCCGGCGAAGATGAAGACAGCGCGCATCACGAGAGCGCCTAACACGCCCCAAAACAGCACGCGGTGCTGATAGACGGCCGGCACGGCGAAGTAAGCGAAGATCGCGTAGAAGACGAAGATGTTGTCTACCGCCAGCGCCTTCTCGATCAGGTAACCCGTCAGGAACTCGAGCCCGCGCTCGGGCCCGAACCATTGCAGCACGAGCGCGTTGAACGAGAGCGCCAGCCCGACCCAGACCGCGCTCCAGATGGCGGCCTCCTTCACCGTGACGGCGTGCGCCTTGCGGTGAAAGACCCCGAGGTCGAGCGCCAGCAGCGCGAGCACGAAGGCGATGAAGCCGGCCCAAAGGGCGGGCGTTCCGATGGATTCCAAGCTGCGTGCTCCTCGTTTCTCGAGTCTTTATCGCAGTTGCACCGATTCGGTCTAGTAGATAAATCGAACGCAATTCCTCGGGTAAACCGAATCGATCGGGATGGCGACTCCGGCGCTTCGGCGCGGGCTCTGGAATCCGAGTCAGCGCGGACGCGAGAGCACGGCCCAGCCGAACGCGCCCGAGAGCAGGGAGCCGCCGAGGATTCCCAGCTTCGCGGCGTCGAGATGCGCGCTCGGCGCCGCTGTCTCGCCGTGCGGCCCGCCGCCGAACGCGAGCCCGGCGATGAACAGCGACATCGTGAAGCCGATGCCCGCGAGGCACGCCGCGCCTCGGAGTTGTCGCCATGAAACGCCCGCAGGCAGTGTCGCGACGCCCGTGCGCACCGCGAGCCACGCGGCGCCCCCGACGCCGAGCGGCTTACCGATCAAGAGTCCGAGCGCGACGCCGAGCGTCACCGGACTCCCGAGCGCGACGCTCATTCCTCCGGAGAGAGCCACGCCGGCGTTGGCGAGCGCGAAGATCGGCATCACCACGAACGACGCGTAGGGCACGAGCGCGTGCTCGATGCGCTCGAGCGGCGACTCCGCCTGCACGCAGCCGCGCGCGAGTTCGTGCACCACGTCCGCGCGCTCCTCGGGTGTGCGCTCGAAGCGCGCGAGCAGCGCGCGCACGCGGGGCGCGAAGCTTTCTGGGACGAGCTCCGCGCGCGATGGAATCGCGAACGCGAGCAGCACACCGGCGACCGTCGCGTGAACGCCGGACTTCAACGTCGCGAGCCAGAGCGCGGCGCCCACCAGCGCATACGGCAGCGGCGAACGCACTCCGAGGCGGTTCAGCGAGAACGCCGCGACGGACGCGAGGGCTGCGGCGACGAGCGCCGCAGTGTCGAGGTCGCTCGTGTAGAAGAGCGCGATCACGACGACGGCGCCGAGGTCGTCCGCGATCGCGAGCGCGGTGAGGAAGATCTTCAATCCGAGCGGAGCGCGCGAGCCTAACAAGGCGAGCACGCCAACGGCGAAGGCGATGTCGGTCGCGGCGGGGATCGCCCAGCCTCGCACGGTCTCTTGGCCGAGGTTGAACGCGACGTAGACCAGGGCCGGCGCAAGCATGCCGCCGAGCGCGCAGAGCAGCGGGAGCGCGGCGCGGCGCGGATCGCGCAGTTCGCCCGCCGTGAGCTCGCGTTTGATCTCGAGACCGACGACGAAGAAGAACAGCGCCATCAGGCCGTCGTTGACCCAGAGCAGGAGCGGCTTCTCGAGCGCGAACGATCCGACACGAACGCCGAGGGCCGTGCGCCAGAACGCCTCGTAGTTCGCAGCCCAGGGGGAGTTCGCCCAGGCGAACGCGACCAGCGCCGCGCCGAGCAGCAGCACGCCGCTGGCGGCTTCGACCCGCAGGAAACGCTGGAGCGGTCCTAACAAGCGTTCGAGAGGGCTGCGGGCGCCGTTCGGATGCATGGCCTCAGCCCTCGGGGTCGTACGCGTCAGCGCGCGGCGAGAGGCTCGGCGTCCTCGCCCGTGCGCCGCGCCCGGATGCGGCGGTAGAGGTAGGCGACTATTCCCGCCACCGTCAGCGGCACCGCGAACTCGAGCATCAGCCAGCTGAACGGTTCGAGCGACTGATGCGACTGCGCGGCGAGCACCAGATACGCAACATAGGCGGCGTAGGCGAAGAGGAAGAGCGCCCCGACGGGGCGCGAGATGCGGTGATCGCCCGCCACGACGGGCAGGCACGCGACCGCTACGGCGACCATCAGCGGCAGGTCGAAGGCGACGACCGACTCGGGGAACGCGAGCCCGCCCGGGCTCACGATCGCAGCGAGTCCCGCGATCCCGAGGATGTTGAAGACGCCGCTGCCGACGATGTTGCCGACGGCGATGTCGCGTTCGCCGCGCAGCGTCGCCGTGAGCGACGTCGCGACTTCGGGCAGACTCGTGCCGGCGGCCACGATCGTGAGCCCGATTGTCGTCTCGTCGACGCCGGCAGCCTGCGCGATCGCGACCGACGCATCGACCAGCCAGCCGCCGCCGGCGACGAGCATCGCGAGCCCCACAGCGACGTAGGCGGCATCGGCAAGCACGCTGCGCGAGACGGCGGGGATGCCCGCGTCGTACTCGCTCTGGATCGCCAGCGCCTCGCGCCGGCTGCTCCGCACCGTGTCGTAGGTGAAGAGCGCGAGGCCGGCGAGGAAGACCGCTCCTTCCAGCGCGCTCAGCTTCCCGTTCGCGGCGAACAGCCATAACAATACGGAGACGCCGATCATGATCGGCACTTCCCGAAACACGAGCTGCTGCGCCACGCTGAGCGGCCGAATCAGTGCGCACAGCCCCAGCACGAACAGCACGTTGAAGATGTTCGAGCCGATCACGTTCGAGGCGGCGATGTCGTCTTGGCCCGAGATCGCGCCGAGCACGCTCACCGAGACTTCCGGCGCGCTCGTCAGGAACGCGACCAAGGTGACGCCGACGACGAGCGGCGAGATTCCGGCGCGGCGCGCGAGGCTCGCGGAGCCGCGCACGAGGGCGCTGGCGCCGACGGTGAGCAACGCGAGGCCGCCGCTCAACTGCAAGAGTGTGAAGGTGTTCAACCCGAGCGCCCTGCTCCCGTGCTCGCAGGCTGTGCATCCGCCGCGGTCTCGCGCTCGATGCTCTCGACGAGCGCGTCGTCGAGATCGAGGCGCGCGGCGAGCAGCGCGAGGTAGCCGCGCTCGGCCGCCGAGTCGGGCTCGATCGCGAGCCGCGACGCCGCGTAGATCTCGACCGCGCGTTGTCGCGTCGTGGCGGAGGCCACCACGTCGTCGAGCGTTATGGGGCGCTCGATCTCGCCAAACAACTCTGCGCGCTCCACCTCGCCGAGCCCCTGCTTCGCGATGTGATCGAACAAAGTGCGGCGCTCGCCGACGTCTAGGCGTCCGTCCGCGCGCGCGGCGGCGACCATCGCGCGGAACAGCGCGAGATCGAGTTCACCGCCGGTGTGCTGCTGGACCGCGGCCGGGAGGAAGCCCGCGACGCGCAGCAGTAGGGGCGACGGCGCCGCTTCCACCGCCGCGCCGGTGCCGCGCTGGTGGCGCTGCCACGCCGCGTATGCGAGCCCGGCGATCGCGGCCATCCCGCCGGCCTGCAGCGCCTGCTTGCCGATCTTGCGCCCGCTGCGACTGGTGAGCAGGCCGCCCGCCACGGCGCCGGCCAGGCCGGCCGACGCGGGGCTCGACAGTAATGACTTCAGGACTCGGTCGAGATTCATGACGAGGTCCTCCAGTAAGAGTTTGTGGCGAGGGCTCAGCCGAGCCGGCGCAGCGCAGCGATGCGCTCATCGATCGACGGGTGCGTGCTGAACCAGCGCAGCTTCCCGCCTCCCGAGATGCCAAACGCTCCGAGCGCCTCCGGCAGCGGCGCGGGCTGCGCGGCGCGCAAGCGCTCGAGCGCCGCGATCATCGGACGCGGGCCGACGAGACGCGCCGCTCCCGAGTCGGCTCGGTACTCGCGCTGGCGTGACACCCAGAAGACAATCGGGCTCGCGAGAAGGCCGAACACCAACTGCGCCACCAGTGACGTCACGAAGAACGCGGGCCCGTGGCCTTCCTCGGTGCGGAATACAAACCGGTCAATCGCCCAGCCGGCGACGCGCGAGAGCCCAATCACGAACGCGTTCACGACGCCCTGGACCAACGCGAGCGTGATCATGTCGCCGTTCGCGACGTGGCTGACTTCGTGCGCGAGCACGGCGTCGACTTCCTCGCGCCGCATCGAGCGCAGAAGCCCCGTGCTCACCGCGACGAGCGCAGCGTCGCGGCGCGCGCCGGTCGCGAAGGCATTCGGCTCGGGCGAATCGAAGATCGCGACTTCCGGCATCCCGATACCGGCAGCCGCCGCTTGGCGCCGCACCGTTTCGACCAGCCAGATCTCCTCGGCAGTGGAAGGACCGTCGAGCACTCGTGCGCCCGTGAGGCGCTTCGCGGTCCACTTGGAGATCGCGAGCGAGATCAGGCTGCCGCCCATGCCGAACTCCAACGAGACGATGAGCAGCGAGTGGCCGTCCTTCGGCGCGTTCGCCACCA
>JANNDT010000125.1:0-4128 GCA_031387905.1 Deltaproteobacteria bacterium
CTCGCCGCCGGCATCGAGGAACGCTTCGCCGCGCCGCCCGCCGGCGGCACCGGCGGCGCGCTCGCCTACGAACCTGCGCTGTTCGCCACTGCCAGCGCTCACTATGTGCACGTGCCCGCGAAGCTCGACGCGTGGCAGAGCCTCGCGCTCTCGGCGCGGCTCGACGAAGCGAGCGTGGCCTCGCCGTGGGAAGCGCTCAGCGAGTTGCCCGGCAAGCCCGCGCTCACCGCTGGCCCCGCGCCGGGCGCTTCGTTCGCGCCGCTGCCTGCGCTCGCGCAGCGCCCCGCGAGCTATGCGCGCTGGACGAAGATGCTCGAATCGCAGCTCTTCAAGGCGCGCCCGCTCACGCTGTACGAGTGCCGTGCGCTGCGCGCGTTCTCGAACGCGGGCGAGTCGTTAGGAGATTTCCGCGTGAGGCTGCGCGACCGGCTGCACGAGAGCCGCGATCTCGAACTCGAGAGACTGCGCCAGAAGTGGGCGCCCAAGCTGGCGGCGCTGCAGGAGCGCCAGCGCCGCGCGGCCGAGCGCGCGGAGCGCGAGCAGGACGAGTACTCGAGCAAGAAGCTCGAGACGGCCGTCTCGCTGGGCGCCTCGGTGTTGGGCGCACTCTTCGGCCGGAAGCTCGCGAGCACTAGCAATGTCGGGCGCGCGGCGAGTGTCGCGCGCAGCGTGGGCCGCGCCGCCCGCCAACGCGAGGACATCGCGCGCGCGGAGGAGAGCAGCGAGGCGATCGCCGCGCATCTGAAGGAGCTGGAGGCGCAGTTTCAAGCCGAGGTGGAGGCGCTGCGCGCGAGCGGTGGTGTCGACGAACTCGCGATCGGCGAGATTGCGGTCGCGCCGCGCAAGGGCGACCTGAGCGTCGATTCGCTCGTACTGCTGTGGACGCCGCGGCCTGTCTAGCTAGAAACAGTTCGCTCGCCGCAGCGTGAGTTGGGGCGCACCGAGCATTCGAAGGAGTCCTGATGGGCATCATCGCGTTGATCGTTCTCGTCGCTCTGATCGCGCTCGGCGTCTCGCTCTACAACCGCCTGGTTGGCCTCAAGAACCGCAGCGAGAACTCTTGGAGCGACATCGACGTGCAGTTGAAGCGCCGCCACGAGCTGATCCCGAACTTGGTGGAGACAGTGAAGGGCTACGCCAGCCACGAGCAGAAGACGCTGCAGGGCGTGACTGAGGCGCGCACGCGCGCGATGCAGGGCGGCGCGCCGGCGGATCGCGCGCGCGCCGAGGGCGAGCTCTCGCGCAGCATCGGCGCGCTGTTCGCGGTGGCGGAGGCGTACCCGCAGCTGCGCGCGAACGAGAACTTCGTCGCGTTGCAGAGCCAACTCGCGAGCCTCGAGGAAGCGATCCAGAACGCGCGCCGTTACTACAACGCGATCGTGCGCGATCTCAACACCGCGACCGAGACGTTCCCGAGCAACCTCATCGCGAACAGCTTCGGCTTCGCGCGCCGTGAATATTTCGAGCTCGATTCGGCGGAGGAGCGCAGCGTGCCCAAGGTGAGCTTCGGGGCGTGAACCTCCGCCGCGCGCTCGCCGCGCTCGCGTTCGCGGTTCTCGCGACGGCGCCCGCGCTCGCCGAGCAGATCGAGCGCTACGACGTCGACGTGTTTCTGTCCGCGAGCGACCGCGTAACGGTCGAAGAGCGCATTCTCTACGACTTCGGCCGCGAGCAGAAGCACGGCATCGAGCGCTGGATCCCGACGCGTTATGGGCGGGGTTACTCGGCGGATTACCGAATCGCGCTCGAAGTCGAGTCCGTAACCGATGCGAGCGGCGCGAAGCTGCGAGTGAGCGAACGCCGCGACGGGCCGAACCTCGTGCTGCGCATTGGCGACCCGGACGTAACCGTCAGCGGCGTGCGCGAGTACCGCATTCGTTACGCCGTGCGCCGCGGCTTCCTCTGGCTGAAGGACCACGACGAGTTCTACTGGAACGCCACCGGCAACGAGTGGAGCATTCCGATCGCTGCCGCCAGCGTGCGCGTGTACCTCCCGGGCAGCGACTCTTCTCGAGTGAAGGCGCTCTGCTTCACCGGCTCGCAGGGCAGCGTGGCCTCGGACTGCGCGATCGAGCATGGCAGCGGCTCGCTCGGCTTCGCGACGACGCAGCCGCTCGGCGCGCGCGAAGGGTTGACGCTCGTGGTCGCGCTGCCGAAAGGCGTGCTGCCCGAGCCTTCGCCGCTCGCGAAGTGGTGGGGGCGCGCCTCGGACTTCTTATCAGGGTGGCTGCTCGTCCCACTCGCCGCGTTCGGCGCGATGTTCTCGCTCTGGTGGCGCGGCGGGCGCGACCCGGCTTCGCTGAACGCCGCAATCGCCGTGCGCTACGCGCCGCCCGAGGGCCTCGCCCCCGCCGAGGTCGGCACGCTGATCGACGAGCGCGTCGACGTCTCGGACGTGACCGCCACCATCGTCGATCTCGCCGTGCACGGCTTCCTGCGCATTCGCGAAGAGGAGTCGCGCCAGCTGCTGCTCTTCACGCAGCGCGACTACGTGCTCGAGAAGCTGCGCGAACCCGAGGGCCGCAAGCCCTTCGAGGTGAGGCTGATGCAGCGCCTATTCGCCCTCGGCGGCGAAGTGCGCGTCTCCGAACTTCGCAACAAGTTCTATCGCGACCTGCCTGAGATTCAGACCTCGATCTACGACGGCCTTTCAGGCGAGAGCGCTCACTTCGCCGGGAACCCCGAACAGCTGAAGACGCGCTGGAGCGTGTTCGCGGGGATCGTGATGGCGCTCGGCGTCGGCGCGATGCTGATCAGCGAGCAGGCGCTCGTGTTAGGCAGCTTCATCGCAGCGGGGCTGATCGTGCTCGCCTTCGGCCGCGCGATGCCGCGCCGCACCGCGCGCGGGCGGCGCGCACTCGACGAGATCCACGGCTTCAAGGAGTTCCTTGGGCGCGTCGACCGCGACCGCCTCGAGCGCGAGGGAGCACATACGAAGGAGCGCTTCGAGGCAGTGCTTCCATACGCGATCGTGCTCGGTTGCGCAGACGCCTGGGGCGACGCGTTCGCAGACATCTACGACCAACCGCCAGAGTGGTACGCCTCGCCGCGCTACGGCCGCGGTTTCACGCCGCGCCTGTTCGTGAGCGACATGGGGCAAGGCCTCTCGACGATCGGCAGCGCGATGACGGAAGCGCCGCGCAGCTCGGGCTCCGGCAGCAGCGGCTTCGGAGGTGGAGGCTTCTCGGGGGGCGGCTTCGGCGGCGGCGGCGGCAGAAGCTGGTGAATCGCGGCGCTGCACGCTCGCTACGCTGCGCGCGCACCTAGGGGCTGCCATGAGAACTCGCGCCGCGCTGTTATTGGGGTCGATCTTGGCGTGCGGCTGCGCGCCGGTCGCCCAGGATCCGCTCCGGCAACTCGAAGCTGGCCAGACGCAGCAGCAGAACGTGTTCGAGGTGGTGCTCGCCGAGAGTCTCACGCGCGCGAAAGCGGGCGACGTCGAGGCGATGCGGATCGTCGGGCAGATCTACGCGATCGGAGCGGGCGTACCGGTGAATCACGCCGAGGCGCTGCGCTGGTACGGCCAGGCTGCCGAGCGCGGCGACGCCGAGGCGGCGTACCGGATGGGGGTGATGATCGATTATGGCGTTGGCGCGCCGGCGAACCCGAGCGAAGCGCAGCGCTGGCTGCTCGCCGCGGCAGAGAAGGGACACGCGAGCGCGCAGCGGCAACTCGCGAGCATGCTCGCGCAGGGGCGCGGCGCGGCGAAGGACGAGGCCGGGGCGTCGCGCTGGTATCTCGCCGCCGCACAGCAGGGCGATCCCGAGGCGCAATCCGCGATCGCGGCGCGCCTCGATGGCGGCGTCGGCGTCGAGGCCAACCCGGCGGAAGCGCTGCGCTGGTATCGCGCCGCGGCGGAACAGGGCAGCGCGCTCGACCAGTACCAAGTGGGCTTCCACCACGATATGGGCCTTGGCGCGCGCGAAGACGACTACGAGGCGCTCGTCTGGTATCGCCGCGCGGCGGAGCAGGGCAACGCCGATGCGCAGTACGCGCTCGGCACGCTGCACGCCGAGACGAAGAGTTCGCTGCGCGATCCGGTGGAAGCTTGCCGCTGGCTCGAGATCGCCTCGCGCGCCTCGTACCCGAACGCGCGCCGCGCGCTGCTCAGTGTCGAGCGCAACCTCA
>JANNDT010000409.1:0-43109 GCA_031387905.1 Deltaproteobacteria bacterium
GCTCGCGCTCGGCGCCTCGAGCCCGGCGATTGTTGAGGGCTGGCACGGGCGACCGTACGCGCGGCTAACCGAGCGCGCGAGCGAGACGCTCGCCGCGCTGCGCCCGCTACTGCGCGGCGAGCGCAGCGCGGGCGGCTTCAAGCTGCGCAGCGCGCTGCCTGCACCGGAACTCACGCTCGCCGCGTTCGGCGCGAGAATGTTAGGCGTCGCGGCGCGCGCGGCGGATCGCGCCGTGCTGAATCTCGTCACGCCCGAAGCCGTGCGCGAGGTGCGCGCAACGCTCGAACGCGAGGCTCGCGCCGCGAGCCGCGCCTGCCCGCGGCTCGCGGTCTGGCTCGCCGCCGCGCACGAGCCGAACGCGGACGGCATCGCGCAGCTCGCGCGCCAGGTGTGCGTGTATCTCGCGCCGCCGGGCTACGGCGAGATGTTTCGCGCCGCGGGTTTCGGCGCGCTGGTGGAGCGAGCGCGCGCAGGCGAGCCGCAGCATGTGCTCGCGCGCGACGTGCCGCGCGCGCTGCTCGAAGCCGTCGCCGCGCTCGGCGACCGCACAGCGCTGCGCGCGCGCGTGAATGATTACGCCGCAGCCGGCGCGGATGAGATCGCGGTGGTGCCGGTGACGGCGGGAGATGACGCGGGAACGCGAGTGCTCCAAGCGCTGGCGTGAGGTCGCTCTGCGCCTAAGGGCGCTCCACTACGGCGCCGGCTTGGCGCGCGCCGAGACATCGAGGAACGGCATCGCGCCCCCCGTCACTTCCGGCAATTTTCCATCCCACTTCTCGATCTTCTTGATCTCGACCAGCAGCGGCGTCAGCGACTCCTGCAGCTTGCGGTTCGCCTCCGCCTGGGCGGTCGCCTTCACCAGTGTCGCCTCCGCTTCGCCCGTCGCCTCCGCGACGCGCGCTTTCGCGAGCGTCACCTGTTCCTGAAGCTTGTACTCCGCCTGCTGCGCTTGCTGCTGCGCGGCCATCTTTTGCTGGAGCTGATCCTCGATCGTCGGCGGCAAGTGGCTCGCGCCGAGATTTACCTTGTCGACCACGAAGCCCATCTTCTCCATCTCTTCCTTGAGATTGTTCTGGATGCGCGTCTGCAACTCGCCGCGCTGCTCGGAGATGATGCCAGTGAGCGACATTTGACCCGCCGCGTTTTGCGCGACGGTGATGATCGTGCGGCGGATGAAGGTGCCCTCGATGTCGCTGATGTCGGCGCCCCGAAACGATCGGAACACGTCGGCCGCTTTCTCCTGCGTCGTGTTGAAGGTGACCGAGATGTCCTGCCGGATGTGCTGACCTTCCTTGGTCGGCAGGTCGATCGAGTCGTCGCCTTGCGACGATCCTTCAGCGGAGCGCGCGACCATCGTGTAGGTGCGCAGCGCCACCGGGTAGGACTGCACCACGGTGATGCCCGGGATGCGCCAGACGAAGCCCTGGCCCGTCGTTCGGAGCGAGCCTGTGATCTGGTTGAACACCACGCCGACGTTGCCGGGCTGCACGATCGAGTAGGACGAGCGCACCGCGATCAGAAGCAACAGAATCACGACGATCGTGGTGATGTTCGCGAACATGCGCGGGCCGACATTCGGGCGCTCAATCGCCATCGGAATTCTCCTCGGAGTCGTACGCCCCGTCGTCGCGTGGCCTCAGCTCGACGACACGGCCCCGTCTCGGCGACGGCGCGAAATTGCGCCGGTACCAATCTTCCAGTCGATGGCGCAGCGGGCGCAGCACGCGGAACGCGAGCGCCGCGAACGCGAGCACGAGAACCAGTTCTGCGCCGGATGCCATCGCGGCGGATCATCGCCCCTGCGCCGTGGCGTAGCTAGCCCCGCATCACCGTCGCGGCGTCTTGCACGGCGCGGATGATCTTGTCGTAGCCCGTACAGCGGCACAGGTTGCCCGCCAAGCCGAAGCGAATCTCGCGCTCAGTCGGATCCGGGTTCTTCTCGAGCAGCGCCTTCGCCGCGATCACGATGCCGGGCGTGCAGATGCCGCACTGCAGGCCCGCATGTTCGAGCAGCTTTTGCTGCACAGGGTGAAGCGCGCCGGGCTTCGCGACGCCCTCGACCGTTTCGAGCGTGCGGCCCGCGGCTTCGGCTGCCAGCACGAGGCACGAGGCGGTGAGGCGGCCGTCGAAGATCACGCTGCACGCGCCGCAGTCGCCGGTCGAGCAGCCTTCCTTCACCCCTGTCAGGCCGACGTTGTTACGCAGCGCATCCAGCAGAGTCTGGTGCGGGTCGCACAGAAACTCGGCGGTCTCGCCATTGATGGTGGTTTCGACGTGGAGCTTGGGCATGGGTCTTCTCCGGGTTCCGTTGATTAGGCGCGCGCAGCGGCGCGAGAAGCCGCGATCCGGGCAGCGCGCTTGGTGAGGACGCCTGAGACGTGGCGGCGATAGACGATCGTGCCGCGTTTGTCGTCGATCGGGCGCGCGGCAGCGGAGGCGGCGGCGGCTGCGGCGGCGAGCGACGCGTCATCGATCTTCTTGCCGACGAGCGCGGCGCCCGCTTCGGGCACCAGGTACGCCGTCGGGCCGACTGCGCCGAGCGCGACGCGCGCGGCGGTGCAGGTGCCGTCCGCCGCGAGCGTGAGCCGCACGCCCGCGCCGACCACCGCGATGTCCATCTCGGTGCGAGGAATTAGGCGCAGGTAGGCGTCGCTCGTGCGCGCGGCCGGGCGCGGCAGAAACAGCGCGACGAGCAGCTCGCCCGCGCCGAGCACGTTCTTGCCGGGCCCGGTGCAGAACGCGTCGATCGCCACTTCGCGGCGCCCATTCGGCCCCGCCACGATGCAGCGCACTTCGTTCGCGAGCAGCGCGGGCGTCGTGTCCGCCGCGGGCGACGAGTTGCACAAGTTGCCGCCGATGCTCGCGCGGCCCTGAACTTGTTTGCTGCCGATCAGCGCGGCGGCCTCGAAGATGCCGGGCCAGAGCGCGCTCAGTTCCTGATGATTCGAGAGTTCGTCGCCGCAAACTGCGGCGCCGATCGTCGCGCCGCTCGCACCCAGCGTGATCGCCATCAGCTCGGGGATGCGCTTCACGTCGACGAGCACCGCGGGCGTGCGGGCTCCAGTGCGCATTTGCACGAGCAAATCGGTGCCGCCCGCGAGCACGCGCGCGGCGGCGCCATGTTTCGCGAGCGCCGCAACGGCGTCTTCCACGGAGCGCGGCGATTCGAAGGAATTCTGCATTCGGACTTCTCCTATCGGGTCAGCCGCCCGCGAGCGGCGGCAGGAACGTGACTTCGGTTTCTTCGGCGAGCGGGTCGTAGTCGGCGTCGTTGCGGATGTCGCCGTCGATTGCGACGGCGAAGCGCGGGCCGAGCGTGGCGCCGAAGCCCGGGTAGCGGGCTTCGAGCGCGCGTAACAAGCCGCGCACGTCGCGAGCGGCGAGCGTCACGCGCTCGGCGCCCGTGAGCGCACGCAGCGCAGGCGGAACCACCACCACCGCCACGCGCCTAGCGCGCCATCAGCGCCGCGAGCATGCGCGGCGGCGAGATCGGGAGCTCCGTCATGCGCACGCCGGAGGCGTGCTTCACCGCGTTCGCGACCGCCGCGAGCGGCGCCACGATCGGCGTCTCGCCAACGCCGCGGACGCCGTACGGGTGCCCCGGATTCGGCACCTCGATCACCACGGTGTCGATCATCGGGAGATCGCTCGCGACGGGCATGCGGTAGTCGAGGAAGCCCGCGTTCTCGAGCACGCCGCTCTTGCTGAAGACGTATTCCTCGTGGAGCGCCCAGCCTATGCCCTGAGAAGCCCCACCCTGCATCTGGCCTTCCACATAACTCGGGTGCACGGCTCTGCCGGCGTCTTGGATCGCCGTGTAGCGGATCACGTCCACGCGCCCGGTCTCGGGGTCGATCTCGACATCGCACAGGTGCGTCGAGAAACCGGGGCCCGCGCCGCGCGGGTTCACCTGGGCTTGGCCGTTCAGCGGGCCGCCGGTCTTGGCCATGTGCTGTGCGATCTCGGCCACCGTGAGCGGCAAGTGATCGAGGCCAGAGGCTTTCGTCGGCAGGCAGCGCCCGTCCACGAAGTCGACCTGCGCCACGTCGCAGCCCCAGGTCTTGGCGGCGCGCTCGCGCAGTTGCCGGACGATGTCGCGCGACGCCTCGATGCAGGCGAGGCCGGTCGCGAACGTCACGCGGCTGCCGCCGGTGAGATCGCAGTAGCCCGCCGTCTCGGTGTCGCCCACGATCGGACGCACGCGCGTCACGTCGATCCCTAGTTCTTCGGCGACGCAAATCGCCATCGAGGCCCGCGAGCCGCCGATGTCGGGGTTGCCAGTGATTACGGTCGCGCCGCCGTCTTCGGTGAGGTGCACGTCGGCGCTCGACATCATGCCCACGTTGAACCAGAAGCCGGCTGCGACGCCGCGGCCTTGATTGGGCCCGAGCGGCGCCTTGTAGTGCGGATGCTTCTTCGCGGCTTCGAGCGTCTCGATGAAGCCAACGCGGTTGAACTTCGCGCCGTAGGGCGCCTGCGTGCCCTCCTTGGCCGCGTTCATCAGGCGCAGGTCGATCGGGTCGAGTTTCAACTTCTCGGCGAGTTCGTCGAGCGCCTGCTCCGTCGCGAACGCCGCCTGCGGCGCGCCCGGCGCGCGGTAGGCCGCGGTCTTCGGCTTGTTACAGACGACGTCGAAGCCTTCGATCGCGACGTCCGCGATGTCGTAGGCCGCGAACACCGTCATCGCGCCCGCGCCCACCGGCGAGCCGGGGAATGCGCCGGCTTCGTACCAAAGGCGCGAACTCGCGGCGACGAGTTTTCCGTTGCGCTTTGCGCCGAGCTTCACTTCCACGATCGCCGCTCCCGCCGGCCCCGTCGCACGGAATACGTCCTCGCGCGACATCACCATCTTCACGGGCCGCCCAGTCTTGCGAGAGAGCAGCACCGCGAGCGGCTCGGTGTAAACCGTCGTCTTGCCGCCGAAGCCGCCGCCGATCTCGCTCGGGATCACTCTCAGCTGCGAATGCTCGAGGCCGAGCACCGCCGCGCACAAGCTGCGCACCGTGAACGCGCCCTGCGTGCAGCACCAGACGATCGACTGACCGTCGGCGTTCGTGCGCGCGACGACCGCGTGCGGCTCGATGTAGCCCTGATGCACGGTCTGCGTCTTGTAGGTGCGCTCGACCACCACGTCGGCCTGCGCGAAGCCCTTCGCGGCGTCGCCCTTCCCGAACGTCACGCGCGCCGCGACGTTGGTCCTGCCCGAGCCCTTCAGACCCTTCGTTGTTAGGTCCGGGTGCAGGATCGGCGCGCCCGGCGCGATCGCCTCGTCGATCGAGAGCACCACCGGCAGCGGCTCGTAGTCGACCTCGATCAGCGCCAGCGCCTGGTCCGCGATCTCTTGCGAGGTCGCAGCGACCGCCGCGACTGCGTGGCCGTGGTAGAGCACTTTCCCGCGCGCCAGCACGTTGTGCGAGAGATCGCGGAAGTTGCCGCCGCCCTCGCCGCCTTCGACCTCGGCCGACGCGAGTTCGGGCAGATCCGCGGAGGTGACGATCGACTTCACGCCGTCGAGCTTCAGCGCCTTCGTGAAATCGATGCGCTTGATGTTGGCGTGCGCGTGCGGGCTGCGGAGCAGCTTGCCCCAGAGCATGTCCGGGAACGCGAGGTCAGCGCCGAAGTTCGCTTTGCCCGTGACCTTGTCGACGCCGTCGTGGCGGATCGGCCGCGTGCCGACCCAGCGATACTTGTGATCGGCGCTGTTGGTTCCGTTGCTCGACATGCGTGTGCCTCCTCGCGTGGGAAGCCGGCAAGTTAACGGAGTTGGCAGCGCGTTCGCTCGGCCGGACGCGGATTGCGTGAGCGGTCGCGTACGCTTCGCGCGCGCCCGAGGAGGGTCGGATGCTTCGCCTGCTCCAGTGGCTCGTGCAGCAAGACTGGCTGCTGCGCCTGCTCGCCCCGGTGATCGGTCTCTTCAATCCCTACCTCTCCGCGAACCGGCGCGATCCCTATCCGTCGTACGCCCGCGTGCGCGAAACCGGCGGGCTGTACCGCAGCCCGCTCGGACTGCTCGTCGCGAGCCGCTACGACGACGTCGCCGCGCTGCTGCGCGACCCGCGCTTCTCCTCGAACCGGCGCCGCGCGGCGCCGTTCCGCCTGATGCGCTTCATGAATCGCGGCGCGCCGGACTTTCTGAACCTGATCGATCGCAACCTGCTGAACGTCGACCCGCCCGACCACACGCGCATTCGCAGCCTCGTGAGCAAGGCCTTCACGCCGCGGCGCGTGGCCGGGCTGCGAGCGCGCGTCGAAGCAATCGTCGAGTCGCAGCTCGACGCCGTCGAAAAAAGCGGCGATTTCGAGCTGGTGCGCGACCTCGCGCACCCGTTGCCGGTGATCGTGATCGCCGAGTTATTGGGCGTTCCCACCAGCGACCGCGAACGCTTCCGGCATTGGTCGAACGGCGTCGTGCAGATCCTCGACCCGCTTTCTGGCGAGCGCGGGCTCGCGCGCGCCGTCGAGGCGGCGGCTGCGCTTGCGGATTATTTCCGCGGCATGCTGCGCTCGCGCCGGGCGGAGCCACAGGGCGATCTGCTCTCCGGCATGATCGCCGCCGAGCAAGACGGCCGCGTGCTCGACGAGGGCGACCTGATCTCGCTCTGCACGCTGCTGCTCGCCGCGGGCTCCGAGACGACGACCAACCTAATCAGCAACGCCGTGCTCGCGCTGACGCGCTTCCCGGTCGAGGCCGAGCGGCTGCGCGCGAACCCGAACCTAATGCCCAGCGCGGTCGAAGAGTTCCTGCGCTTCGATTCGCCGGTGCAGCTCACGGATCGCGTCGCGAGCGAGGACGTCGAACTTGGCGGGCAACTCGTGCGCCGTGGCCGCCAGGTCGTCGCGCTGCTCGGCGCCGCGAACCACGACCCGGCGCACTTCGCAAAGCCCGAGCAGCTCGACATCGGCCGCGCCGACAATCGCCACCTCGCGTTCGGCCACGGCCCGCATTTCTGCTTGGGCGCGCCGCTCGCACGGCTCGAAGCCGAGGTCGCGCTCGCCGCGCTGCTGCGGCGCTTCCCCGCGCTGCGCGGCGATGCGAGCGCGGTCGTGTATCGCCGCTCGGTGTTATTGCGAGGCCCCGTCGCGCTCTCGCTGCGCGTGTGAGCGCGCTGCGAGAGCGCAGCGCAACCGCCCGGAACCGCGAGGGTTGACGAGTGCACGACGGCGCCATCCCCGGCGCCCCAACACTCGGAGCACCCCATGTTGCGTTTCGCTCACCTGCTCGCTGCGGCGCTCGTCGCGTCTGCGGCTTCTGCCCAAACCAGCACGCCTGTCCCGGTGGATCGCGGCGATCTCGCAGAGATCCTCGATTCCCCGATCCTGCCGCCGGCCCTCGATACGGCGCTCGTGTTCTCGAATCCGCACGCCTTCCCGGTGAAGGCGGTCTGCCGCGGCCACGACGCGAATGGCAGCGAGGTCGGCGCCGCCGAGACCGCGGTTCCGGCGCGCGGCCTGCGCTACGTGCTCGCGTCGGATTTTTCGAACGGCACGCCGTTCCTTGGCAGCGTGAACTGCGTGCTCGGCGCTGCCATGAACGCGTCGGGCTTTCTGCTCGGCGGCGCAGCGGGCGTAACCGATGTGCCGGCGCACGTGCGCATTCCCCTGCGCAAGGATCGCGATCTCACGATCGTCGCGCGCTTCCCGGTCGTCGCGACGCGATGAGCGCAGACAAACCCGAGCCGTCGCCCCGTCGCACCCGCGAGCGGGGCGCTTTGGTTTTCTCGCCCCGCGCGCGAGGCACGAAGCGCCAGCGCACCTGCAAGCCGCGCGTTCTGAATGCGTCTCCGCTGGCATGAGCGTTGCTGTTTCTCCCAGCGGAGGTGCTGCCATGAGCCGCTACGCCTACGCCCGCTTGTCCGCCCAGGACAACGACTTCCTGCGCTGGGAGAACCGCAGGCTCCCGATGCACGGCGTGGGCGTGCAAATCTTCGCGTGCGGGCCGCTCGCGCGCGGAGGCGGCGTGGACATCGAGGCGATTCGTCAGGCACTCGCGTCGGCGCTGCCGCGCGTGCCTCGCTACCGGCAAAAGATCGTCTTCATTCCGGGCACCGATCGCGCCGTGTGGATCGACGACCCGCACTTTCAACTCGATCACCACCTGCGCCACGTCGCGCTAGCGCATCCGGGCTCGGAGGCGCAGTTGCGCGGCTTGGCGTCGCACATCGCAGAGACTCCGCTCGACCGCGGGCGGCCGCTGTGGGAGACCTGGGTGATCGAAGGCCTCGAGGGCGGCCGTTTCGCGCTCGTGACGAAGGCGCACCACTGCATGTTCGACGGCGCTGGCGGCATGCAGATGATCTCTCACTTGTTATCGCGCGATCCGAACGCGCAGCTTGCCGCTGCGCCGCGCTTCGTGGCGAAGACGCCGCCGAGCGCGTTCGAACTCAGGCGTGCGGAGTGGGCGCACTGGGCGACCCTGCCGTGGCGGCTCACCACCGGCGCGCTGAACGCGCTGCGCGATGGCGAGCGCACGCGCGCGTCGCTTCGCGAGCGGCTGGGCGCGCTCGGCAGCCTCGCCCGCTTCAAACTCGAACCCGCGTCCGACACGCCGCTGAATGGCGCGATCGGCCCGCATCGCATCGTAGATTGGGCGACTCTCCCGCTCGAAGAAGCCAAAGCCGCGGCCCGCGCGCAGGACGCTTCGCTGAACGACTTCGTGCTCGCGGTGATTACCGGCGCGCTGCGCACGTTCTTCGAGGAGCGCAACGTCGATCCCGACAAACTCGACTTCCGCGCGAGCTGCCCCGTGAACGTCCGCGGGGAAAAGGATCGCGAGCACCTCGGCAACCACGTCTCTTCGTGGGTGGTGCCACTGCCGCTCGCCGAGCGCGATCCGCTGGAGCGCCTGCGGCGCGTGCGCGAGGCGACACGCGAGCTCAAGGAGAAGCACGTCGCGCTCGGCGTCCAGAGCGTGATCGCGCTCCACGAGTGGCTGCCGATCGACCTTCAGGCGCTCTCGCGCGGCGCGCAGAACATGGTCGTGACGAACGTGCCGGGCCCGAAGCATCCGCTCTACCTGCGCGGCGCGAAGATGGAGATGATGTACGCAGTCGCGCCGCTGATCGCGAACGTGGGCCTCACGGTCGCAGCGATCAGTTATGACGCGAAGCTCTGCTTCGGCCTGAACGCGGACGAGGATCGCGTGCCAGACCTCCACGAAATCGTGCGGGCGCTGCGCGCGTCGTTCGCGGAGTTGGTCGAGGCCGCGCGGCCGAGAGTCACGCTGCGCAGCCCGCTGAGCTTCGCGCCGGTTCTGGTTCGCGAGAACGGCGCCGCCGCGCCGAGTGCTTAGGCCGGAAGCGCGATAGCTTGCGCGCGTGACGACCCGCGCCAACGACTCGACCCAGGCGCGGCCGCGGCGCGCGCTCGTGCTCTCGGGCGGCGGCGCGCGCGGCGCTTACGAGGCGGGCGTGCTGCGGTTCTTGTTCGAGGAACTGCCGGAGCGGCTCGGCCACGCGCCTCGCATCGACATCGTGAGCGGCACCTCGGTCGGCGCGATCCACGCTTGCTTCGTAGCCGCGACGGCGCACCTCGGGCGCGAACGCGGCGCGCAGCTCGCGAACGTCTGGGAGCAGCTCGCACTCAGCGACTTGTTCGGCTCGGCGCTCGGCGAGGTATTACGGCTGCCGCGGCGCATCCTCAGCACCGTGCGCTCCCCGCGCGCCCTCCGCAAAGGCGAGCCGCCCGATCGGCTGTATGGGCTGCTCAACACCGAGCACCTCGAGCAGATCGTGCGCAGCGCAATTCCGTGGAACCAGATCCGCCGCAACGTCGGCACGGGAAAGATTCTGGCAGCCTCCGTTGCGGCGACCGAGATCGCTACCGGTCGCGCGGTGGTGTTCCTCGATGCGCGGGAGCGCAACGAGGCGGCGTGGTCCCACGACCCGAGCATGGTCGCGCGCCCGGTGAAGCTCGGCCCCGCGCACGCGCTCGCTTCGGCGGCGATCCCGATCTTGTTCCCCGCGGTGCGCATCGGACAGACTTACTACGCGGACGGCGGGCTGCGCGTGAACACTCCGCTCGCGCCCGTGCTGCGGCTTGGCGCAGACCGCGTGCTCGTGATCGCGCTGCGCAAGGGCGCGACCGGCGGCGCCGAGGGCGACAGCGCCGCGCGCCGCATCGAGAGCTACGGGAACCCGCTGTTCCTGTTCGGCAAAGTGCTGAACGCGCTGCTGCTCGACCACATCGACAACGACCTCGCGCACCTGCGCATGCTGAACGACGTGGTGCGGCGCGTGCGCGATCTGGGCGGCGCGGACGTGTTTAAACGCGTCAGCGATGCAGCGATCGCCGAGCGCGGCCGGCCGCTGCGGATCGTGCGCGAGATGGTGGTGCGGCCATCGCAAGATCTCGGTCTGCTCGCGGGCGACACGCTGCGCGGCGGAAACGGGGGGCAGCGTCCGCCAGTCGCGATGCGCTTGTTATTGCGCACGCTCGATCTGGGCGATGGCCCGTTCGAGGCGGACCTGCTCTCGTACGTGCTGTTCGACCAGAGCTACACGCGCCGCCTGATCGCCCTCGGCTTCGAGGACGCGCGAAGCCAGGCGGACGAACTGGCCGAGTTCTTCGCCGACTAGCTCGCGCTACGCGCTCGCCGGCTGCCGCGTTGACTCCGCTCGGCTTCGCCTCGCTGCGCGCTTCGCTTGCTATTCGAGACCGCTCTCGCCGCGCGTGTGGAGCGCGAGGAAGGCGTCGACCAGCGCGGGGTCGAACTGGGTGCCGCGGCAGTTCTGTAGTTCTTTCACGATCTCGTCGGGGCTCTTCGCGGCGCGGTGGCCCTCGCCGCGCGACATCGCGTCCACGGCGTCGGCGAGCGCAATGATGCGGGCCTCTAACGGAATGGCATCGCCGACCCGGCCTTCCGGATAGCCGCGGCCGTCCCAGTGCTCGTGGTGATGCAGCACGATCTGTGCGAGCGGCTCCCAGAGCCGGATACGCGAAAGCATGCGCGCCCCTACCACTGCATGCCCCCGCACCGATTTCGCGTCGAGGTGACGCGCCGCGTCGACCTTGAGCATGCCGATGTCGTGCAGCATCGCGGCGAAGTGCAGCCGCTCCTTGCGCGTGGCATCGAGGCCGAGTTCGTGAGCAATGCGATTCGCGGTGCGCGCGACGTTGGTGCCATGGCCGCGACGTCCAACCACGTGGCCATCGAGGGCCGTGACGAGCAACTCGGTGACGTGCGCGAAGAAGTTCCGCTGCGCGTCCTCGAGGTCGCTGCGCTGAAGCGCCGTGCTGGCCATACCGGCGATCGTCGCGAGCGCGTCCATCGCCTCGGCGCTGAGCGCGCCGACAGCGGCTTCCACGACCAACGCGCCGCGCGCGCTCTGCGCGGAGCGGAACGTCAGCGCGACCCGCGCTTGCCTCCCCGCGGCCTGCGCTTGCTTGCCGTCATTGGCTTCGGCCTCGACCGCCAGTTCGATCAGCGCTTCTGCGTTCGCTTCGAACCAGCGCCGCGATTCGGCGTCCGCATGGCGCAACTCGAGCGGCTTATCAGGGTCGCTCGAGAGCAGCAGCGCCGCGTGCGGCGAGCCCGAGACCTCGCGGGCGCCCGCATTTGCGCTCGCGAGGATGCGATCGGGTTCCTTCGCGCTGCCGATTTCGCGGGAAGCCGCGAGCAGAGCCGCGAGGCGTTGATTGTCGGCGCGCATGCGCGCGAGCGTCGCGTCGGTAATGCGCCGCAGCGCGAAATACACGGAGAGCGAGAGCAACGCGAGCGAGACGCCGCCGCCGATCCAGGCGAGGAAGCCCAGCGAATCGGGCGCGTAGGTGGGCAGCACATACTCGCTGACGACCCAGAACAGCGCGGCGATCGGAACGATGCCGCCGAGGAAATAGCTCCCGAACACCGCGTGATCGAAGCGCTGTGAAAACAAAGAGTGACGCGATCCGCCGCCCATGAGGCCTCCGCAGGCCGCTCTTCGGCGCGGCCGATGCGTGCCTTGAGGCGGCAAATTGGGCGCAACTCCGGGCCGGTCGCGGGCCGCGATCGGCTACTTCACGGCGATGGCGAGCGGCGGCGCAGCAGCCCACCGAGCAGCCGCGGGCGCTGCGCGAAGCCGAGCACACTCGCGGCGATCAGCATCCGCTGCAGGTCGAACGGCAGCCCGTAAACGCCGCCGTGGACGCGCTGTGTGAACAACGCCTGCGGGTGCTCAACGCGGCTCGCGCCCGGCGCGCCCGGCGCCTTCGGGTTGAGCAGGTCGTGAATCATCAAGAGTCCGGCGAGCGCACGCGTCGTCTCGACGGCGAACGTCTCGACTCCGAAGGCGCGGCAGCCGAGATACGCCGCGGCGAACACGGGGTGATCGAGCGAGCGCGTCCGCGTGATGCCCGCGACGTTCGCGGAGAGCGCCGCCGCCCCGCCGCGGCCCGCGATTCCGTAGGCCGCCCAGCGCTCCATCGCGAGCACCTTCTCGAGGTACTGCGCCGCCTGATAACTCGCGCCTTGCATGCGCACGACCGCGCGCTGCACGCGCTGTGCGCCCGCCCCCGCCTGCCCGCTCGCGCCGAGCGCGCCGCTGGCGCCGAGCGCGCTCTGCCAGCCCGGCAGGGCCAAGCGGCGCCGCGCTGCGACGTCGAGCTCTTGCTTCGAAAGCACCGCTGGATGGGTCGGCGACACGTAAAGCGAGGCCGAGCGTACGCGCTCCGCGCCGACTGCATCGACGATCGCGTTCATCGCGCTCGCGAGCCGCCACTCGCGCCCCGCGCCCGGCGCATAGGCAAACAGCCCGCAATCGATCGGCCCCGCTGCCGCGAACTGACGGAGCGCGCCCGCGATCTCGCGCGGCTGCGTGAGCAAGTCGCCGAGGCCTTTGCTTGCGATGATGCGGCCCGAGAGCGAGTCGTCGATGAGCCACTTCGCAGGCGGCGCAGCGAGATCGAGCCAGAGCACGTCCGCGCCCGCGGCCAACAGGATTGGCGTGGGCGCGATTTCCGCGCCCGCACCCATTAGGGCGAAGCGGCGGCCGGCGAGGTCGAGCGCGCCTTGTTTGTCGAGCGCGTTCGCGGCGATCCAGCCGAGCGCCTCCGCGACTCGCGGCGTCGCGAGTTCGCGCGCGACGAGCGCATCGCCGAGAGCGCCGAGGTCGCGGCTTTCGTACTTGCGCCCCTCGAACGGCACGACCGGCTTCCAGCGGCCGCGCCCCCGCAGCAGCGTCGTCTCGAGCGGCGGCGCATCGGGCAACTCCCAGAGCGCGTCCGAGAGCGGGCGCTCCACACCGTCCGCCCGCAACAAGATCCAGCGGTGGCTCTTTTCGACCAGGAAGCGCGCGATCTCGGAACGCTCGGGCGAGGCCACGCGCAGCGCCTCGAATGCGACGAGCGTCTCCGGGTAGCTCGTCTTGAAAACGCGCGAGTCCCTCGGGAAGACGAGCGCGCGGAAGGCGTCGCGGAAGTGGCTGCGCGCGCTGACCAGAAGACCGTGCAGCATCGCCGAGGCCGCGAGGCCTGGGAAAATTACGCCATCGCGCTTCGCGTCATCGGCTGCGGGCAAATCGCTCTCTCCTGCGCAGAACGCGCAGAGTAACCCGAGCCGCTGGGCGCGGGCTCAGCGATCTGTAGCTCGCATGACGGGCCGGGCGGCGGCCACGGCTGCGCGGCGAAGGCGAGTTCATGCGCCGCCCCGCATGCGGCGCCAAACCATGTCGGTGTCCGCGCTCGGGTCCAGGAACTCGGCGGGGTTGCGCTGATCGACGTGACCGAGCAGGCCCTTGTAGGTCGAGTAGCCGACCAAGGCCCGGAGCCGCGGCGACATCCGCGCGACGCGTTCGCGCGGCAGCGCGAGCAGCTGGCACTCCTCCTGGCGCAGGAAGCCGGCGCAATAATTGACGACGATCCCGAGCCGGCGCGCGCGGCCCCTGTTGGCGCCGCCGCCGTGCCAGAGGCTGCCGTGGTAAACCAGGGCGCTGCCCACAGGCATTAGAGCTTGCAGCGTCTCCGCTCGCTCGCCCGGGCCGGGACGCCGCTCGCGCTCGTGCGAACCCGGCACGAGATGCGTCGCGCCGTTCTCCGCGGTGAAGTCCGTGAGCGCGAGAATCGCGCTGCACGTGTACGCCGGATGCGGGCGGGGCAGCGGCAACGTGCCGTCGTCGGCGTGCAGCGGCTGCGGCGTCTCGCCGGGGTTCATCTCGATCGCCGTGAGCGAGGAAAGCAAGCACTCGCGCCCAATCACTTGCTCGACTAGCGGGAGCAGCGCGTCATGCACCGGCACGCGCTCGAAGACTTCGTCGCGTGCAAGCAGGTTGAACACGCGCCGCGTGCGAAAGCCGAGGAACTCGTTCGCGCCGAAGGGAATCGCGTGCTCGGCGATCACACGATCGATCGCGGCGGTGAGCCCCGCGACTGAGTCCGGCGCGAGCGCGCCCTCGAGGATCGCGAAGCCGCGCGTGCGAATGCTTTCGGCGTGAGACTCGGCCGTCACGCTGGGCGCACGCCTACGACGTTGCGCTTCCGCAAAACCCCATACACCGGCGCGAACTTCGCCAGCGTTTCCTGCGGCAGCGGCTCGACGTGCCCTAACAGGCGCGCACCCCACACGATCTCGGCGGTGCGCTCGACCAGCGCGGTCACGTGATAGGCCGCTGCGAGATCGCGGCCGGCGGCGAGCAAGCCGTGGTTCGCCATCAGCACGGCGCCGCGCTCCGCGAGATGCTTCGCGCATTCCTCACCGAGCGCATCCGAGCCGGTGAGCGCGTAGTTCGCGACCGGCACCTCGCCGCCCACGTAGATCTGAAACTCCTCGATCACGCAGGGGATCGGCTTGCGCGCGACGGCGAACATCGTTGCGAACTTCGCGTGCGAGTGGATCACCGCGCCGAGTTCGGGATACGCGCGCAGCACCGCGAGGTGCAGCGCCTGCTCGGTGGTGGGCTTGCGCGCGCCCGCGAGCGGGTTGCCCGCGAGGTCGCAGAGCGCGAGATCGTCGGGCGTCATCGTCTCGTAGGCGAGCGAAGTTGGCGTGAGCAGCACATTGCCGTCGGCCGTGCGCGCCGAGAGATTGCCCGCGGTGCCTTCGACGAGGCCCTCGCGCAGCAGCCGGCGCGCGGTCTCGAGCAAATCGACGCGCAGCTGCAGCTCGCTCGCCATCCCTAACTCCTTGCGAGCCCGGCGCCGCGCAGGCGCTCTTCGAGCAGCGCGATGCGGTCGTTGCCCCAGAACGGTTCGCCGCGAAAGAAAAACAGCGGCACGCCGAAGACGTGGTCGGCGTGCGCTTCCTCGATGCACGCGTCGAGCCGCTGCGCTCCCTCGGCCGCGAGGAACGCGCGGTATTCGTCCACGGAGCCGCCGCATTCCGCGAGCAGCGCTGCGATCTCGTCCGCGCTGTCGAGCTCGAGCTTGTGGTCGAAGAAGCGCGCGTAAGCCCGCAGCGTGTACTCGCGAAAAATACCGGCGCGCATCGCGTAGAGGCCGCCGATCAGCGCTGGCGCGGTGTCGTACACTCTGCGCGGCCCGCGAATCGGGAAGCCGCCGCGCGCGTTCGCGAAGCGCCGCGCATCGACGTACGAGTACCGCGCCTTCCACTCCGAATACAGACTGCGCTCGCCTTTGCCTTTGATCCGGAGTGTGAACGGAATCCAGCGCAGCGCGACCTGATAACGCTCTGGGATTGCGAAGGCCGGCTCCGCCGCAAGAAACGCGAAGGGGCTCTTGTAGTCGAAATAGAGCTTCACTTCTTCGCCCGCGCTCATCTCGATCCTCTTCCATTCCATTTGACGCGCTCACTCCTCGACAAACGCGCTCGCCACATCCCCGCGCACCACGTTCTTCAGCACCTTCCCCGATGCGTTGCGCGGCAACGGTTCTGTCCGCACTTCCCACGCAGTCGGCACCTTGTACGCCGCCAACGTCTCGCCGCAAAAGCGAGCCAGCTCGGCCGCGTCAACGCGCGCCCCAGGCTCAGGCACGACCACCGCCTTCACCTCTTGGCCCCACTCTTCGTGATCGATCCCGAACACGGCCGCTTCACGCACGTTCGCGTGCTGCTCGAGGCGGTACTCGATCTCCACCGGATACACGTTCTCCGCGTTGCGCAGAATCATGTCGCGCGCGCGCGAGTTGATGTAGAGCAGCCCGTCCTCGAAGCGGCCGATGTCGCCGGTCGCGAGCCAACGCCCCGGCTTGAGCGCGCTCGCGGTCGCCTCGGGTTTTCCCCAATAACCGAGCATCAGGTACGGGCTGCGGATGTGAATCTCGCCCTCGACGCCCTCGGGTAACGGCCTCCCGTCCGCGTCGCGAATCTCGAGGTCGTGGGTCGGGATCACGCGACCCGTCGAGGTCGGGAACAGTCTGTACTCGGCGCCGCGGAGCGTGGTGGGCGCGGACACGCTCTCGCTGCTGCCGTAACCGATGCCCTGGCTC
This sequence comes from Deltaproteobacteria bacterium, assembly GCA_031387905.1. Lineage (GTDB taxonomy): Bacteria > Myxococcota_A > UBA9160 > UBA9160 > UBA6930 > VGRF01. Next base: position 16,357 of record JANNDT010000409.1, read on the forward strand.
GAACTCGCGCTCGGAAAGGCTCGCCGCATCAACTCCTGCACGGCGGGGCTCACCGGCGCGCCGCCGAAGCCGACGTTCTCGACGCACGACAGATCGTGCTTCGCGAGTTCGGGATGATTCGCGATGCGCGGCCCCATCGAGCCGAGTGCGGAGAAGGCGGTGACGCGCTCTTCCGCCATCAGCCGGATCACCGCGGCCTCTTCGAAACGGCCGGAGCGGATCACGAGTTTCCCGCCGAACGCGAGCTGGAGCACGATCGTGGCGTAGAGCCCTGATAAGTGAAACATCGGCGACGTGGCGAGCATCACGCCCTGCGGGCGCAGCGTGGACGGCGCGGGCGCTTGTCCCGCCGCCGCCATCTCCGTGAACGCGTTCTCGGCGCCGGCATACGTCGTCGTGTGCACGAAGCCGACGATGCCGCGGTGCGAGGCGAGCGCGCCTTTCGGACGGCCTGTCGTACCGCTCGTGTAGAGGATCACCGCCGGGTCGTCTTCGGCGAGCGGCACGTCGGGGAGCTGTGCGTCCGGCGCGAACCCCAACAACTCGCCGAATTGCGATTCGATCTCGAGCGTCGGGAGCGTGAGCCCGAGGCCCCTCGCGCGCTCGAGCCGCGCGCGATCGCCGATCAAAAGTACGGGCGCGCTGTCGGCCACGCCGTGAGCGATCTCGTCGGAAGTCCACCAGCCGTTCAGCGCCGACACGATTCCGCCGAGGCTGACGGTCGCCCAGAACGCCACCGGCCACTCCGCACAGTTCGCCGCGAGAATCGCGACGCGGTCGCCTTTGCGAACGCCGCGCTCGCGGAGTGCGGCCGCCACCGACGCGACCTGCGCGAGGTGCTGCGCGTAGCTGACGCGTTTCGCGCCGTGGACGAGGTATTCCTTCTCGCCGTGCGCGGCCGAGGCTCGCAACAAATCGCGCAGCGAGCGAGCGCGGTTCTTGAACGCGCGCATGCGCTCGCCGAGCACGTCTTCCTCGGCGATCTCGAACGGGCCACCCGGGCCTGTCAGTTTCGCGCGCACCCCGAGACGAATCTGTGCCGACATCCCTAAGCCTTCTTTGGCAAGCCGCCGCGCATCACCGCGTCGCCCAGCGCGGGCGCGATGAAGTGCCCGAAGTTCGGGCCGCGGCGCAGGCCGTGCCCGCCGTCGACGTGAATGATCTGCCCGGTCACCCAGCTCGACTCGGGCCCGATCAGGAAGCGCACGAGTTCGGCGACCTGCTCGGGCTCGCCGACCCCGTTCAGCGGCGTGTTCTCGATGTAGCTCTGATAAGTCGCGCTGCTGCGCGGAACGCCTTCCATGACTTCGGTCGAGATGAAGCCCGGCCGCACCGCGTTGAAGCGCAGGCCGCTCTGGCCGAACTCGTCGGCGGCGTTGCGTATCAGCGCCTCGATGCCCGCCTTGCCCGCCGTGTAAGCGCCGAAGTGGAGGTGCGTCTGACCGCCAGCGATCGAGGACATGCCGACGAAGGAGCCACCGCCTGCCGCGACCATCAGGGGGACACTGTGCTTCACGCATAAGAACGTGGAGAGCACGTTCAGGTGGAGTACGCGCAAAAACTCCTGGGTGTCCTGCAGGTGGAGCGGCGCGAGCGCGCCGCCGCCGCCCGCGTTCGCGACGAGGCCGTCGAGCTTGCCGGTCGGTTCGAGGGTTTTGGCGAGCGCGCGCTGCACGTCGGCTTCGCTTGTTACGTCGGCGCTCGACCACTGCACGCTGCCGCCAAACGCCGCGACCTCCGAAATGCGCTTCGCGGCGTCTTCGAGTTTGCTCGCGGTGCGGCCGACGATCGTCACCGCCGCGCCGTCCGCCGCGAGCTGCGCAGCGCAGGCGCGCCCGATACCTGTGCCGCCGCCGGTGACGAGCACCGCCTTGCCCTCCAGCCCGCCTTTACTTCTTACGCCCGCCATTTCGCGCTCCTCTCTCGATTGACTTTGCTCGGCGCCGCGCCGCTCGCCTCAGACGTCCGGGATGTCGCGATCGAGCACCGTCATGCGGCCCTCGCGGCGCGCGTTCTCGATGGCTTGGTCGCAGACGCGGCGCACGATTTCGGAGAGCGGCTCGAGCACGCGATCGCTGGTGTTGTAGCCGCCCGACCGAATACGCACGTACTCCTTGAGCCGGCTCGCGACGATCAGCACCTCACCTCCAGCCGCGATGCGCGGCGCGGGCGCAGATTGCGGGAGGGGCGCGAGCCGCCGCGGGCCGCCGCTCGCAGGCGGGGCCTCACTGGGCTCGAACTTGTTGGGCGCGCGGCGCTCGACGGCCCACGCCTCGCGATGGTTCGCGGAAGGCAAGTGCACCTCCCAACAACTCACCGAGCAAAACACGAGACCCGTGCGCGGGCGGTTGCAGGTCGACACGCTGCAGACCTGATGCACCGCGCCGAGCGCGATCGGGTTCTTGCAGGCGCTGCAGCGCCGCCATGTCGTCGCTTCGCCCAAGTTGCGCGCCTCCTCGGTTTCGGGCCGCGCAGCGTAGCCGCAGCGACTCGCGCCGCGCCCTAGCCCGCCGGTATCGTGCGCTGCATGCCGGTTCGCCCAGCCTCTCGCACGCTCGCGCCGGGCGCGCAATGACGTTGCCGAGCGCACTCTCGGCGTGGGTCGCGCGCGAAACCGGCGCCGCAGTCGCGCACGCGGAGACGATCGGCGCGGGCGCGTCGCGCGTGACGTGGCTCGTGCGCAGCGCGGACGGGAGCGAGCGCGTGCTGCGCGTCGACACGGGCGACGGCCCGGTCGCCGGCACCGAGCTCTCGCTCGCGCGCGAGGCGGCCGCGTATCGCGCGCTGCGCGGGTCGCGAGTGCGCATCCCGGCGCTGATCGCGGCGCGTGCAGACGCGCTGCTCGTCGAGCGCGCGAGCGGCTCGCCGGAACTCGACGCGCTGCCCGCGCAGCAACGCGCCGCCCTAATGCTCGACCATGCCGAGGCGCTCGCCGAGCTGCACAATGTCGACGCGGCGCGCCTCGAATTGCCAGGCTTCCAGCGCCCACAGCACGCGCGCGACCACGCACTCGCAGAACTCGCGCTCTGGCGCCGCATCTTCGACGCGCGCGTCGCGCGCCCGTCTCCGCTCGCGCACTTCGCGTTCGGCTGGCTCGCACGCAACGCGCCCGAGAGCCCCCACAGCGTGCTGTGTCACGGCGACGTCGGCCCCGGCAACTTCTTGCACGACGGCGCGCGCGTGACGGCGCTGCTCGACTGGGAGTTCGCGCACCTCGGCGACCCGATGGACGACCTCGGCTGGCTCGCCTTCCGCGGCCACCACATGAACGCCGACGTGGGCGACTTCGCTGCGCAACTCGCGCGCTGGTCTTCGCGCACCGGCCTGCCGGTAAACCCGCAGCGCGTCGCCTACTACCGCGCGTTCGTGATGCTGCGCTGGCTGGTGTCGTGCCTCGCCGCGCTCGACAACGGCGCGAAGACGCTCGACCGCTCGGTGTACTTCTCACTGATCGCCCTAATCGATGCGCTGTTGCCCCGCGCGCTCGCAGGGCTCGCGGGCACTGCGCTGAGCGCGCCGCCGCCGCTTGCGCCCGCCGAACCGAGCGACACGGCCGAAGTCGTCGACGCGCTGGCGGGCGATCTCGGCGGCATCGTGCTGCCCGCGCTCACCGGTGAGGCGCAGCGCCGTGCGCGCGGCGTGATGCTGATGACGCTGCACCTTGCAGCGCACGCGCGCCTCGGCGAGGCCGTGCGCGAGGCGGAGCGCGCAGGCATTACGGCCGTTCTTGGGGCGCCGCCGGAGTCGCTCGCCGCGGGCCGGCGTGCGATCGCGGCGCGCATCGCGGAGGCCGCGCCCAGCGAGGACGCCGCCTGGCTCGCGTGGCTCGCGAACGTGGGTGCAGCGCGGCTCGCGCTCTGGCCGCCCGTGGCCGCGCTGGCGGCGAAGCCACTCGCGGAGATTCCGCACAGCCTCGATCCCTGATCCCTGGAGCTGCTCATGCTCACGCCCGACGACGACCGCTTCCATCCCCCCGCCGCCCACGACCCGTGGTGGAGCGAGACCTGCTGGTTCTCGTTTGCGCATCCCGAGGAGCGCATCTCGGGCTGCTTCTACCCGCTGTTTCGCCCGAACCAAGGGGTTTGCTCGCTGGCCGTCTCGGTGTGGGACGCTTCCGCGCACGAACCGTGGCGCGCGCTCTACTCGCGCGCGAACTGGCACTCGCCGCTGCCCGTGACGAATCTCGACCAGCTCGCACTCGGCGCGCTGCGTTACGCGGTGCTCGAGCCACTGCAGCGCTACCGCGTCACTTATCAGGACGGCGCGCGCTTCAGCGCGGAGCTCGAATACACAGGGCTGATCCCCGCGCACGACGCCGGCATTCGCGACGGCCACGGCCACATCGACCAGCCTTGTCGGGTGCGCGGAGAAATCGTGCTGCGCGGGCGGCGCATCGCCATCGACGCGCCGGACATGCGCGACCGCAGCTGGGGCATTCGCCGCGACGACCGCAGCACGCGCGGCGCCTACGCTTACGCGATCGCGAGCGCGCGCGATTCGTTTCTCGCGATGAGTCTCGCCTCGCCGGGGCTCGGCGGCCGCGGTGACGTGCAGCCGATCGTGACGGGCTACCTCGTGCGCGACGGTGAGAAGGCCGCGCTCGTCGCCGGCACGCGCTCGATCGAACGCGGCGGCGCTGCGTGGCCCGCGCGCATAACAATCGAAGCGCGCGATGCGCTCGGCCGCGCGCTGCACGCGACCGGCAGCACCGTGAACCGCTTCGCCAACCAGGCCAGCCCCGGACTGTTCGCGTGGATGAGCCTCACGCGCTGGGACTTCAGCGGCGAGAGCTGGGGCCAAGATCAGGACATCTGGTCACCGGACTTGTTGTGAGCCGCGGGGAGCGCGCGCGTCAGCGCCGGCCCCAGACTTGGCCGCGCTCGTCGGCGGCGAGCAGGACGAGATTCGGAAAGTGTCTGCGCCGCATCTCGGCGTCGGCGGCAGCGCCGAGGCTCTCCATTGCGAGCGGGCGGCGCGCGAAGAGCGCGTCGTTCTGGACGAGGTCGATCGCGTAATAACCTGCGGCCGTGTTCACGAGCACGAGCTGTGGCGTGCCGCGCGCAGCGAGCGGCAACTGCGCGAGGTGCCCAGCGATGAACGCGTGTACCTGATGAGCGCGCAGCGGCCCGAGTACGACGAGGCTCGCGAGCGCGCACGCAGCCGCGAAGCCCGAGAGTCCGGCGCGCGAGCGTTCGTCGTGCACGGCGTGCAGAGCTGCGACCGCCAGCAGCGGGATCGCCGCCCACGCGGAGTGGAAGTAGCGGTACCCCCAGCCGTGGCCCTGATCGAAGGGCACGAAGAAATATCCGAGCGCGGTGAGCGCCGCGGACGCGGTCCACAAGGAGAGGCGCACGTCTCGCCGCGCGGCGCGAATCCCCAACAATGCGAGCAAGGGCGCGGCCGGCGCTGCCCACAGCCAGAGCTTCGCGAAGCCGATCGCGCGAACAGCGACGATCGCTCCACTCGGCCACGCGAACACCGCGCCGGGCTCCGCCGCGCGCGCCGCCGTGCCCGCACTGCCGCCGGCGAAGCCCGCGAGCAGCAGGCTCCAGCCCACGCCCAGTAACAAGCTGAGCGGGAGGTAGCCGGCCGCGAGCGCGGGCAGTGTTCGCGCGCGGTCGGCGCGCAGTGCGAGCCACACGAGCCAGGGCGCCGCGAACAGCACGTGCGGGAATGGGTTGTGCAGCGTGAGCGCCAGCGAGCCGAGCGCGCCGGCCGCGAGCGCGCGCCGCGCAGATGGCGCCGCGAGCAACGCCGCGAATGCGAGGTTCAGGAGCAAGTGCGCGGGCATCGCGTAGAACGAGAGTGCGTTCAGCGTGACGGCTGCGGAGCCAAGCGTGATCAGCGCTGCGAGGCCAGCGAGTTCGCGAGAGCCGAACAGATCGAGCGCGGCGCGCTGCACGAGCCAGATCGTGGCGGCGCCGATCAGCGGGTTGAGCAGCCACGGGACTCCGAGCCGAGTGAACGGCGTCAGCAGCAGCGCGAAGCCCGGCCAGTAACCGCTCGCGACCTCGCCCGTCGTCCGCGAGGCGCTGAAGAAGAACTCCTGCATGTCGCGCGGTACGAGAAAATCGAGCAGGCCTGGCGGCGCCTGGGCGGTGAGCCGGCCGGCAGCGAACAGTTCGCTCTGGAAGACAGGCGCGTACTCGTCGAGCGAGAGCGGCTGCGCCTGATAGATGAAGCGAGCACCGAGCGCGAACGCGATGGCGCACGCGCTCGCCGCGGCGACGGGGTGCTCACCGAGTGCGCGCGCGAAGCGCAGCGCCGCGCGCTGCAGTGGCGGCCAACACGCGAGCGCGAGTATCGGCAGAAAAAGCCACGCTGCTGGCGCGTCGCCGTACACGAACAGCCGCCCGAAGATCTCGAGCGCCTCCTCGCCGGGAGAGCGCCGTTGCAGTTCCCAAAGCCACGCCGCGAGCAGCGCGCTCACGCCGGCCGTGAGCGCGACCAAGCTGCGCACAGGCGTCACGCGGCCTCCCCCGCCAGCGAACCGCTCAGACGTCCTTGACCACCGCCATGAACGCCGCCAGCGCGTCGATGTGTTGTTGGGGCGTCTTGAAGCCCGGATCCTTGTCGCCGATCAGCGAGGCCCCAGTGCTCATCGCGCGCATCGAGAAGTGCGTCGCGCCCGCGGCCTTCCAGGTTTCCGCGGCCCTTCGCCACGCGTCGGGTCCTTCGCCAAAGCCCGTGATCGCGTCCACCTCGAAGCCCTTTGCGCGCCCGGTCTTCTCGAGTTCTGCCTTCAGCTGATCGTTGTAGTTGAGCATCACGGAAGTCGATGCGCCGAACAGGAAGCCATCTCCGAGGCGCGCCGCGCGCTTGAACGCCGGCCCTGAGAAGCCGCCGAACCAAATCGGGATCGGTCTCGTCGGCAGCGGCAGAATCCCGGCGCGGTCCACGCGATGGTAGGTGCCTTCGTAGTCGAGCACCGGCGTCGTCCAGAGTCTCCGCAACAACTCGACCTGTTCGTCGAAGCGCTTCCCGCGCGTCGCGAACGATTCGTTCAGCGCTTCGTACTCGACGTAGTTCCAGCCTGTGCCCACGCCGAGTTTCAAGCGGTTGCCGGAGAGCAGCGCGATCTCGGCGCACTGTTTCGCGACGAGCGCGGTCTGGCGCTGCGGAAGAATGATCACGCCCGTCACCAGCTCGAGTCTCTTGGTGAGCGCCGCGAGGTAACCGAACAGCACGAACGGTTCGTGAAAGGCGTTGTGCTCGGTGTACGGGCCGCCGAGTCTCGGGTCGCGGCCCGCGTGCACCGCGCCGAGCACGTGGTCGTACGTGATCAGATGCGAATAGCCGAGCTGCTCGGCTGCCTGTGCGAAATCGCGAATCGCGACCGGGTCGGTCCCGATCTCGCAGGTGGGAAACACAGTGCCGATTTTCATGGAGGGCTCCCGTTTGGCTTGGCTCAGCTCTCGACGAATTTCTCGAGCAGCGCTTCGACCCGCAGCTCGGCAGGAATCTTCTCTCGCCCGATCACGCGGTCGATCTCTTCGTGGAAGTGATAGATCCGCCGCTCCTGATAACTGAGCGGGATCGAGCGCAGCCCGGGCGATTCGAGCGACTTCTGCATCGGTGCGAGGTTCATGAAATCCTCGTCCATCACCGAGTCGAAGCCGGGCAGCATCGCGCTCCAGAACGGATCGCTCTCGCGCTGACCCTCGGGCGCAAACCACTCCCAGACAATCTCGGTGGTGCGCACGTCCTCGGGCCAGAACGTGATGACTGGGAAGCCGACCGTGTCGAGCGGCGTGATGAAATTCGGGAAGATGCCGTAGGCGACATTGGTGTCGCGGATCAGGTCATTCGCGCCGAGCACACGAGGCAGATCGCTGCGCGTCTCGCCGCGCGCTGCGATCGCCTGCGGAAACTTCGGCGTCACCATGCGGGTGTGCCCGTTCGGGAAGAGCGCCATCACGCCGCCGCGGTAGTCGAGCGTCTGCGACACCGAGCGCGGGTGGATGGTGTTGATGTGATAGACCTCCATGAACGCGTCGGCCGCCACCTTCCAGTTGCACGGCACGCGCTTGGTCCGGACCGCGAGCTTGCGCAGTTGGCCGCACTCGAGCGCCGCGAAATCGCGCGCGATCGGGCCGAGCCACGCGCGCAGCGGTGGCGCCTGCGGGTCCTCGTTCACGAACACGAAGCCGTCCCAGCTCTCGCAGCGCACTGGGCGCAGGCCGCGCGCACTCTCGTCGAGATTGGCGAAGTCGCGGCGATCGGGAACGCCGACGAGTCTGCCTTCGAGGTCGTACGTCCAGCTGTGGTATTGGCAGCGCAGCCGCTTCGCGACGCCGCAGGCATCGCGCACGACGGGCGCGCCGCGGTGCTGGCAGGTGTTATAGAACGCGCGCAGCCGCGAGTCTTCTCCGCGCACGATCAGGATCGGCGCGCCGGCGCGCTCGAAGCGCACGTAGGCGCCCGGCCCGGCGAAGTCCTCCTCGCGCGCCGCGAGCAACCAACTCTTGCGCCACAAGTGCTCGCGCTCGAGCGCGAAAAACTCCGCGCTCGTGTAGCGCGCGCCGGGAATCGGGGTGAGCGCAGGGAAGCCGGGCACGGGTCCTTCGCGCGCGCTCTCCCACGCGATTTGCTTGCGGATGCGTTCGGCGGTTGCGGCGTCCATGCGCGCGCATGATTGGGCGGCGAGAGGACGGAGTCAACGCGCGAGCGCGCGCGAGTCCGCTGGGAACCGACTCCGAAGTCGGCGCGCTCAGGCCTTCGTCTGCGAGCCCGGCGGCGGTGGCTGCGCGTCGAAGCGCGGGAGATCGTCCGTGAGCACGTGCCAGCTCGCTCTCTGCCCGACGAACGCGTGGCGAAACGGGCGTGAGCCCGGGTCGTCGTCCAAGACGCCCGGATTCAAGAGAACGAACGGCGTGCCGGCGAGTTCGACCGGCAGCGGCGATCCGCACGTCATGCAGAACGCGCGCCGGTAGGCCGGAGGCTCGCGCAGCAGCGGCGCCTGATAGATCGCGACTCGCTCCGCGCCGCGAAGCCAGCGCAGCGTGCTCGCCGGCGCGAGCAGCTCCGGCGCATACGCGCCGCCAGTCGCTTTGCGGCAACGCGTGGCGTGACAGAGCTGGATCGGCGTCAGCTCGTCGCCCACGCTGAACTCGACTTCGCCGCACAGGCAGCTTCCCTTGACCACGCTTTCACCTCGGACTCACGTCTCTCGACGCCGGCGCTACTTCCACCCGCGCGGGTTCGCTGCGACCTCGCGCTGCCACTCGGCGCGCACGGCGTCGAGCCGCGCGAAGTCATCAGAAAACTTCTCATGCACGTCGTAGGCCTCGTCGGGATCGCGCGCGAGATCGAACAGCCACGGGCCCTGCGGCGCGAGCGGCGCCAGCGGGGTAGACCACGGCGCGCCGCCGTAGACGCCGTGGCGCGTGTGCAGCTTCCAGCGCCCGATTCGCACGGCTTGCAGCTCGCGGTCGGAGTAGAAGAACACGGGCCGCTCCGGAAGCGCTTCACTGCGCAGCAGCGCGCCTGTTAGGTCGATTCCGTCGATCGCGCGATCGCGCGGCGCGGGCACACCGGCGAGCGCGAGCGCGGTGGGCAACACGTCGACGCCCGCGCCCGCCTCGCTGATCCGCCGCGGCGCGATGCGCCCCGGCCACGACGCGATGAACGGCACGCGCATGCCGCCCTCGAACGTGTCGTTCTTGCGCCCGCGCGCGCCGCCCGCGCTGCCCTGAAACCACGGCCCGTTGTCGCTCGTAATCAGCACGAGCGTGTTCTCCGCGATGCCGAGCCGCTCGAGCGCATCGACGAGTTTGCCCACGCTCGCGTCGAGGTCAGCAATTACGTCGCCGTAGAGCCCGGCGTCGCTCTTGCCGGCTTGCTCCGGCGTCGTGTGCAACGGGATGTGCGGGAAGTTGTGCGCGAAGTGCAGGAAGAAGGGCCCGCGCTGCTGCTCGATCCAGGCGATCGCCTCATCCGTGTAGCGCGGCGTGAGGAAGCGTTGATCCACCGGATGCGGCTCGGCGACTTCGCGGTCGCGCCAGAGCGGCAGCGGCGTCATGTCGTTGCTGTGCAGCACGCCGAAGTAATGATCGAAGCCGAAATCATTCGGAAGACTTGGCGCCTCGTCGCCGAGATGCCACTTGCCGACCATCGCCGTCGCGTAGCCGGCTGCCTTTAGCGCCTCGGGCAACAGAATCTCGTCTGCGGGCAAACGAATCGGCCGGCCGGCGATGCGCTGAATGTGATTGACCGCGTGACCGCTCGGGAAGACGACCTGCGTGAGCGTCGTGCGGATCGGCCAGCGGCCGGTGAGGAAGCCCGCGCGCGACGGCGTGCAGTACGGCGCGGGCGCGTAGAACGACTCGAACGTGGCGCCTCCGGCGGCGAGCGCGTCGATGCGCGGTGTCGCGAGCGCGCGGCTTCCGTAAGCGCCGAGATCGCCGTAGCCGAGGTCGTCGAAGAGGATGAGCACGATGTTAGGGCGCAGAGCGGCGCCGGCTCCGCTCGCCTGCTCGCGCATGAAGGCCAGTTCGACGCGCTTGCGCTCGAGCGACGCGGCGTCGTCGCGCTGCTCGTAGGTTTTCACGCGGAACGCGGCCCAGAGCGCACCTGCGAGCGCGACGACGACGATCAGCAGCGCGAGCGCCGCAATGCCGCGCAGGAGCCAGCCCAGCGCGCGCATCACGCGGCCCGCCGCGCGGAGATGCAGACCAGCGTGTGCGGCGCGTCGGCCGGATGCGCCCGCCGCGCGAGGCGATCGCTGAGGCCGAGATCGCGCAGCGACCACCACGGATCCGGCGTCGCAATCGCCGCGATCTCGAAGCCCGCCTCGCGCACGAGCGCCGCATACTCCTCCGCCGTGTGCTGCGCGTGCATCGCGTGGCGGAAGAACGCGCGCACCGAGAAGCGAGTGACGAACTCGCGGCATGACTCGGCGAGCAACAGCACGCCACCGGGCCTGAGAACTCGCCGGAACTCGGCCAGTGCGTCGCGCTGGCGCCCGGTGTGGTGAAGCGTCTGATGGCAGAGCACGAGGTCGAAGCTCGCGTCTTCCTGCGCGAGCGCGGCGACGTCGCCGCCGCGCACCTCGACTCTCGCATGGCAACTCGCGGCCTCGTCGGGCACGCGCGCGAGCATCTCCACATCTGCGTCGAGCGCGACGATCTCCTCTGGCGCAAAGCGCGCGTCGAGGCGTGCAAGCGCGAGGCCGTTGCCGCAGCCGGCGTCGAGAATGCGCGCGAAGCGTGCCTCCGGCTGCGCGAGCAGGCGCTCGAGCACTGCGAGCGTGTCGAGCACGACATAGCGACGCCAGATGTCCGTACCCTGGAACCACTTCCCGAAGCGCGTCTCAGGCACTTCGCGAGCGAACGTTTCGATGGGCGGCCCAGGCATCGCCGCGATCCTCGCGCCGATGCGAGGCCCGCGTCAACCGCGCCGCACACGCCGCACGCACCGGGCGAGGCACTGCGCGATCACCCATACTGCGCGCCTGCTTGGGAGGCGCGCATGAAACTCGGTCTGGCACTGCAGTGGGCGAACCCGCGAGTCAACCTGCCGGTCGAGCGAGTCATTAGGGCCGAGCAGCTCGGCTATGACTCGGTCTGGACCGCCGAGATCTACGGGCAAGACGCGATTACGCCGCTCGCGTTTCTCGCCGCGCACACCCGGCGCATTCGCCTCGGCACCGCGGTGATCCAAACCGCGGCGCGCACGCCTGCCGCGACCGCGCTCGCGATGGCGACCGTCGATCAACTCGCAGGCGGCGGGCGCGTGATCATCGGCCTTGGGCTCTCGGGCCCGCAGATCGTCGAGGGCTGGTACGGCACGCCCTGGGGCAAGCCGAACGCGCGGCTGCGCGACTACGTCGAGATCATGCGCAAGGTGTTGCGGCGCGAGGCGCCGGTCGCGCACGACGGCCCGGAGATTCGACTGCCCTATCGCGGGCCGGGTTCCTCCGGCCTCGGCAAGCCGCTGAAGAGCGTGCTGCACACCGACCCCAACACGAAGATCTTCCTCGGCACCGGCCAGCCCGCGAATGTCTCCCTAACAGCCGAGCTCGCCGATGGCTGGCTGCCGATGGGATACAACCCGGACACCAAGCACATCTTCAAGCCGTCGCTCGAGCGCGGCTTCGCGCGCGCAGGCGGCGCCAAGGGCCTGGGCAAGGGCTTCGAGATCCAGAGCGGTTGTCAGGTGTTCGTGACCGACGACGTGCGCAAGGCGCTCGACGCGCAGAAGCCCTTCATCGGCCTCTACGTCGGCGGCATGGGTCACAAGACCAAGAACTTCCACAAGGAGATGATGAAGCTGCGCGGCTTCCCCGAGGCGGCGGAGCGGATTCAGGAGTTGTTCCTCGCCGGCAAGAAGGCGGAGGCGATCGCCGCGGTCCCGGACGAGTACGTGGACCAAGGCGCGCTGATCGGGCCGCCCGCGCGCATCCGCGAACGCTTCAAGGCGTGGCGGGATCTCGAGGGGTTGACGGGCATGACGCTGCACACCGAGCAGAGCGAGGCGATCGAACTGATGGCCGATGTTGCGGGAATTAGGCCGGCTTGACGTGACGAAGATTCGCGCCGTGCTGTTCGACTTTGGCGGCGTCTTCACGCCGAGCCCGTTTGACGGCGCGCGCGATTACAGCGCGCAGATCGGCGCGGATCCGGAGCGCGTGCTCGAACTCGTGTTCGGCCCCTATCACGAAGACACCGATCATCCGTGGCATCGGCTCGAGCGCGGGGAGGTGACGTTGCTCGACGCGCGCAACGCGATCCGCGAACTGGGGCGCGCCGAGCGCATCGATGCGGACCCGTTCGAGCTGTTCGCCTCGATGGCGAGCGTCCCGCGCGGCGCTCACGGCGCGATGCTGGAGCGCGCCCACGCCGTGGTTGCGCGCGGCTATCGGACGGCGCTCGTGACCAACAACATCGCCGAGTTCCGCGAATCCTGGCGAAAGATGCTGCCCGCGGACGAACTCTTCCACGTGATCGTGGATTCGAGCGAGGTGCGCATGCGCAAGCCAAACCCCGCAATCTTCCACCACACGCTCGCGCTGCTCGGCGACGCCATCGCGCCCGAGGAGTGCCTGTTCCTCGATGACGCCGCGAGCAACATCGAGGCGGCCGAGCGCTTGGGGATTCGCGGCGTGCTCGTGAAGCCAGATCTCGCGGACGCGCTCGCGGCGCTGGATGCGCTGCTGTGAGTCGATCCGCGCCGATCTTGCTCACTGTGGCGCCCGCGCCGGCTACTTCTCGCCCGCCGCCGCGCGGCCAGCCCTGCGCCCGAAGAACGTGCCGTCCCCTAATGACATACCGCTCGAGTAGCTGCCGGCCGAGATGCCCGACGTCGCGCGGCCAGCGCCGAATAGCCCGGGGATCACGCGCCCGCCGGGATCGAGCACGCGGCCGTCGTTGTCGGTGACCAGCCCGCCGAGCGTGAAGACGGCGTAGAGGCAGTTCTCGGTCGAGCAGTGGAACGCGCCGAAGGGCGCTCTGACGAGCGGCTTCAAGTACTCCGCGTCCTTGCCGAACGCCGCGTCGTTTCCGCTCGCGGCGAGTTCGTTGTAGATCGCAATCGTGCTCTGGAGGCTGCCCTTCACGAAGCCGAGTTCCGCTTCGAGTTCCGCGATCGTCTCGCCCACCGCCGCGAGGTTGCCCGTGTTCGGGTACTCCGGCTTCTCGAAGATCTCGTCGTCGACGATCATGAAGGCACGGCCGCTCTGCTGGAAGAGCGCCGCTTCGCCGAGCCGGCCGTAATAGGTGTCTTCGTTGATGAAGCGCTGGCCCTGTGCGTTCACGATCACGCCGCGCTTCAGCCCCCACGGCTGCGTCACGGGCAGCGAAACCGACGCCTTGTCGAGATGCGCGACGTCGGCGCCCGCCGCCATGCCGAGCAGGATGCCACTGCCGTCGTCGCCGTCCGCGGCGACCCGCATCGAGCAACGCAGCGCGTCGGGCAGCCAGCGGCGCAGCATCTCGTCGTTCAACACGAAGCCGCCGGTCGCGATCACGACACCGCCGCGCGCGCGGATTGCGCGCTGTGCGCCATAACTCTGGGCGACGGCGCCCACGATCGCGCCGTCTGCGTCCACGACGAGCGCCGTCACGCGCGTGTCGCCCGCGATGCGCGCGCCTCTCGCCCGCGCGCTCGCGATCAGGTGCTTCATGAGCACGTGGCCGGTCTGGTGCGGATGCTGCGGCACGTGGCCGCGCGGCGCGGGCCGCGCGAGCTCGCGGTACGGGTGCGTTTTCTCCGAGCCCGACCAGACGAGCCCATCGTCGGTCGGCGGCTCGCCCGAACAGCCGTAATAAAACGTCTGCTTGAACGGGACGCCCTGGGCGCAGAGCCAGTCGTAGTGCAGAGCGCTGCCGTCGCAGTAAGCCCGGATCTTCGGCTCGTCGGGGAACTGGCCGACCGAAGCCATTAGGTACTTGAACATCTCCTCGGGCGAGTCTTCGAAGCCGCAGGCGCGCTGGAGCCTCGTGCCGCCGCCGAGGTAGATCACGCCCCCGGACATCGCGGAGGTGCCGCCGCCGCCGCTCGAGCGCTCGAGCACGAGCACGTCTGCGCCCGCAGCGCGCGCCTCGATCGCGGCGGAGGCGCCTGCGCAGCCGAGGCCGAGCACGAGCACGTCGCAGGTTTCGTCGAAGCGCGCGATCTCCGAGAGCGCGCGAATACCGGTGCGCATCATCCCTCCGTGGGTCCGCTCAGAACTTCGTGCGTTGGCCGGCGCTGCCGCCCGCATCGACCGCGTAGTCGGCGCCCGTGCAGCTGAGGCTCTCGTCCGACGCGAGGAACAGCACCATGCGCGCGACATCGCGGATCAGCTCGAGCGGCTCGCGCTTGCGGTTGTAGGGGATCACGTCGTGGGTCACCGCGAGGATCTTCACGGGGTCGATACCCGCCGGCACGTAGGGCGCGCGCATCGCCGGGCCGCCGACTTCGGGGCAGACCGCGTTCACGCGAATGCCGTGCACGCCGAGTTCGAGCGCCGCCACGCGCGTGATGCCGCGCAGCGCCCACTTTGTCGAGACGTAGGCAATTAGGTTCGTGTGGGCCATCAGACCATCGATCGAGGAGATGTTCACGATCGAGCCGCCGCCCGCGGCTTTCATGCCGGGCGCGACGGCCTTGATGCCCAGGAACGGCCCGAGTTGGTTGACCCGGAACAAGCGCTCGAACACCTCCGGCGTCGTGTCTTCGAGCGGGCCGCGGTGCAAGAGCCCGGCGTTGTTCACGAGCACGTTCAGCGCTCCGAAGCGCGCGCGGGTTTCCTCGACCGCGTTCGCCCAGCTCGCCTCGCTCGCGACATCGAGTCTCACGAAGTGTGCGGCGTCG
This sequence comes from Deltaproteobacteria bacterium, assembly GCA_031387905.1. Taxonomy (GTDB): domain Bacteria; phylum Myxococcota_A; class UBA9160; order UBA9160; family UBA6930; genus VGRF01. The sequence continues at coordinate 31,651 of JANNDT010000409.1, forward strand.
CCGAGCGCCTGCGCGACCGCGCGGCCCTCGGCCTCGAGCACGTCCCCGATCACGACGCGCGCGCCCTCCGCCACGAACAACCGCGCGGTCTGCTCGCCGGTGCCGCGGGACGCGCCCGTGATCAGCGCGATTTTTCCGTCGAGTCTCATCTGCTTCGTTCCTTCGGCTTCAGAACAACAGCGCGTCGAGCGAGTACGCGCCGGGCCCGAGCAGGAAGAACATCGCGCAGATCACGCCGAGGTTGATCGTGTACTCGGCGCCGGGCGGGTTGTTGGTGATTAGGTAGCCCGCGCCTTTGTGGCCGAGCGTGCCCGCTACCAGCATCGTGCCGATCAAGACGGCGCAGGCGGGGCGCGTCAAGAGGCCGAGCGCGAGGGCGCTGCCGCCGCCGAGTTCCGAGAGCATCGCCATGCGCGCGTTCAGCTCGGGCATCGGCACGCCGAGGCTACGCAGCCACTCCGTGAAGCCCTGCAGGTTGCCCGTGCCGACGACACCGAGCTTGCCGAGGGCGTGAATCACGAAGCAGACGCCGATCGCGACGCGTCCGATCAGCAGCGCGGCGTCGAGCGCGCCGGGCCACAGCGGGCCGGTGAGAAGGCGAGCGAGATCCATCGGCATTTCTCCAATCGCGCGGGGCGCGCTTCAGTTCGCTTACTTCCCGGTGAACTTCGCGGGCCGGCGCTCGAGGAACGACGCGACGCCCTCGCGATGGTCGTCGGACGAAAAGCAGATCTTCATCGCCGCGGTGTGCGCTTCCATGTGTGCGCCGTGGTCGCGCGAGGCGCTCTGATACACGAGCTCTTTGATGAGCCGGTGCGAGAGCGGCGAACCTGTGAGGAAGCTCGTCGCGAGCGAGCGCGCCTCGGCCTGCAGCTTCTCGGGCGGCACGACTTTCAGGACGTAGCCGAGCGCGAGCGCTTCCTCTGCGTCGACGAAGCGGCCCGAGTAGAGCAGTTCGAGCGCGCGCGCCGGCCCGAGCAAGCGCGGCAGCATCCAGGTGCCCGCGCCGGTGTCGGGCACGAGACCGCGGTGCGCGAAGTTCCAGGCGAAGCGTGCGCGCGTCGAGGCGATGCGCACGTCGCACTGGCTCGTGAACTCCGCGCCCATCCCGACGGCTGCGCCATCCACCGCAGCAATTACGGGCTTCGGGCAGACGCTGAGCGGCCACCAGCGCTCGGTTTCGTCCGCGCGCCCGCGCAGGCCGCGGTTCTCCGGCGGGCGGCTCGCGAGATCGGAGAGATCGGTGCCCGCGCAGAACGCGCCGCCAGCGCCGGTCACGATCACGACGTGCGCCTCGGCGTCAGCGCCCGCGCGCTTCACCGTTTCGAGGAACTCGCCGAGCACCGCGAACGACATCGCGTTGCGCTTCTCCGGGCGATCGATCGTGATGGTCGCGATCCCGTCAGTCTGTTCGTAATGGATTGCACTCATCGGTGTTCTCCCTCGTGCTGGGTATCGCTCGGCTGGGCCTCGCTGTGCGCTCCGTTCGTGGCCGGGCTCGCGATCTTCCTTGGTTTACTCCGCTCGGCTCCGAAGACTGCGCCTCGCTGCGCGCTTCGCTTGCGGCCTTGCGCCCCGCTGTTGGGTGGGTTCGTGATCTTGCTAGTTCTGGGCAACGGCGGTTTCGGCGGGGGTGGGGGTTATCCAGATTGGAGAAGACCAGGCGCGGGGTTCGTGGGGGGCGAGGCATTGTTCGCTGGGGTCTTCGCGGGCGCACAGTTTTACGCTGGTGCAGTTGCCTTGGGCGTCGCGCTCGCAGCGCACGCCGCCGGCGTTCACGCCGTCGCGCGGCGCCTCGAAGGCGCGGGCGTAGTAGAGGGTCTCGCGGCCACCGGCGGCGAAGTCGGGGTCGCTCACGGTTGCGGTGCAGCCCTCGGCGCTCGGGGCGCACGCGATCGTGAGCCACGGGTCCTGGATCAGTGGCGCGATCGCCTCGCCTTTTTGCGCCTGCGGGCGAATCCGCACGATCTCGATGCGCGTGATTTGGCGCCGTACGTCGCTCGGGTTGTGGCACTCGCCGCTGCAGATGCGCGCGATTTCCTCGGGCCCGAGCGCGTCCACGCTCTCATCAGGGCAGCCGGGCTTCTCCTCGAACGAGCCTTGCGCGCGCACCTGGAAGCTGGGCGCGTCGTGCATGGCGACTTCGCTGCCCATCGCCGCGACGCTGCCCGGTGCGGCGCCGGGCGGGTTCACGAGGTCGAACCAGAGTTGAATGCGCGGGCCGCTCGTGCCGTACACCTCGCGGCGCTTGAGCGCACTCCAGATCGCCGCGCGGTCGCGGCCCTCGGCGTGCACGGCTGTTAGGCCGCCAGTCGTCAGGTACGACGCCTGTCGCTCGGTCTCGAACAGCTGGAAGCCCGAGAGCCCCGCATTCGGGTCGAACGGAATCGAGCGCGGACTCGGCTCGCTCGGTGGCGCCGCCATCGCGCGCGTCACCGCGCTATCGCCCTGCGGTCGCGCCGCGCGGGTCATCGATTCCGTGTGCCCCTCGCGGATCGCCTTGTAGCCGGTGCCCGGCCTCGCGAAGTGATTATCGCTCGCGGCCAGAATCCCGAACCGGAAGTGGCGCGGATGCGCCGGGTCGTCGAAGTTGCCGAGCGCGAGGATGTATTGCATCGAACTCAGCGGCCGGAAATTGAAGGAGGGCGAGCGGCAATCCCGGCACTGCCCGGCGTCGAGCCACTCCTCCGCCTTCGCACCGGGCACTGTCAGGTGCCCGGGCAGGCCCGCCGCGACGTAGTTGGCGCGCGCCTCGATGGCGCGCTGCTCGCACTCGTCCGCGCTCTCGCCCGCAGTCGCGCAGCGCGCACGAATGATCTCGCCGGCTCGCCAACACGACGGCAAGTAATCGGGTCGCGCCGCGGGGCACACGGGTTTGCCCTGTGCATCCCACTCGATGTCGCGCCAGTCGCGGTAGACCTCCGAATCGCCGTGGCCCGAGAACACTTCGATCAGTGTTTGACGCTGCTCGTCGTGCTGCGCGCCGACGAGCTGCTTGTCCCACTTCGAGCCCATGGGCGTGTACATGCCCCAGCTCGTGCCGTGCGGGATCACGATCGATTCGTGGCCCCAATCATTCAGCTTCTCGAACAGCTCGGCGGGCGTCGCCGCGAGCTCGATGCAATCTGCCGGGAGCTCGCGCTCGGGTACGCCCTTCGGGCAATGCTGCGCCGCGTCGCTCTCGGCCTGGAAGCGCGCGAAATCGTGGAAGCGCCCGCCCTGAGAGATGGCCGCGATGCCGCGCTGCAGCGGCTTCGGGGCGATCAGCTGACGCGAAGCCGGGCGCTCGGCGCCGATCGGGCGCACCGGGATGCGCGCGTCGTCCGTGTGCGCGAGCACCACGTTCTTGTGCCCATAATGATTCTCCGGCGTGTCCCCGATCTGCGTCCACTCCCAGCCGAGGAACGCCACCGTGTCCGGGTTCACCGGGTCCGCGATCACCTCGTTGCATTGCCGGATCGCGCCGACGATCTCGCGCCAATGCTCCGGTGTCAGGCGCTCGGCGTGATCGTTGATCGACCAGAAGTCGAGCGCCGAGCAGTAGCGAGCGAAGTCGCAGGCATCCGCCGGCGGGTGCGCGCCCTCGCCGCCTAACACGGGCAGGCTGAAGCTGAAGGCGTCGTCCGAGAAGGTGGTGTGCACGTGCAGATCGCCGAACAGGATCTGCTTCGCACCCGCCGCTGCGGGCGCCACGGTGCGGGGCGCGGTGTGCGGCGTGCCCGGCCCCTCGTGCGCGCCGAAGCGGCCTTGGCCCGCCTCCCAGACGGCGAGCACGCCCGCGAGTGCGAGCAACACCACGACGAGCAACCCGAGACCGAGCTTTCGCATGTGCGCCTCCTGAGAACGCGCAGCGTGCCACGCTTACTCGCTGAAATGCGAGAGGCCGACGACCCGCTCGCGCGATCGTCGGCCTCTGGGATCGCCGAAACGCTCCGGCTACTCGCCGAAGTTGTAAGAGGCCGTCACGCCGTAGGTGCGCGGCGTCTGTTTGAACGCGCTGAAGCTGCCGGCTTGGAAGACCGTGTCGAAGTTGCCAGTCGTCACGATCTCATCCGTCACGTTGTTGACCCAGGCCTGAATGTCGAAGCGCTGGTCCGGGGAACGGAAGCCTGCCTGGAGATTCAGTTTCGTGTGCGCAGTTTCGCCCTTCAGCGAATCGAGGTCCGACGAAGTCTTGTGGGCGCCGCGGTAGTAGACGTTGCCACCGCTGTACCAGAACCAGCCCGTGTCGAGCAGCGGCTTTTGGATGGAGAGCTGAAGGGCCAGGGTGATACTTGGCGCCTGCGTGATTTGTTTGCCGCGTGCGAATTGATTCGTCGGGAACTCGAACGGCGGCGGCGTGCCGAGCGGCGGATCGTCGGGCGAGCCCGAGATCGGGTTGGGGTCGCCGGGACAGCGATTCACCGAAAGATCCGGACGATTGAGCCGGAAGCAGGTGTCAATGTTGTCGCCATAACGCGTGTCGGCGAAGGTGAACGAGAAGTTACTGATCACCCCCTCCCACGGATATGCCGTCAACTCGACTTCCGCGCCATACGATTGGACCTGGGACACGTTGCGAATGATGAAGCCCAAACCCGTGAACTGATTGAGCTGGAAGTCCTTGAAGTCGGTGTAGAACAGCGCCAGGTTCGCCACGAGGCGCCGGTCGAACCAGGTCGACTTCATGCCGAACTCGTAGGCGTTGGAGAACTCGGGTTTGAAGGAGGTCTGATCGTCGGGCCGGCAGTAGATGTTCCCGGATAGGACCGTGCCGGCAGGTTGAGGAACCGGAACCGGCCCGCCGGCCGATTGCGTCGCCGCGACGGTTTCGGGAATGCAGTTGAACGAATCCGCGTCGAGGTTGTAACCGCCCGATTTGAAGCCGCGCGCGGCGCTCAGGTAGAGGTTGATGTCCTCCGTGGCCGCGTAGGCGAGCTGGATCGTTCCGGTCCAGTCGTCGCTCTGGTAGCTCGCGGCCCAGCTGAAGTCGTCGCAGGTGTTACTGAGTGTGGCTCGCAGGTTCGCGCCGACCGAATTCCGGAAGTTCGCAGTGCCGGGCGACCCGGGTGGAGCCGTGAAGCCTGTGATTCGGTCGCAGAACGGCGCCCGGTAGATCCCGCCCACCGGTGTGTTGTCGTGGAGCACCGAGCCTTCCTTGCGTTCCCACCCATAGCGGGCGCCGAGCGTGAGGTCCCAGAGGTCGGCGATGTGCATGATGTTATGGGTGAAGAACGAGTAGCCCTTGTTGTCCTGAGCGAGGTCCGTGTGGCGCCCCTCGTCGACATTGAATCGGGCCTGGAATACTGGGATCGCCGCCGGGTTCGACGTCGCCTGCCCAACCAGCCGGCCGATGTACTCCGGGCCTTGCGTCGCCAACCTCACTGAAGAATTGTTGGTGAGGTCCTCGGTGTACCCGTAGAAACCGACCAGCCAGTCGACGCGGTCGGTGGCGCCTGAGAACTGAAGCTCGAGGCTGTAGTTCTCCCACCCTTCGTTGGTGTCGCCGGGACGCAGGATGTCGGCGTTGGTGAAGTCGATGTCCTGAGTACGGAAAATATCCGTCTTGCGATACGCGAGGATGCCTTTCACGCGAACCGGGTCGAGGTCCCAGTTCATGTCGAGCGAGACGCCCCCGTCGTCGACATCCTCTTGCGGATCGTAGTTGGTGCCCACCTTCAGGTTGTCGTCGTTGAGGGTTCCGGACGCGTCGCCGCCCAGCGCCAAGATGTGGACCGCGTTCAAGCCGACGAGCGAGTACGTCGCCGGGCAGCAGTGCTCGCGCATCTTCGTGTAGTCGGCGATGAAGCGGAAATCCAAGGTGTCCGTGGGCATGAACAGCAGCTGGCCTTTGAGCGCGAAACGGTCGCGGTCGCCGAACGTGTCCTTGGTGTCGATGTCGTCGTAGTAACCGTCGCGCAGGTGGTAGATGCCCGCGAAACGGAAGGCGAGCTTCTCGTCGAGGATCGGGCCCGTGACGCTGGCCTGCACCTTGCGCATGTCGTAATTGCCGATGGTGCCGCTCACGTTGCCGCCCCACTCGAACTCGGGCTTCTTGGTGATGATGTGAACCAAGCCGGCGGACGTGTTCTTGCCGAACAGCGTGCCCTGCGGCCCGCGCAGGATCTCGACGCGTTCGATGTCGAAGAGGTCTTGCAGCGCGAGGCCCGAGCGGCTGCGGTAGACGCCGTCGATGAACGAGCCCACCGCGGATTCGAGGCCCGGGTTGTTCCCGGACGTGCCCATGCCGCGGATGCGGATGGTGCCACCGTTGGTCGTGCTGTTGGAATCCGTGATCGCGAGGCTCGGCGCGGCTTGCTGGAGTTCCTTCACGTCCGTGATGCCGCGCGCCGCGAGGCCGTCGGCGGTGATGGCAGTGACCGCGATCGGCACGTCCTGAATGTTCGTCGCGCGCTTGGTCGCCGTGATCGTGATTTCTTCGACGCCCGAGTAGGCCGCCACAGGCGCCGGCTCAGGCTCAGCGGCCGGCTCGGCCTCGGCGGCTTCCTCGCCGGCCTCTTGGGCGAACGACGGCGTCGTCAACGCGAACGCGAGCGCGAGAGCGCTGAGCCAACGCAGAAGAATGGCGGGCGCGAACATCAGGGTCTCCTTGTGAGCGGCACCGAACTCGGCGTGCGGCCCTGGTCAGGGCGCGCACTTAAAGGCGTCGCATTCTGAACGCTACGTGCGCTCATGGAAAGGGGAAATCGCGAAGGGCCGCGGTTGACTTGGCGTCACTCGCGCGCGGCGACCACTGCTCCCGAGCTTCGCCCCGCCGCGGGCGGCGCCCAGTTCAGGTAGATCGGCGACGACCATGCGCGGGGCTCGCGTTCGGCGAGACAATCGTCAGCGGCGCCGTCGGGCCCCGGGCACAGCTGCACTTTCAGGCAGTTCCCTTCTGCGTCGCGCTCGCAGCGGACGCCGCCGGCATTGATGGCTTGATCGGGCGCCTCGTAGACGCGCGCGTAGTAGAGCGCCTCGCGGCCGAGCGTCGGGAACTCGGGGTCGCTGAACTCGGCGCTACAGCCGGCCGGATCGCCCGAGCAGGGCAACACCAGGAACGGGTCGTCGATCAGCTGCGCGACCGGCTCGCCCGGCGCTTGTTGGGGACGAATGCGCACGATCTCGATGCGCGTGATCGGCCGCCGCACGTCGCTTGGGTTGTGGCACTCGCCTTTGCACAGGCGCTCGAGCCCGTCCGGGCCGAGCGCCCCGAGCGTTTCGTCTGGGCAGCCCGGTTTTTGCTCGAACGCACCGGCCGCGCGCACGCGGAACAGCGGCGCTTCAGCGAGCTCGATTCGAGCGCCCATCGGCGCCGCGCCGCCGGGCGCATTGATTAGGTCGAACCAGAGCAGCGTGCGCTGGCCCGTGGTGCCGTACACCTCGCGGCGCGAGAGCGCGTCCCAGACCGCGGCGCGATCGCGGCCGGCGGCGTGCACCGCGGTGAGGCCGCCCATCATGAAGAACGAACTCTGGCGCTCGATCTCGGCGAGCTGGAAGCCGGTGTACTGGGTGGCATCGAACGCGCGCGGTTGCGAGGAAGGCGGCAGCGGCGCCGCGGTCGTCAGCCTCGCGAGCGGCCCGCCCGACGTGCTCTCGCGCGACTCGGTGTTCCCGTGGCGGTTCTTCTGCTTGAAGCCAGTGCCAGGACGCGCGAAGTGATTATCGCTCGAGCCTATGAAGCCGAAGCGGAAGCGGCGCGGGCTCGCCGGGTCGTCGTCGAAGCCGCCGAGCGCGGCGATGTACTGCGCGGCGCCGCCGGGGCGATAGTTGAACGCGGGTTGATCGCAATCGCGGCACTGCCCGGCATCGAGCCAGTCGGCGGGGGTCTCGCCGTCCACCACGAGGTGCGCCTGGCCGCCCGCCTGCGCCGCGAGCGCGCGCGTTTTCGCCGCGCGCGCATCGCACTCCTCCGCGCTGGCGCTCTCCGCGAGGCAACGCTCGCGGATGATCTCGCCCGCACGCACGCAGGTAGGCAGGTAATTAGGCGTCGCCGCTGGGCAGACCGCCTTGCCCTCGGAGTCGAACTCGATCTCGTGGAAGTCGCGGAATTGCTCCGAATCGCCGTGGCCGGAGAACACCTCGATCAGGGTTTGACGGTCGTCGTCCTGCATGCGGCCGGCGAGCTGCTTGTCCCACTTCGAGCCAGGCGGCGTGTAGAGCCCCCAGGTGGTGCCGTGCGGAATCACGATCGAGTCGACCGCCCACTCGTCGAGTTTGTCGAAGAGCGTCGCCGGCGTGTCCGCGACCTCGAGGCAATCCAGCGGCAGCTCGCGCACTGGCACGTCGGCTGGGCAAACCACGCTGCCCTCGCGCTCGGCGAAGAAGCGCGCGAGGTCGCGATAGCGCGGGTGGCCGCCGGCGAGCGCGAGCAGGCCGCGCTGAACGAGCGAAGGGCCGCCGCCGGTGCGAAAAGCGAGCGCGACGCCGCCCGCTGCGATCGGGCGCGCCGGCACCTCCGCGTCCTCGAGCCCGCGCAGCACCACGTTCTTGTGTCCGTAATGAGTCTCGGGGGTCGCCCCGATCTGCGTCCACTCCCAGCCCATGAACGCCACCGTGTCCGGGCTCGCGCCGTCGCCCGCCACGGCGTTGCACTGGCGGATTGAAGAGAGCGTGTCGCGCCAGTTCTCCGCCGTGAGGCCCTCGGCGTGATCGTTGATCGACCAGAAATCGAGCGCCGAGCAGTGGCGCGCGAAATCGCATGCGTCCGCCGGCGGATGCGCGCCATCGCCGACGGCCGCGGGCAGACTCATCAAGAACGCGTCGAACTAGAACGTCGTGTGCTCGTGCAGCTCGCAGAACAGGATCTGCTTCGCTTCGCCCGCAGCGAGCGCGGCCGCCGCCCTGCGCTGCAGCGAGACCTCTGCCGCCACGCGCTCGGGCGCACGCGCCGGGCCGCGGATCACACCGGGCGCTTCGTGTTCGCCGAGCCAACCCTGCCCGCCGGCGAACAGCGCGACGCCGGCCGCGGCAACCAGGAGCAAACCGAGAACGAGCACACGCTTCACCAATGGATCTCTCCCCGCTGCGCGCATCTTCCCACGAAAGAGCGCTTCCGCGCGAGTTAGAGTGCGCGCGCCCCGAATGCTGGAGACGCGCCTGAGCGAACCCGCCGCCGCACATACGCCCTTCGTTCGCGCGCGCGATGCGATCGCCGAACTCACGTTGCTGCCGCTCGTGCTCGGCACCGTGCTCGGCATCGTGTTCGGCACCGCGTCGCTCTACGTCGTGCTGAAGACGGGCCTAACAGTCAGCGCATCGATCCCGGTCGCGGTGCTCTCGATCTCGATCTTCCGCTGGCTGTCGCGCGCGTTCGGGCTGCGCCGCGCGACGATCCTCGAGAACAACATCGTGCAGACGGCGGGCTCCGCCGGCGAATCGATCGCCTTCGGCATCGCCGTGACGATGCCCGCCCTAATGACGCTCGGCTTCGACATGGAGCTGCCGCGCATCATGACGATCGCGCTGCTCGGCGCGCTGCTCGGAATCCTGATGATGATCCCGCTGCGCCGCGGCCTGGTGGCGCGCGAGCACGGCACGCTCGCGTTCCCGGAAGGCACGGCCTGCGCCGAGGTGCTGATCGCCGGCGAAAAAGGCGGCACCACCGCGAAGACCGTGTTCACGGGTTTCGGCGTCGGGCTGCTCGTGAAACTCGTGAACGGCGACGGCGGCCTCGCGCTGCTCAAAGGCTCGGTCGAGCGCGGGCTCGGCTGGCTGAAGGGCGGCTCGCTCGCCGTCGACGCGGCCCCCGAGCTGTTAGGCGTCGGCTACATCCTCGGGCCGCGCACCTCGGGCATCATGTGCGCCGGCGGCGTGCTCTCCTATCTCGTGCTGATCCCGTTGATCGCGCTGGTGGGCGACGGCCTCTCCGCCCCGCTCTTCCCGGCCACCGAGCGCATCGCGGCCCTGACACCCAACGGCATTCGCAACGCCTACATCCTCTACATCGGCGCCGGCGCCGTCGCGACCGGCGGCCTGATCGCCCTCGCGCGCGTGCTGCCGACGCTCGTGCGCGCCTTCGTCGCGGGCATGGCGAGCCTACGCGGCGGCGGCGTGGGAGCCGCCGAGCCGGAGCGCACCGATCGCGATCTCTCGCCGATGACGGTCGCAATCGGCAGCGTCGCGCTGGTCGCGGGCCTAATGCTCTTCCCCTCACTCGGCGTCTCGCTGCCCGCCGCGCTGCTCATCCTCGTGTTCGGCTTCCTGTTCGTGACCGTCTCTTCGCGCCTCACCGGCGAGATCGGCTCCACTTCGAACCCGATCTCGGGCATGACCGTCGCGACGCTGCTGTGCACCTGCCTGCTCTTCCTCGCGTTCGGCTGGACGACGCCAGCGGATCGGCTGACGGCGCTCTCGATCGCCGCCGTCGTGTGCGTCGCCTCCTCGAACGGCGGGACCACTGCGCAAGATCTCAAGACAGGTTTCTTGGTTGGCGCGACGCCGCGTTCCCAACAAATCGGCATCCTGATCGGCGCGGGCATTTCCGCGCTCGTGATCGGCGCGACGCTCCAGCTCTTCAACGACGTGCGCACCGTTTACGCCGCGCGCGAGTTCCCCGGCGTAACAATCGAGCGGTCGCGCTTCGAGCAGCGCGAGCCCTTGCGCGGCCCCGACGCGAAACGCGACGCCGGCGAATACAACGTCGTGCACCTGACCAGCGACAGCGCTCCCGAGGGCGTGCCCGCCGGCCGCTACCTCGTCGATGACGCCGGCGCGATCCGGTACTTGGTCGACCCCGGCATCAATGGCGTCGTCGACCACCGCGATGACGGCACGCCCGTCAAAAAGTTTGACGCGCCCAAAGCGCGCCTCATGTCGCTGGTCATCGACGGCATCTTGACCCAACGGCTCCCGTGGGGTCTGGTCGGTATCGGCGCCTTCATCGCCATCACCCTCGAGCTCGCCGGCATCTCCTCACTCCCGTTCGCCGTCGGCGTCTACCTCCCCCTCTCCGCCACGACCCCGATCTTCACCGGCGGCGTCGTCCGCTGGCTCGTCGACCGCCGCCGCAAAGCCGCCAGCAGCGCCGAAAGCGACTCCTCCCCCGGCGTCCTCGCCGCGAGCGGCCTAATCGCCGGCGGCGCCATCGGCGGCACCGCGCTCGCGCTAGTCGCCGGCCTGAATGAAAACTTCTCCGCGAGGCTCGCGATCGGCACACTCATCCCCGCCATTTCAACCAGCGACGCGGCCGCAGTAATCGCGTTCGCAATACTCGCCGCCTGGGTCTGGGCCGTCGGCCGCGAAAAACTGCTCGCACCCCCCGGCAGCCAATAACACGCGCAGCGTGCGTCGGGAGCCCCTCAACGGGGCGACCGGCGCAGCCTCCCTCCCTAACTACACGTCACAAACCCAGGGTTCCACGATGCCCGGCGACAAGCTCACACACGCGCAACGACAAAAGGTCTATAAAAACCTCGCCGGATACGACACCACCGACCTCATGGTCAAGCTAAGCAAAGTAAACCTCTTCCTCCACGGCT